>DASRCS010000020.1:0-61573 GCA_035652995.1 Pyrinomonadaceae bacterium
CTGGACGGCGGCGTCGAGGTGCGCTGCGTGCTTTATGATTTGTCGGCGGCGGTCGCGGCGGACAAAGAGATTGGTAAAATGATGAATGCGGAATGATGAGTGATGACTTGAAGGCCCACTCCGCTTAACATTCATCATTCATCATTCCGCATTCATCACTTCGCATTCATGAGCACGAACGAGCGAAGGCAGACAGTCCCGCAGGCCGAGGTTGCCGCGGCGCGGTCGGACGACGCGCGGGAGGCGCGCGAGGAACTCGTGCGCGTGCGCGGGCTGTTCAAGTATTTCCCCGTCGAGGGCGGCGACGACGTTGTGCGCGCGGTTGACGGCGTGACGTTCGAGATTCTGCGCGGCGAGACTCTGGGACTCGTCGGCGAGTCGGGGTGCGGCAAGTCAACCGTCGGGCGCTGCCTTCTGCGTCTGATCGAGCCGACGCGCGGCGAAGTCAGGTTTGAAGACAGGGACGTGCTCTCGCTCGGCGGCGGCGAACTCAGACGCCTGCGGCGCGAGATGCAGATCATCTTCCAAGACCCTTACGCGAGCTTGAACCCGCGCATGAAGGTGCGCGACATCGTCTCGGAGCCGCTGGTGATTCACGGCATCGGCGACCGCGCCGAGAGGCGCGAGCGCGTCGCGGCACTTTTAAAGAAGGTCGGCCTCGACCCTGACTACATGAACCGCTACCCGCACGAGTTCTCCGGCGGGCAGCGCCAGCGCATCGGCATCGCGCGCGCGCTCGCCCTGAACCCGAAGCTCATCGTCGCCGACGAACCCGTCTCCGCGCTCGACGTGTCGGTGCAGGCGCAGGTCGTCAACCTCCTCGAAGACTTGCAGCGGGAGTTCGGACTCACGTACCTCTTCATCTCGCACGGCCTCGCCGTCGTCGAGCACATCTCCGACCGCGTCGCCGTCATGTATCTCGGTCGCATCGTCGAGGTCGCTTCGTCCGAGGAGCTTTACGCGAACCCGCTTCACCCTTACACGCGCGCGCTGCTCTCGGCCATCCCCGTGCCCGACCCGGCGCGCAAGCGCGAGCGCATCGTCCTCAAGGGCGACGTGCCGACGCCGATCAACCCGCCCGCGGGCTGCCGCTTCCACACGCGCTGTCCCGAAGCCGTCCCCGAGTGCGCGCAGATTGACCCAGACCTCCGCGAAGTCGCGCCCGGCCACACCGTCGCCTGCATACGCGTGCCCGGCTGGTTCGAGGCAGAGACCGGCGCGGGAGAAGCGAGGTCGAAGGCGGGCGGGAAGGCCGTGGCTTGAGCGCCTGATTTCGTCCTCTGGACTGTCCGCCGCCCGCGCCCGTTCTTGAAACCTTAAAGGGCGCGCGGGCGTAACAGATTACTCTGTCAGGCTGCCGCGCGTCGCGTTTGAAATGTGCGGCGTACTTTCCGATCTCGAAGAAGCGAGGAAAACTCCCCCGTGATAAATCGCACCTACACCTACATCGTTTTCGGCGTCGGCGTTCTGCTTATCTTAGCCGCGGTCTTGAAGCTGCCGGTCGGGTACGGCCCCGGAATCGCGCTGGCCTTCCTCGGCATCGTGATGTTCGGCTTGAGTTTCATCCCGCTCGCGGAGACTCCGGCGGACGGGGACGCGCCGATGTCGCCGGTCCAGCGCGTGACCGGCGTCTTCTTCGAGCCGTCAAACGTCTTCCGCAACCTGCGCGCGCACCCGCACTGGCTCCTCGCGCTCGCGCTCATCACGCTCTTCACGTTCGGCTACAGGACGGCCTTCACTTACCGGCTGACGCCGGAGAGGATCGTCGGCTACACGATGGACAAGACCGCCGCGTCGGGGTTCATACCGGCGGACAAGGTCGAAGAGGCGAAGGCGCAGCAGATCGCGGACGCGAAGAATCCGGTCAAGGCCGCGCTCGGAATAATCTCGCAGTTCGTCGGCGTCTTCGTGTTTGTGGCGATCATCGCCGCCGTCGCCATGCTTCTCGTCATGCTCTTCGGCGGTCGCATAGGCTTCTGGCAGTCGCTCGCCGTCATGGCATACGCCGGGCTGCCTCCGGCCATCATCAACAGCGTGCTCAGCCTCGTGCTCCTCTTCGTCAAAGACCCGGACGACATCCACCCGATTCTGGGCAGCCAAACCCTTGTGACGGACAACCTCGGCGCGCTGTTCAAGCCGGCGGAACACCCGGTTCTCTTCGCCGTCGCGACCAACGTGGGACTGCTCGCCTTCTACCGCGTGTGGCTGACGGCGACCGCCATAAGCAACGGCGGCGAGCGCGTGAAGTCTTCGACGGGCTGGTCGGTGGCGGTAGCCTTCTGGGTCATCGGCCTGCTCCTCGCCGCCGCCTCCGGCGCGCTCTTCGGTCAATTCCTTTCGTAGAAAAGAGCCACGAACGATAAACCGCGAGCCGCGACAGGAAAGGTTGCTTCCTGTCGCGGCTCGCGGTTTACTGCCCGGGGTCTTTCTTATTCGTAGCGGAGCGCCTCAATCGGGTCGAGGCGCGCGGCCTTCCACGCCGGCCAGAGGCCGAAGATGATGCCGATGCCGACGGAGGCGACGAACCCGGCGATGGGTGCCCAGAGGGGGACGTAGGACGGGACGAAGAGTCGTATCAGCAGCGTCGTCGCCCAGCCGATGAGCAGGCCGACGAGTCCGCCGAAGCCGGTCAGCGTCGCGGCCTCGATCAAAAACTGCCAGAGGATGTCCTTGCGCCGCGCGCCGATGGCCTTGCGCGTGCCGATCTCGCGGGTGCGCTCGGTCACCGAGACGAGCATGATGTTCATCACGCCGATGCCGCCGACCATCAGGCCGACCGACGAGATGGCGACCATCGCGACCGCGATGCCGGCGGTGATCGAGCGGAACTGCGTGATGATTGACTCGGCGGTCGAGATGCCGAAGTCGTTGGGCTGGTTGAACGGGACTTGGCGGCGCACGCGGAGCATGTCCGTCACCTGGTCAACGGCCTCGTCCATGTAGCCGACGCGCGCGATGGCGAGGATCGTCACCTGCTCGGCGTCGGGCTTGAGTTTGTGCGCGACGTTGTAGGGGATGAAGATGACGTTGTTCTGGTCGTTGCTGCCTGTGCCGCCGCCGCCGAGCTGCTCGCGCGGCTCGAAGACGCCGAGGACGCGGAACTCGCTCCCGCCGATCTGAATTACTTGGCCGACCGGCGACTCCGCGGGGAAGAAGTTGTCGGCGACCGACGAGCCGATGACGCAGACCTCCTCGTTGTTGTCGTTCTCGAACTGCGAGAACCAGCGCCCCTGGTTAATTATCATGATCCCCGCGCGCTCGTAGTCGGGAAGCGTCCCCTGCAAGCGCACGGCGGTCGAGGTGTGGCCGTTCGCGGAGACGTTGAGCTTCGCGCCGAAGAAGTTGTTGGTGATGTCGAGGAAGGGCACGGACGCCTCGACCGTGGGCAGCGAGCGCAGCGCCATCGCGTCGTCGTAGGTCAGATTCTTACGCATCCGCTCCTCGCGCGAGCGCCGCCCGACGTGGATGCCGGGGTCGTACTTCGAGATGATGATCGAGCGCGTGCCGAACGACTCGACGGCCTTCTTCACGGCCTCGTCAATGCCGCTGATGATGGATGCAATCGCCATCACCGTCCACACGCCGATGACGACGCCGACCACGGTCAGAGACGAGCGCAGCTTGTTGGCGCGCAGCGTCCCCAGGGCCATCATCAGGTTCTCGTAGATGTCACCGCGGAGTCGAAGTTTCATAAAAGCTTTCGGCGGTCAGCTTTCAGCTTTGTTCGCTGACAGCCACACCCCTCAAATAAAGTCAAATTAAACTTCGGCCAGCTAAAAAGCTGACTGCCGACCGCTGGATGCTGAAAGCTAGTCAGCGCGCAGCGCCTCAATCGGGTCGAGGCGCGCGGCCTTCCACGCGGGGAAGAGGCCGGCGGCGATGCCGATGCCGCCCGACACCGTGACGGCGACGATGACCGCGCCGATGGAAAGATAGGTCGGGATGAGCACCGCCGTCACGATGCGCCCGGCGAGCCACGCAATCGCGACGCCCGTCGCGCCGCCGATGGCCGCGAGGACGACGGCCTCGACGAGGAACTGCTTGAGTATGTCGTTGCGGCGCGCGCCGAGCGCCTTGCGGATGCCGATCTCTTTGGTGCGCTCCGTCACCGAGACGAGCATGATGTTCATGACGACGATGCCGCCGACGACGAGCGCGATGCCGGGCACGGCGATGGCGACGATGAAGATCGTGCCGAAGAGGCTGTCGCGCAGGTTGGTGATCAGGTCGGGCGTGAAGATGCCGAAGTTGTCCTTCTCGCCGGGCTTGAGTCCGCGGCGGATTCTCATCAACTGCCGCGCCTCGTCAACGGCGTCGTCGAAGTGGTTCTGGTCTTTGGCCGTGCCGACGATGTAGAAGCTGCGCTGGTTGATGAGCGGGCCGAAGTTGCGCCGGTAGGTCAGCAGCGGGAGCGTGACGAAGTTGTCCTGCGGGATGCCGAAGACCGTGCCCTTCGCCACGGCCACGCCGACGACGCGGTACGAGAGTCCGTTGATGTCAATGTCGCCGCCGACCGCCGACGAGGAAGGGAAGAGCTTGTTCGCCACGTCCGCGCCGATGAAGGCGACGCGCGCGGCGGCGTTGTCCTCGGCCTCGATGAAGTAGCGTCCGTCCTCCACGTCAACGTTGTTGATTTCGCCGACGACGGGCTGCGTGCCGTCGATGGGCACATCCTGGATGATCTCCGAGCCGCGCTTCACGTCCGCCGACATCGGTCGCGCGCCCGCGCCGATCTTGTCCGTCAGCGTCACGCGCGACTTCAGGAATTCGAGGTCGTCGAAGTCAATATCCTTGTTGCGCCGCGTGGCGGCGGCGATGGAGTCCTGGTCTTTGAAGTCGTCGAAGCTGAAGCGCCCGATGGTGTAGCTCTTCGCGCCGATGCCCGCGATCTTCTCGTCAATGTAGCGATTGAAACCCTGGATGGCGGAATAGACGATGACGACCGCGGCCACGCCGATGATCATTCCGAGCAGCGTGAGCACGGAGCGCAGCTTGTGCGCCCAGATGGCGGAGGCGGCGAGCTTTAAAGTTTCGACGAAATTCATGTTTCTCGGCGTACTACGGACGGGCCAGGGTATTGGTTGCACAGCCCCGCCCTCGCGTTCGTTTCCGGCGGCGAAATTTCGAGGATTTTACTGAATCTTTACGCCGGACGAAAGCAGTGACGAGCGACGAGCCGGAAAGCTGTTAGCTGTTGGCTTTTAGCTTTTAATGCTTAACTCGCTACTCTTCACTTATCACTCGTCACTACTTCATTCGTAGCGGAGCGCTTCGATGGGGTTGAGGCGCGCGGCCTTCCACGCCGGCCAGAGGCCGAAGACGATGCCGACGCCCGCCGAAATCCCGATGCCGACGAGCATCGCCCACAGCGGCACGAAGGCCGGGAGCGGCGAGTACCTGTTCATCAGGAGGCTCAGGACTTCGCCGACCGTGAGTCCGGCGACGCCGCCGAGCGCGGTCAGCACGACGGCCTCGACGAGAAACTGCCAGAGGATGTTCGCGCGCGTCGCGCCGACGGCCTTGCGGACGCCGATCTCTTTGGTGCGCTCGGTCACCGAGACGAGCATGATGTTCATCACGCCGATGCCGCCGATCATCAGCGCGACGAAGGAGATCGCCGTCAGCACGAGCCACGTCGCGCCCGTCAGTTGGTTGTAGAAGTCTAGCAGCGAGTCCTGCGACGAGACGCCGAAGTTGTTTTTAGCGCCCGCGGGAACTTGCCTTCGGCGTCGGAGGATGTCGGTGATCTCGTCGGTCGCGGGCTGCACGTCGGCGCGGGTGTGCGGGCGGATGATGATGAAGAAGACGACGACGGGCGGCTGTATGTCGAGCCAGTATTTGTCGAAGGCCGAGAGCGGGATGAAGACGGAGTTGTCGCGCGACTGTCCGAAGAAGTCTCCGAGCGGCTCCATCACGCCGACGACGCGGAAGGGTATCCCGTCAATCTTGATCTCCTTGCCGAGCGGGTCTTCAAAAGGAAAGAGCGCGCGCACCACGTCCTGCGCGAGAACCGCGACGTTCTCGCGGCCCGCGATGTCGCTCTCGGTGACGAAGCGCCCCGCTCCGACGTACTGCGAGAGCGTGAACTCGTATTCGGGCGTGACGCCGAGCAGGATGGGCGTGTCGGTCTCCTTGTCGGCGTGGCGGAGGTCTGCGGCGATCTTGCGGCGGATGGGCGCGACCGACTCGACGGCGTTGGCGGCCTCGACTCTGATGGCCTCGGAGTCTTCGAGGGTGATGTCCTTGCGGTGCAGCTCCTCGTCGTTCGGCGGGCGACCGAAGCTCGGGTCGAACTTCGAGACGAAGATCGTGTTCGAGCCTAAAGACTCGATCTGCTCGGCGAAAGCTTTATTTAAGCCCTGAATGATCGACACCATGAACGTCAGCGTCACGACGCCGATAGCGACGCCGAGAATTGTCAGCGACGAACGCAGCTTGTTCGCCCTCACCGTCGCCACGGCCATCGCCGCCGACTCTTTGATGTCGTCGAAAGTCATAAGAAGCTATCAGCGTTCAGCAGTCAGCACTCGGCTATTCTGCGCGCAGTGCTTCAATCGGGTCGAGCTTCGACGCCTTCCACGCGGGCCAGAGGCCGCTGGCGATGCCGACCGCGGAGGAGACGCTGACTCCTAAAATCGCGGAGGCGACGCTGAAGAGGAGCGGGAAGCCCATCGCCTTCGCCAGCACGAAGGCGAGCGCGAAACCGGCGAGCACGCCCATCACGCCGCCGATTGAAGTGATGACGACCGCCTCGATTAAGAATTGCAGGAGGATGTCGCGGCGGCTCGCGCCGACGGCCTTGCGGATGCCGATCTCGCGGGTGCGCTCGGTGACGCTGACGAGCATGATGTTCATCACGACGATGCCGCCGACGACGAGCGAGATGGCGGCCACGCCGACGGTGACGACGTAGATGTTCGCGGTCGCGCTCTTGTAGAGGTCTATGAAAACGTCCTGCGTCTCAAGCGTGAAGCCGTCGTCCGTGTCGCCGAAAGACTTGCCGCGCCGGTTGCGCATGACGGCGCGCGCCTGATCCTCGGCGGCTTCGAGCCGGCTGTCTTCCGTGACCTGCGCGAAGGCGATGAGCGACGTGCGCGAACCGAAGGCTTTTTTAAATGTCGGGTAGGGAATCTCCACGAAGTTGTCGCGCGAGAAGCCGAAGATTTTTCCCAGCCGCACGGTGACGCCGACGACCTCGTAGCTGCGCCCCTCGACGCGAACCTGGCGGCCAATGACCTGATCGTCCGGCGCGCCGTCGAAGAGGTTGTCAACCACGTCGGGGCCGATGACGGCCACGTCGTGACCCGAAGCCTCTTCGACCTCAGTCCACTGCCGTCCCGCCGAGATGTCCGTGTCTTCGATGGCGAACATCGAGAGCGTGACGCCGCGGATGCGGACGTTGTCCGAAGACTTGTCGCCCGCCTTCACCGTCGCCGAGGCGTTCGCGGCTATCCCGGTGCGCCAGCAGAGCGTGCAGAGCCGAGCGATTGCCAGCGCGTCGTCCTCGGTCATGTCCTTGCGCCGGTTGAAGCGCACGAAGTCCTCGCGCGAGGTGATGACCGAGGGGCGCTTCGAGACGGTGAAGACGGTCGAGCCTTGCGAAGAGAAGGTCGAGGCGACCGTCTGGTCTAAGCCCTTGATGATCGTGACGACGGCGATGACCGCCGCGACGCCGACGACCACGCCGATGAGCGTCAGCGCCGTGCGCAGCTTGTTCGCGCGAAGGCTGCCGAGCGCGATGCGGAGCGACTCCCAAGTCGTGTGGAAGAGCGGCGGCAGAAGCGCCCGCCGCGTCCGAGGCTTCGGCGCGCGCACGGGGTCGGGCGGGCGCGTCTCGCGCCGCTCGTCTTCGGTCGGCTCTGTCAGTAGCGTCGAACTCATCCGTCGGCCCGGACGCGAGGGAGGTTGATTTTAACTCGCCGGTCGGCGCGCGGCCTGCGCGAATCGCGCGCGCGTGGTGGCCGGCCCTTCCGATAAACGAGAGGCGCGGCGGACACCCCGTGTCGCCGCGCCTCAAAAGAACCGTTTGAGAAACGGCTACCTGATCTTCTCGTCCTTCTCGATCTGCCCGTCGCGGATCGAGATGACGCGGTGGGCGCGGGCCGCGATGTCCGGCTCGTGCGTGACGACGATGATCGTGTTCCCTTCGGCGTGCAGGCGCTCGAAGAGGTTCATGATCTCGACGCTGGTGTGCGTGTCGAGAGCGCCGGTCGGCTCGTCGGCCAGAAGCAGCGAGGGGTGGTTGACGAGCGCGCGGGCAATCGCCACGCGCTGCCGCTGCCCGCCCGAAAGCTCGTTCGGGCGGTGCATCATGCGGTCTGCGAGTTCGACCGACGTGAGCGCGGACTTCGCGCGCTCGTGCCGGTCGGCGGAGGAGATGCCCGCGTAGATCAAAGGCAGCTCGACGTTGTGCAGCGCGGTCGCGCGCGCGAGCAAATTAAAAGTCTGGAAGACGAAGCCGATCTCCTTGTTGCGGATGCGCGCGAGTTCGTCGTCGTCCATCTCGGAGACGAGCTTGCCGTTGATCCAGTAGCGCCCCTGCGTCGGCGTGTCGAGGCAGCCGATGAGGTTCATCAGCGTTGACTTGCCCGAACCCGAAGGGCCGATGATGGCGACGTACTCGCCGCGCTGCACGTCGAACGAGACGCCGCGCAGGGCGTGCAGAGGCTCGTCGCCCATCTCGTAGGTCTTCCAGATGTCGCGCATCGAGATGAGCGCAGCCGGGACGGCGTCGTGCGCGAGCAGGTCGCCGTGTTCGAGCGCGTTCGGTTCTACGGTGGTGGGACTCTCCATCAATGCGGCCTCGCTCATTTCTTCTCCTCGCCCGGCGACGCGCCGGGCTTCGCCGTCTGCTTCTTCACCGAGTCGTTGTCCTTGAGCGTTCTGAGGACGCGGCTCGGGCCGGTGATGACTTCCATGCCCGGCTGGAGTCCGCTCGTGATCTCGATGTCGGACTCGCCCGTGATGCCGGTCTCGACGGGGACGAACTTCGCCTTGTTGTTGGCCTGCAGGACGTAAACGCCCTTGATCTCCTTCGGCCTCTCGCCGACGGGCGTCGCGGCGGGCTGCTGCGCGCCCTGCGGCGTGGCGCCGGGAGTCGGCGTCGGGTTGGGCGACTTCTCGACGATGGCCTGCAAGGGCACGGCCACGACGTTCTGTTTCGTCTTGGTCGTGATGGTGGCCGTCGCGGTCATGCTCGGCTTCAGCGCGTTGCGGTCGGCGTCGTTCAGGTTCTTCAGCTCGACGACGACTTTGAACTCTTTGGCCTCCTGCACGTTGACGCGGTTGCCGAGGCCGCTGCCCGACGTGTCGGAGCGGGCGACGCCGAGCGGGTTCTTCTGCGTGACGACGCCGTCGAGTTCCTTGTCGCCGAGCGCGTCAACCTTGACCTTCGCGGTCTGCCCCTCCTCGACCTGCGCGATCTCGGTCTCGTCCACGTTGACCTCGACGTTGATGGTCGTCATGTCGGCGATGGTCATCAGCGACGTGGTTGAGAGTCCGGCGACGGCGAACTGGCCGACGCGCGCGGGGATGTCAACGACGACGCCGGTCAGCGGCGAGAGCGTGACGGCCTTGCTGCGCTGCGACGACTGGCCGCGCAAAAGCGCCTGCTGCTGGTTGGCGCGAGACTCGCTCGACTTGACGCCGCTCTGCGCCTGCGCGACGCCGGCCTGCGCCGACTCGACGGCCTTGCGCTGCTGGCTGACGCGCGCCTCCGACTCCTTGACCGCGATCTTCGACGATTCGAGCTGCGCCTTCGCCGTGTTCAGGGAGACCTGCGCCGTCTTCAGGCGGTCAACCGCCGCGTCGTACTCGGAGCGCGAGGCGACGCCCGACTCGATCAGGTCGGTCGTCCGCTTGAGTTCGCGCTGCGCCGTCGAGAGGTCAACCTGCGCGCGGTCAACGGAAGTCTGCGCGGTGTTGACGGCCTGACGCGCCCCGGCGAGCTGCGCCTCGCTGGCGACGAGGGCGGCCTGCGCCTGCTGAACGTTCGTCTGCGCGGAGATGACCGAGGAGCGCGCGTTCTGCACGTCGGAGAGCGCGGCCTGCGCGCTCGCGGCCTGCGCTTCGGCGGAGGATTCGAGCTGCGTCGGGTCAACGCGCACGAGCGGCTGGCCCACCGTAACGTGGTCGCCGGGGTTGACGTTGATCTCGACGATGCGCCCCTGCACCTCGCTCGTCAGGTTGACGTAGCGGATGGGTCGCACCTCGCCGGAGGCCGTGACCGTGGACTTGAGTTCGGGCCGCGTCTCGACCTTGACGGTGGTCACTTCCGGCTCGTCCTTGCCGCGGGCGAAAATGCTGATGACGACGATGACGGCGAGGACGGCGACCGCGGCGACCGCGATGATGATCTTCTTCTTCCGGCTGACAGCCATGTGGGTTTTATTTCCTCTTCTCGAAAACTGTTGTTGAAAATTTCGGTCGGGACGTAACTCGAAAGGTTCGCACAAGACCGGCGCTAAATCAAAGTCGCTGCAAGACCTCTCCCGCCGCCGGCAACTCTTCTACGTGCGAAACGGCGGAACTGTTTCACAAAACGTTGTGAGAAAGCGGTCAGCGCTCAGCGTTCAGCCGACCCGATCCGCCCCGAGTTGATGTCGGCTTAACTAGGGGCCGTCGTCACCCAGAGGTAAGCTGAGCGCTGACTGCCGACGGCTATCTTTGATGCTGTTGGCGCGCTTCGCGTTTCGCGGTACAATGAAACTCCGACGCTTCGGCGTGCCTCCCGCGGGTGGCGTCGGGGCGGCGGCGAGGGAATCTCCGGGGCGCGTACAAGCCCGCACAGCCTGTCACAACTGCAAGGACGCAGACATGATCACCTGCGAAAGGTGCCAGACGGAGAACATCGAAGGCTCGCAGTTCTGCGACGAGTGCGGGGCGATTCTGCCCGCCACGCCTTCGGGCGGCAAACGCCGCGCCTCCGACGGCAACGACAACCGAAACACGTCCGCCGCGGAGAAGGTCGTCGCGCCGGAGACGCGGAGCGAAGTCGTGCAAGAGCCTGCGGAAGTGCCCGCAGGCGCGAAGTCGAGTCCGATACCTTCGCCCGCGCGAACCTCGGTCGGCGGACAGTCGCGCAAGCGCGAGCCGGAAGAGTCTTCGCCGCGGCGCGCGGCTTCGGGAGTCGCGCCGCACGCGAAGCTCGTCATCCACCGCGGGCGCTCGGTCGGCAAAGAGTTCCCGCTCTCGGACGACGAGTCGCACATCGGTCGCTGGGACGCCGACGGCGGCATCTTCCCGGACGTTGACCTCGACTCGGACGACCCCGAGGCGAAAGTTTCGCGCCGCCACGCGAGGATCACGCACCGCGGCGGGCAGTATTACATCGAAGACCTGGGTTCGACCAACGGGACTTTCGTCAACCGCGGTCGCCGCCTGCTACCGGGCGACCGTCAGCCCTTGCGCGACGGCGACGAGGTCATCGTCGGGAAGACTTTTCTGAAATTCCACGTGCTCGACAAGTAGCGGCGTCGTGTCGTGTCCGCGCGCGCCGGCACAGTCGGGCGCAGGCGTCGCGCGGGCAAACGTTGTAGAGTGTTCGGCGGGTCAGAGAATTAATGGCGTCATGTTTCGATTGCGGCGCGCAGGTCGCGGACGAGGATCGCTTCTGCGGCAACTGCGGCATCGCGCTTCAGCGCGGCGACGCGCCGGCGCAGGGCGAAGTCGCGCCCGCGGGCGAGCCGCCGTCTTCGTCTCAGCAGCTTTCTTCTTCGCGTGCCGGAGAGCCGGGCGAGTCGGCTGAAGAGAAACAGGCGGACGCGCACGACGACTCGGCCCACGCCGACGAGTACAGCGCGGAGTTGCAGCCGACGCTCATCGAGTCCTCGCACGGCGGACAGGCGACAGCCGCCGCGCGCGCGCACGAGCCTGTGGCCCCCGCCGAGTCTCCGTCGTCCGACCTCGCGTCGTCGAACCTCCCGACGCCTTCGTCCGACCTCGCCGCGTCATCCGACCTCGCTTCGTCTTCGTCTTCAGACCTCGGCTCGTCTTCAACAGGCATCGCGTCCTCTTCTTCCGACGTGGCTGACTCGTCCGAAGCCGCCGTGAACCCTTCCGACTCGCCGACGGTTCTCGAAGAGCGGGGCGAAGCCGCGGGCGACCAGTCGAAGCCTCTGCCGTGGGAGTCCGCTGCAATCGGTCAGGACGAGGCGCGCGCAAACACTTCCGACGAGCCGGAAGCCCGCCGGCACACGGGCGACATCGCCGAGCGCGCGTCCAACTACACGGGGCGCACGGGCGGCTCGCGCCGCGCCTCACGCGCCACGAGCCAACTCGAACCGGGCACGTTCCTCTACGGTCGCTACGAGATCGTCAAGAGAATCGGCGGCGGCGGCATGGGCGCGGTCTATTACGCGAAGGACAAGAATCTGGGCGACGCGCCGCGCGCCGTCAAGGAGATGGTGCAGACGCACCTCGACGAGTCGCAGCAGGAGAAGGCCGTCGCCGACTTCCGCCGCGAGTCAATGCTCCTCGCCTCGCTCGAACACCCTTCGATCCCGACCATCTACGACTACTTCTACGACGACACGGCCTCGCGCTTCTACCTCGTCATGAAGTACATCTCCGGCGGCGACTGCCTCGCGCGCCTGCGTAACGCCCCGGGCGGGCGCATCGAAGAATTAAAAGTCGCCGAGTGGGGCGCGCAGGTCGCCGACGTTCTCGAATACCTTCACAACCAGCGCCCGCCGATCATCTACCGCGACCTCAAGCCCGCGAACCTGATGATTGACGGCAACAACGGTCGCGTGATGTTGATTGACTTCGGCATCGCACGCTGGGTCGCGCCGCAGGAGAAGGGCGTCACGGCGGTGGGCACGATGGGCTACGCGCCGCCCGAACTCTTCAGCGGCAAGGCCGAGCCGCGCACAGACATCTACTCTCTGGGCGCGACGATGTTTCACCTGACGACGGGCGCAGACCCGCAGGACAACCCGCTGCTCATCTTCGACTTCACGAAGAACCCGACGCCGCGACAGATCAACCCGGCCATCTCGAACGAGATGGAGTGGATTCTGATGCGCGCCGTCGAGTACGAGCCGGAGAAGCGCTTCCGCTCCGCCGCCGAGATGCGCGACACGCTCGCGCAGCACGTCGAGCGCCTGCGCGCGGGCGCGGTGACTTACGGCGCGGTGCGCGGGCCGCAGTCGCAGAGCGTGAGCACGATTGCGGTCGAGCGCGTCTTCTGCGGCTTCTGCGGCAAGTCGATCTCTTCCGAAGACGTTTTCTGCCCGCACTGCGGCGCGCGCCAGCCCATCGCGGCGGCGAGCGCGAGCCTGCGCGCGGCGCGCGCGACCGCGCGGCTCGTCGTCGCGGGGACGACCGAGCTTGAGGCGACGTTCACGCTCGAAAAGGAGATGAACCTCGTGGGCCGCACCGACCCGCAGTCGAACATCTTCCCCGACATAGACCTCTCGCGCTTCGACCCGGAGACGAAAATCTCGCGCCGCCACGCGCGCATCTGGCGCGAGGGCGACACCTTTCTCCTCGAAGACCTGGGGAGCGTCAACGGCACGGTCGTCAACGACGCCGTCCGCCTCGGCCCACGCCAGCCGCGACCGCTCGCCAACGGCGACCGCCTCCGCCTGGGCGAGACGACGCTGCACTTTTTAATCGGATGAAGTCAGGAGTCAGGAGTCAGAATAAGTAAAACGGCTACCGTCTTCCCATTCTGACTCCTGACTCCTGACTCCTGACCACTGATTTTATGTCCCTTCGACTCGAACAAGACAGACCCGTCGCGCCGCCGCGAGACGCGCGAGCGCGCGCATACGTCGGGCGCGACGACGCAGGCGTCGCGCCCGCGGGCGCGCCGTTCACTCTGCGCTGCGGCGCGCTGCTGATTGACTACATCTTTCTGGCGGGCGTGCTGGCGTTCGCGACGATGCTCGCGCGCACGTTCGGCGACACGGGGCGCGGCAGCTCCGTCGTGCTGACGGGCGGCATCGTCGCCGTCGGCATCGTCGCCGTGCTGAACTTCGTCATCGTCGCCGGACTCACGGGCCGCACGTTCGGCAAGTGGCTCACGGGGCTGCGCGTCGAGCGCAACAGCGACGGCACTCCGGTGAGCTTCGCGCGCGCCCTCGTCCGGCACACGGTAGGCTACGCGCTGACGGCGGCGACGCTCGGACTCGGCTTCCTGCTCGCGGCCTTCAACTCGCGCGGGCGCGCGCTGCACGACCTCGTCGCCGGGACGGTCGTCGTCCGCAGCCGCGGCGCGCGCTCGCCCCTTCGCTAGAAACCCTCGCCGGTGAGACTTCGGAAAATTTCGAGCGGCTGATGCAAAAGTCCTGTCCAAGTTGCGGCGCGGAAATTTATCCGGGCGCGCGCTTCTGCCGGCGCTGCGGCGTCCCCCTGCGCGTCGCGGGCGACGACACCGGCGACGTTTCCCCGCAGGCCGCGACCGTCCCGCTCGACGCCGAAACGTCGCGCACGACCGACGGACTCGCGCCGGGCGAGGAGTCCGACTCGGCGAAGACCTCGCGCGTCAGCCGCGCCGAGATGGATCGGATTCTGCAATCGGTGCTGGAGGCCGACCAGCAGAGACTCCGCGACCCGAACGCCACGGTCGCGAACCTGAATGCCGAGCGCGCGAGCTTAAACCCCGGCGCGCTCGCGCCCGACACGTCCGACCCGTCAGACGGCGACACGCTCCTGCGCGACCCGGAAGCGACCGTCGTCCGCGCCGCGCCGACCGGGCACGTCGCGGACTCGCGCGACACGGAAGAAGGTTTGACGCTCAACGTGCCGCGCCCCACGCGCTCGCTCGACGCGCCCGACCCTTCGGACTTCGCCGCGACGACCCCGCGGCCCGTCACGCGCGAGACGACGACCTTCGACCGGACGGACTCGCGCGCCGTAAGCTCCGAGCAGCCGGACGCGCACGCCCCAAGCCCCGACCAACACGCGCCAAGCCCCGACCAAGCGGACTACTCCGACGCGCAAGACGAGGCGGCGTCTCGCGAATCCGCGCCGCACGCGACGCGCGAGTATCAACTCGCCGGGCAGCAGCAAGACGCACGCTCCGTCAGTCCGCAGCAGCAGGCGCAGCCGGCCCGCGGCTCGCGGCCCGTCGCCGCGGGGTCGCGCCGCAAGTGGCCTTACGTCGTCGCCGCCGCGTGCGTCGTCGCGCTCGCCTGCACGGTCGCGGCTGCCTTCCTCGCCTTCAAGTTTTTGCGCAGGCCGCAGCTCGCCGCTCTCCCGACCCCGGTGCCGACGGCGTCGCCGTCTTCGGCGGAGACGAGCGAGTTCGACCAGAAGCTTGCGGAGGCCGAGGCGCTGCTCGCGCAGGGCGACATGGACGGGGCCGTCGCCCGCCTGCGCGAAGCCAACGCGCTCGACCCCTCGAACACTCGCGCGCACCGACGCTTGGGCGAACTGCTGCTCGCCTCTGGCGCGCGCCGCGACGCCATCGAAGAGTTCAAGGCCGTCACGCGCAACGCCCCCGACGACTTCACCGCGTGGCGGCAGCTCGCCACCGCGCAGTTCGCCGAGGGACTCTACCGCGACGCGGCGGACTCTTACCGCCGCCTCGTCTCGCTCGTCGGCGACACGGCGGAGCCGAGCGACCTTCTCTCCTACGCCGACGCGCTCCGGCTTTCGGGCCGCGCCGACGAGGCGCGCGCCGTCTATCAACGCCTCGCCGCGTCGCCGTCCGAAGACGTGGCCTCGACCGCGCGCCAGCGCCTCGCCGAACTCGCGCAGGCCGCGCAGACGCAACGCCCCGGCGAGCAGCCCGAGCCGACGCCGCGCGAGGACGAGACCGCGTCAATCAACCAGCCCGTCTCGCAGCCGACCCCCGCGCCGACGCCGACGCCAGCGCCGCGCGCCACCCCGACCCCGACGCCCGCGCGAGCGCCCGCCTCGACTCCGTCCGAACACTACCAGCGCGGCGTCGAACTCTGGTCGTCGAACCGCGCCGCCGCCTTCCAGGAGTTTCAGGCCGCGGCCAGCGGCGGCAACGTTGACGCGAACTACTACCTCGGCCTCTCTTACGTCGAGGGCAAAGACATCCACAGCCTGAACCGCGCCGCGCTCGGAGCCGCCCTGCGCTACTTCCAACTCGCGCAGCGCCCCGGCGGGCAGCACGCCGCCGAGTCGCGCCGCTACGAGCAGGAACTCGGCAGAGAGTTCGACCGCCTGCGGCGGCAGTGAGAACGAGGACGATGACGAGTGACAAGTGACGAGTGACAAGTTAGAATTCGGCTTCCGCCTCGTCACTCGTCACTCGTCGCTGCTTTTGAACTGCCATGCCTGAGTTAATCGTCAACTACCCCGACCGCGCCACCGAAAACCTGCAACTGGGCCGCCTGCGAATCACCATCGGGCGCTCGGCGCGCAACGACGTTTGCGTGCCCGACCCGTTCGCCTCGCGCGTCCACGCCGAGGTGCGGCGCGAGGGCGACCAGTACCTCCTGCAAGACCTCGGCTCCGCCAACGGCACTTACTACAACGGCTCGAAGCTCGACAACGTCGTCGCGCTCTCGCACGGCGGTCGCATCCAGATCGGCGAGACCGAGATCGTCTTCAGCGACGGGGACTCGAACGGAGGGATCGCCCCGACGACGATTGACGACGCGCCGCTGCCCGCCGCCACCATCGCCTTCGACTCGGCGCAGCACACGACATCGGGCCTCCTCGAAGCCATCGAGGGCGCGCGCACACAGTCGTCGAACCGCGAGGAGAGCGCGACCGTCGTGTCGAGCCGCGCGGGCGTCGCCGCCGCCGCGGATCAGGGCGACCTGCTCGCGCTCATCTCGAAGGTCGGCGTGACGCTGCTCGCCTCCGCGACTCTCGACGAGACGCTCCGTCAGGTCGCGCGGCTCGTCTTCGACGCCGTGCCCGCCGAGCGCTGCATCATCATGCTCCGCGACGACGACAAGGGCGAGCTGCGCGTGCGCGCCGCCGAGATGCACGACCGGCAAAGGGACGTGGGCGAGGTTCGCGTCAGCCGCACGATCATCGAGGAGGTCGTCGGGCAAGGGCGCTCGGTGCTGACTTCGGACGCGCAGCACGACCCGCGCTTCCGCTCCAGCACCGTGACGTTTCAGGGCATCCGCTCGGTGCTCGCCGTCCCGCTCGGAGTCGGCGAGCGCATCTTCGGGATGATCTACGCCGACTCGCCGTTCGCGACTTCGAGCTTCACGGAAGACCACCTGAAAGTTTTGACGACGCTCGGCTCGGTCGCGGCCATCCGCGTCGAGAACACGCGCCTGTTAGAAGAACACTTGGCGCAGGAGCGCTTCGAGCGCGAGCTGCAACTCGCGCGCGAGATTCAGCAGCGCTTCCAGCCGACCGCGCCGCCCGCCGTCGCGGGCTTCGAGCTTCAGGGCATCAGCTTCCCCTCGTACCAGATCGGCGGCGACTACTACGACTTCATCCTCTGCCCCGACGGACGACTCGTCGTCGCGCTCGGCGACGTGTCGGGCAAGGGGACGAGCGCCGCGCTCCTCATGTCTTCGTTGCACGCGGCGGTGCACGCGCAGGTCGCCTCGTGCCGGCCCATCACGGAGACCGTCGGCGCGGTCAACAACTACCTCGCCGACAACACGCCGGCCAACCGCTTCGTCACGCTCTTCTACGCCGAACTCGACCCCTTGACGGGATCGCTCGCCTTCATCAACGCGGGCCACAACCCGCCGCTCATCGCGCACGCCGCGGGCACGATGGAGCAGTTGGGTTCGGGCGGCGTGCCGCTCGGCATCATGCCGCACTTCGACTACCGCGAGGGGCGCACGCAGCTCCAGCCCGGCGACGTTCTGGTCTCCTACTCCGACGGCGTCACCGAGCAGACGAACCCGAAGGGCGAGGAGTTCGGCACCGAAAGACTTCAGGAAGTCGTCGCGCAGAACATCGAGCGCTCGGCGGCGGCCATCCGCGACAAGATCGAGGCGGCCCTGTCGGCCTTCGCGCAAGGCACGCCCGCCGTTGACGACATCACGCTCCTCATCGTCAAGCGCGAGAGGGAAGTGAAGTAGCCGCCCGGCACGCGCGTAAAATTCTCTTGTCTCCGTCCGGCGCGCGGTTATACTGCGCCGGTCAAGCGCTCGGCCTTTCCGAACCTCAGTCCGAAGGAGAAAGCCCCATGAAGTCCCTGTCCTCGAACCCGCCCGTCGCCATCAGGAACAAGTCGAACACTTGCTAAACGGCCACCGGATCACAACGGCGGTGCGAACGGCACGCTCCCGGACGCGGACACGCCCGCCGCGCCCCGCGCCCGCTATGGCGGATCATAAACACAATACGGAGACGGCCATCATGAAAAGGCCCACAGGACTCTGCCTCATCATCGCAACCGCAATCGTCTTGCTCTCCGCCGCGTCGTCGCGCGCGCAGGAGAGCGACCCGCCGAAGTTCGAGATCGGCGCGCAACACTCTTCGCTCTCGGTCAACTACCCCGAAGCCGGCGGCGGGACGGAGCACAGCGTCGGCTTCGGCGGGCGCTTCACCTTCAACCTCAACCCGCACGTCGCCTTCGAGGCCGAGGGCAACTTCTTCCCGAACACGATAGCCGAGACGGTCTCGGCGGGCGGGCGCGCATTCCAGGGCCAGTTCGGCGTGAAGGTCGGCAAGCGCTTCAAACGCTTCGGCCTCTTCGCCAAGGCTCGACCGGGCTTCGTCAGCTTCGGCGAGACAGAGAAGCTCACCCGGTCGTCTTTTACCGAAGGCGGCGTCTCCGTGCCCGACGTAGTCTTCGGCATCGAGCGCAAGACGCATCCCTCTTTGGACGTTGGCGGCGTGCTGGAGTTCTACCCCTCGCGCCACGTCGTCACGCGCTTCGACATCGGAGACACGATCATCCGCTACCGCGAGCGCAACGACTTCGGCACAACGGAAGTCATTGTCCCGCCCGGAATCTCCATCCTGCCTCTCGTCAAAGACCCCGCCGTGACGAAGCACGACTTCCAGTTCACGGCGGGCGTCGGCTACCGCTTCGGCGGCGCGGACAAGGGCGGCACGGCGGCGGCGCACCCGTCGTCGGGCGGCGCAGGCGTGCCGCGCTTCGAGGTCGGCATACAGTTCACCACGCTCGTCTTCAACCCGCCGCCGTTCGTCTCCACCGGGGAGCCTATCATCTCGTTCGAGAACCCCGTCAACCCGGAGCCGGGCTTCGGCGGGCGCTTCACCTACAACCTCAACTCGCACGTCGGCCTCGAAGCTGAGGGGAACTTTTTCCCGCGCCGAAGTTTTCCGAACGGCACTTCGGGCGGCTACCCTTCGCAGGCGCAGTTCGGCGCGAAGGTCGGCAAGCGATGGCGGAGGGTCGGCGTCTTCGCGAAGGCGCGGCCCGGATTCGTCACCTTCAGTCAGGTCACGCAGCTCGTCGGCACGCACGTCGTCAGCTTCGTCATTATCCCGCCCAACATCACGCAGCAGTTCACCATCGGCGACTTTCGGAACAAGCGCAAGACCTACTTCTCGACGGACGCGGGCGGGGTCGTCGAACTCTATCCTTCGCGCCGAGTCGTGACGCGCTTCGACATCGGCGACACCATCATCCGCTACGGCGACCGGCAGGAGCCGGGCGAGTTTCTCTCGCACAACATCATCCGAATCGCGCCGGATACGAGACACAACCTTCAGGTGAGCGCGGGGATAGGCTGGCGATTTTAGGAGGATGAATTCTTTCGGCTGACGCTTTCGGGCCGGATGATTTTGAGTTCGCCGTCTTACGCTTCAACGCGCGAGGCCGCGGCGGATGCGCTCGGCGCTCTTCTCGCCGACGCCGTCAACCAGCTCAAGCCCGCCGCCCTCGACGAACTGCCGGAGGTCTTCGACGGAAGAGATTTTGAACTGCTGGTAGAGCGTGCTCGCCGTCCTGATGCCGACGCCGTCAACGTCGAGCAGGTCGAGCACCGTCGCCGGAGTCTCCGCCGTCAGGCGCTCCCAGGCGTCGAACGTCCCGCGCTCGACCAGCTCGACGATCTTCGCGCTGATGGCCTTGCCCACGCCCGGAATCGCCTGCAACCCTTTGTCGCCTTCTTCTCGTGCGATTCTCTCGACCTGCGTCGGCCACGTCTCGATCATCTCGGCGGCGTTCCGGTAAGACCGCACGCGGAACTTGTCCTCGCCGCGAATCTCCAACAGCAGCGCCAGACGCTCGAACCTCCGCGCGATCTCGTCGTTCGTCATAACGATTGCGGATTTGGGATTGCGGAATGCGGATTGAAGAAAGGTGAGGGCCGCGCTGTCTTCGATTCATCCCACCGCATCTGACCTCAAGCAGCGACGACGAGAAGCGTGCTTCTTAACAATCCGCAATCCGAAATCCGCATTCCGAAATCTCCTTCACGCTTTCTCAAGCCCCGCGTACTTCTCGACGAGCTTCTTCTGGCCGAAGCCGGGGAAGCTCACCAGGAGCTTGGCGGAATCGCCGACGCCTTCGCGGCGCAGGACGAGGCCGCGACCGTACTTCGGGTGTTTGACGTGCATGCCGGGCGTGAAGCCCGCGTCCGAAGATGCGGACGAAGATGCGCCGCTCCCGCGCGACGGCGTCGAGGGGCGCGCGGGCGACGTCTGCCGCTGAGTGTTCGGCGGCTGGTTCTGGGAGCCGGGCCGCTGCGACTGCTTCGCGGCTGCGGCGTTGCGGTTGATCTGGTCGCCGCGCTGGCGGAAGAACTCGGCGATTGAGTCAACGCTGTCGTAGGTCTTGCCGCCGTAGGAGCGCTGCGGCTTCTGGGCCTCGCCGCGGAGTGCGCGCGCGACCTGACGCGACTCCATCGCCGAAGAGCTGCGCGCGAACGAGAGCCACGAAGCGCCGCGCGAGAGGTCTTCCATCAACTCCAACGGCATCTCGTTCAAAAACTGCGAAGGCTCCGACGCCAGTTCCTCGCCGTAAACTCTCCGGCGCATCGCGTGCGAGACGTACAAAAACTTTTCGGCGCGCGTGATGGCGACGTAGGCGAGCCGTCGTTCTTCTTCGAGTTCCTGCGGGTCGGTGGCCGAGCGCGAGTGCGGGAACAGCCCGTCCTCCATGCCGACGATGAAGACGACTGGGAACTCAAGACCTTTCGCCGAGTGCATCGTCATCAACGTGACGGGCGCGTCGCCGCGATACTGGTCCGTGTCGGAGACGAGCGCGGCGGCGTCAATGAAGTCGCGCAGGCCAGCGCCCTCTTCGGCGTCGTAGTCAACGGCGGCGTTGACGAGTTCCTGCAAGTTCTCCAAACGGCCTTCGGCCTCTTCCGTGTTCTCGGCCTTGAGCGCGTCGGCGTAGCCGGTGTCGAGTATCGCGGCCTTGACGACTTCGGACGCGGACTCTTTTTGCGCGCGCTCGACGAGTCCGGCGACGACCGCCTGAAATTTTTTGAGCGCGGCGACGGCGCGCGGGTTGAAGCCCGCGGGGTCGTTCGTGACGATGCCGATGGTCTCCCAGAGCGAGACGCCGTAGTCCTTCGCGCGGCGGTCGAGTTCGTCGAGCGTCTGCTTTCCCAGGCCCCGCGGCGGGGTGTTGACGACGCGCAGCAGCGCGACCGAGTCGTGCGGGTTCAGGGCGAGCTTCAGATACGAGACGATGTCGCGCACTTCTGCGCGCTCGTAGAAGGAGAAGCCGCCGACGATGTTGTAAGGGATTCCGGCGCGGCGCATCGCCTCTTCAAAGAGGCGCGACTGCGCGTTGGTTCGGTAGAGGATGGCGGCGCGCGTCTTCGGGTCAGCGCGGCGGTGCTCCTCGATCTTCGCCGCGACGAAGCGCGCCTCGGTCTCGGCGTCGAGCGCCTGGTAGTAGCGGATCGGCGAGCCGGCGGGGTTCGCCGTCCACAATGTTTTATCTTTGCGCGCGACGTTGTGTTTGATGACCGCGTCGGCGGCGTTGAGGATGTTCTGAGTCGAGCGGTAGTTCTGTTCCAGGCGAATGATCTTGGCGTTCGGGTAGTGCTGCTCGAAGCTGAGAATGTTGGTGATGTCTGCTCCGCGCCAACCGTAGATTGATTGGGAATCGTCGCCGACGACGCAGATGTTCTGCTGCTTCTGCGTCAGAAAATTGATGAGGGCGAACTGGAGTGCGTTCGTGTCCTGGTACTCGTCAACGAGGATGTAGCGGAAGCGCTCGTTGTAATGGGCGCGCACGTCCTCGCGCTTCCGCAGAAGGCGGACGGCCTTGATGAGCAGGTCGTCGAAGTCGAGGGCGTTGTTGTTGACGAGCCGCTCTTCGTAGAGGCGGAAGACGCGGGCGATGGCGGCGCGCTTCTCGTCGTGCGACTCGACGCGGGCGGCGAAGGAGTCGGCGTCGAGGCCGGAGTTCTTCGCGTGGCTGATCGCCGATTGCACCTGCCGCGCGCCGAGCCTTTGGTCGTCGTAGCCGAGGTCTTTGACGCACGACTTGACGACGCGCACCGAGTCGTCCTGATCGTAGATGGTGAAGGCGCGCGTGTAGCCCTCTTCGAGTTTCTCGATGTCGCGCCGAAGCATCCGCACGCACAGGGAGTGAAAGGTCGAGACGAGCGGCGCGCTTTCCAACTTTTGCCCGCCGAGGAGCCGCGTCACGCGCTCGCGCATCTCCTGCGCGGCCTTGTTCGTGAAGGTGACGGCGAGGATGTTGTGCGGCGGGACGTGCCGCTCGGAGATGAGGTAGGCGATGCGAACCGTGATGACGCGCGTCTTGCCGGAGCCTGCGCCCGCGAGTATCAGCAGCGGCCCTTCGGTCGCGAGGACGGCCTCGCGCTGCCGTTCGTTGAGTGTCGAGAGTAAGTCCATAGAAGTGATGAGTGATGAGTGATGGGTGATGAGTAAGAGCCTTGCACTCGTTACCCATCACCCACCACTCATCACTTGATTAGTTTCTGAATCGCCTTGAACTGCTCGTGACGCGCGTCGCGCATGAGTTCAAAGAGCGCCATCTCGGTCGAGGAGGGGAGCGCGCCGGACTGACGCATCTTCTCAATGCCGACGCGTCTGTTCTGCTCGGCGCGCGAGGAGATGCAGTCGGTCAGCAGATGAACCTGGTAGCCGCGGGCGAGGAGGTCGTGCGCCGTCTGGTTGACGCAGACGTGCGCCTCGATGCCGCAGAGCAACACTTGACGCGCGCCCGCCTGTTCGAGACGCGCGACGAACTCCTGCGCGCCGCAGGAGCTGAAGGCGATCTTCTCCACGGCCTCGAAGTTTTCGGGGAGGACGGCGCGAATCTCGCCGGCGGTGTGGCCCAGTCCCTTCGGGTACTGCTCGGTGACGACGACGGGGACGCCGAGCAGTTGCGCGGCGCGGGTGACGAGCGCGACGCGCGCGGCGAGTTCCGAGAAGTCGGGGATGTGCGGGCGGAAGGACTCCTGCACGTCAATGACGGCGAGCGCAGTCCGCCGCGGGTCGAGCGTGTTTTCGTGTCGCATGAATCACCTCTGAGATAAGATGGCATTTAAGCACACGACGGTGAGCAGACAAAATCAAGGCGGAAGTCGCTCGACGTTAGTGCGAAAGACAGGGTGAAGACGAATGAAGCCGATTCCGTCGGCGTAAGAGTGTAGCCCGCGGCGTCCGTCCGCGGGATGATGGCAGGCATAAAAACAATCGAAGCCCCGGAGGGCGAAAGAATTTCCAGCTTGAGATGGATGCCTCTCGAAATTCTTACGCCCCTCCGGGGCTTCCCAATTTTGTTTGGCCTCGTCCCCCCACGGCTCGCGCCGCGGGCTAGACTCTTACGCCCCCGACGGGGCTGAGAGTTCACACCGGAAGTTATTGGTTTTGACTCAAGCCCTCGTTAGCTAGAGCTTGCCCGCGGCGCGCTTGGCGGCTTCGTTGATGAGCTTGAGGCGCGCGATCTTCTCTTCCGTCGTCTCGCCGGGTTTGGGCTGAAGCTCGGGGGGAATCTTGAATCCGCCCGCGCCCTTCTTCGCCTTCGGCTTGGCCTCGACCGGCGCGGACGCTTCCTTCGACTCGACGGGCGCGGCGGCTTCGGCTGTCTTCGGCCTCTCGTCTTTGGGCGCGCCGGGAGTCTTCTCGGTCGAGGCTTCCGTCGCGAGGTCTGAGACGGTCTCGGCCCCCGCTGCCGGCGAAGCGGTCGCGGCGGTCGGACTCATGGGCGCAGCCGACGCTTGGCCCGTCGCGGCCTGTGCTTCGGCGGCGGGGCGGTGCGCGTCGGCGGAAGCGGACGAGTCAACCGCGTGAGCCGTCGCCGGCTTTGCCGCCGCGGTCTCCGCGATCCGCTTCGCCGTCCCGCTGCTCGTCGGCTGGCGTCGGGGCTGCGGCTCGCCGCGCCAACTCGGAGTCGGGTACTCGTATGCGGGGAGCGTGCCGCCCGCGGCCTGAAGTATCGCCGCGAGGTCGCGCTCGACGTAACGGCTCTGCTTTCGCGGGTCGCGGACGTGGCCCATCGGCGGCCCCATGTAGAGCGCGCCGCACGCCTGGCAGCGGTGGAGCACGTCGTCGCCGCGCAGGAAGACTTCCGAAGGGTGCTGCGTGTTGAGTTGTTTGAGGTGGCCGTTGCAGAGCTTGCCCTTCTCGTTCTTCTCGTTGCAGACGGTCTGCCCCGGCAAGAAACGTTTGGGCACTCCGGGCTTTGACTCCTGCTGCTCGGTCGGCGCTTGCCTGGCGACATCGGCGCTTGTGTTCGCTTCGCTCGACATAATTTTGAGTTCGGATTCGACGGTCGCGCTCCGGGTCGGACGCGCGCAAGCTTTTGCAGAACCGTTTGAATCTTACGTTCAAGACGTGTGGAGGTCAACAGAAAGAAATGATGAATGAGGAATGATGAGTGATGAATTAAGAACCCGCTTTCAATTCATCATTCATCACTCCGCATTCATCATTTCTCATTCATCGTCTATCCTTGCGGGAATGCTGAAGAGATTGCTTGCGGGTTTGTGGCGCTCGTCGCCGCTCTTTGTGCGGCGCGCGGGCGTGTGGCTGACGCAGCCGCGGTTCGCGGTGACGGCGGGCGCTGTCGTCCGCGACGAGCGCGGGCGCGTGCTGCTGCTCAAGCACACGATGAGGAAAGGGAGCGGGTGGGGAATTCCCGGCGGCTTCCTCACGGGCGGCGAGCAGCCCGAAGAGGCCGTCCGGCGCGAGCTGCGCGAGGAGACGGGACTCGAACTCGCGAGCGTCGAACTCGCCTTCGTCAGAACGCTTCGGAACGTCCGTCAGGTCGAGGTCGTCTTCCGCTGCTCGATGAACTCCACCGCGCTCGGCGGCCTTGAGAAGAACTTCGAGATCGAGCGCGCCGCGTGGTTCGAGCGCGACCGTCTGCCCGAAGGCCTGAGCCGCGATCAGCGCGCCGTCATCGCCCGCGCGCTCGACTCCGATAGCGCAAACGCGCGCGAGTAGTGATATGCTGTGCGGCAAATAGAAGTCAGAACCCAGAAGTCAGAATTCAGAAGTCATGCGCTCCGACTCTCTTCTTAAGTTCTGACTCCTGACTTCTGACTCCTGACTTCCTACTTCTTTGACCGACAGGAGAAACGTCCGACCATGATGCCGCGACTCATACCAGAGCAGGACGAGGTGATGAACATTCTGAAGCGGACGGGCGCGTACCGCGAGGGGCACTTCGTCTATCCTTCGGGGCAGCACACGCCGCACTACTTCCAGATGCCGCTCGCCTTCCGCTACTACGACACGGCGCGTGTGCTCGCGGTCGCGCTCTCGCGCAAGCTCCGGCTCGAAAAAGAAATTTCCAGCTCGCTCCCGAAAATCTCGATCATCTCGCCGAGTCCGGGCGGCATCCCCGTCGCCTTCGCCGTGCGCGAGGCGCTCGCCGCGGATCAGATTTACTGGGCCGAGCGCGAGGGCGGCAGGCGCATGTTCCGGCAGTACGTCAACGCGGGCGAGGTCAACCCCGCGGTCGTCGTTGACGACATCTCGCGCACGGGCGAGGCCATCAAGGATACGGTCGCGCTCGTCCGTGAATTGGGCACGCGCGTCATCGGCTGCGGCGTCATCGTCCGCTTCAACTCCTCGCCCGACCAGATCGAGATTCCCGGCTCCGACCCCATCCCCGTCCTCTCGCTCGTTAACTTCGACGCCAAGTGGTACGACTCCGCAGGCGCCTGCGCCGAGTGCGAGAAGGGCGCGGAGGAAGAGCACGTTCGCTTTTAGTAAGCAGTGAGCGGTGAGCAGTGAGCAGTAAAAGAATTCTTCTTAACTGCTCACCGCTCACTGCTTACTGTTCATTAAATCTCGTGCCGGTTGGCGAGAGCCTTGTCCATCGTCACCTCGTCAACGTATTCGAGGTCGCTGCCGACGGGCATCCCCATCGCGATGCGCGTGACGCGGACGCCGAGCGGCTTGAGGAGGCGGCTGATGTAGCTGGCGGTGGCTTCGCCTTCGGTGTTGGGGTTGGTGGCGAGGATGACTTCGCGGACTTCGACGCCGTCGTTATTTTCGGGGCGCAGTCGCGGCAGCAGGTTCGCGAGCCGCAGGTCTTCGGGGCCGAGGCCGCGGATCGGCGAAAGGCTCCCGTGCAGCACGTGGTAGAGGCCGTTGTAGCTTCGGGTCTTCTCGACGGCGACGAGGTTGTAAGGCTCTTCGACGACGCAGATCATCGAGCGGTCGCGCGAGGTCGAGGCGCAGAAACGGCAGGGGTCAACGTCCGTCAGGTTGTTGCAGACCGAGCAGGAGACGATCCTACGCTTCACCTCTTCGAGCGCGCCGACGAAACGCTCCACGTCCGCCTCCGACATCCGCAGCACGTGAAAGGCGAGCCGCTGCGCCGTCTTCTGCCCGATGCCGGGCAGACGCCTGAACTCGTCAATGAGTTTGGTTACTGGTTCGGAGTATTCGAGCATACTTCGATTGCGGAATGCGGATTTCGGATTGCGGATTCAGCACAGCAATCATTTATTGTTGCCGCGCGCGGTTCTGATCGAAGAAACGACAATAGCGACAATCTGATTTGCTTCATCGAGAAGCTCATCCACGAGACTCCTTTTTACGAGGCCGGACTCAATCAACAACTCTATCCAGTAGATTGATTCGTCGGCCTCTTCCTCGACGATGCCCATCTTGGCTATGAAGTCGGCGGGCGACTTGGCCCTGCACTCGCCCTGTAATTTGCGCCAACGGACGTGCCGCAGCGTAACAGTTGTTTGCCGATTACGTCGGCGGTTCTGGATGGCGGCAGAGACTCGACCAGACGAATGATCCGAAGCGCAAAGCGCCTCGTACGTTGCTTCATCTCGTCTGCGTTCATTGCACCAATCCGCAATCCGAAATCCGCATTCCGCAATCAAAGCAGTCCGGGCGGGATCATGCCGCCGAGCTTGGACTTCATGGCCTCGTCAACTTTTCGGCCCGCCTCGTTGACGGCGGCGACGATGAGGTCTTGGAGCATTTCCACGTCACCGTCCTTGACGGCTTCGGGGTCAATCTTGATTGACTCGACCTCCTTCGTCCCTCGCATCTGGACGGTGACGACGCCGCCGCCCGCCGTGGCGTCAACGACCATCTCCTCCATCTCCTTCGCCATCTTCTCCTGCATCGCTTGCGCCTGCTTCATCATCTGTTGCAGGTTCATGCCGCCCGGAAATTTCATCTCGCTCACCTCGCTCGTCCGCGTTGAATTTTTTGAGGGTTGTCCCGCGCGAACATCCTAGCGTCCGCCACCGGCAAATGCAAAGACGAGAGGTCGGAGGTCGGAGGTCAGTAAAAACTTCTCGGCTGCGGCCCGGTGTCAAATCAGGGCGGCTTAAGAAGCACGTTAACTAACCTCTGGCCTCTGACCTCTTGTCCTTCTACGGCAGCGCCTCGATGTTGACGAGGAAGCGGAACGTCCCCGTCTGCTCGACGCCGAGCAGGAACTGGACGTTGACCGACTGGCCCGGCTGGAGCGGCTGCGCCAGCGTCACCGAGCCGACCGTCAGCGAGGAGTTGAACCCGCCGCCGTCGTCCGTGCCGCCCGTCGTGCTCGACTGCGCGGGCGGCTCCTCCAGCGTCGTGCCCTTGACCGTGACCGTGCAGGGCGTCGGGCCGCCGCACGTCCCGGCGTCGCCCACCGAGACGCCCGGCACGTCCGGCGAGGTGAGCGCGCGCAGGTCTGCGATGCCGCCGGGCGGCGGGAAGGTCGTCACCTCAACTACACGGAAGCGCAGCCGCGTCACGGGCGAACCCGTGTTGTTCGTCACCCTTCGGCGGATCGAGAGCGTGCCGAACTGCTTGGTGTTCGGGTCGGACGTGTCGTTGGGATCGCGGACGCGGTTCGGCGCGAGCGAGTTGGCGACCGAGCGGTCGAGCGGGTCAAGGCCGAGCGATGAGTTGCGCTGCACGGGGCTTGAGAGGCCCTCCGGCCCCGGCGCGCCGAGCCGCTGCCCCGCGGCGGTCGGCGTCCCCTTCGTGTCCACGAAGAGGAAGTCCGCCGAGTTGTCGCCCGTGTTCTTCGGCACGCCCGGCGTCGTGCAACCCACGCCGGAGACGAACGAACACAAGCTTCGGTAGAAGCTCCCCTCAAGGTTTTTCGAGATGTCTGCGGGCGCGAGCGCCGGGTAGCCCGCGCCCTCCTTGTAGAGCGGGTTCGCCTCGGCGGTCGAACCCGCCGCGTCGAGCCTCGTCGCCGCGGAGAAGTTCGCCGGAGTCGCCGTGCGGAAGACGGCGATGCCGGCGTTGTCGGGAATGTCGAGCGTGTAGCCCGAAGCGGGCGTGCCGTCGTCGAGTAGCACGGGGTCGCCGGTCGCGGTCGTCTCGTTTGAGCCGTCGTCGCCCGCCGGGTACGAGCCGAGCGAGTAGCCGAGCGTGTTGACGCCGAGGAAGTGGCCGCGCGCCGGAATCGTCGTGCCCGCGGGGACGACGAAGCGCACGACGCCGTCGGAGGCGGCCAAGGCCCAGCCCTTCGAGCCGTCAGTCGTCGTCACGAAGAGCGGCGAGTCGGTCGCGTTGTAGAGTTCGACGAACTCATCGTTGGCCTGAGCCGAGGTGTCAACGTTCGTCGTCTTCGCGGTCGGTGCGGAAGTCTGTGCGCCCGCGCCTCCCGAAGTGGGCGAGGACGACGAGGTGGATGACGAAGTTGTCGAAGACGAGGAGAGCGCCTTCCTCTTCGACTTCACGCTCGCGGGGGTCGGCGGGACGGCGGGGCCGGGGCCGCGCAGGCGGAACTCGCTGATCAGGAGTTGGCCCGCCGAGGCCGACTCGTCGTTGTTCTGGATCGTGCCCGTGCCGGTGCCGCGTGCGACTGTCGCGCCCGTCTGGCCGGTGAGGTTGACGCTGAAGGTCTCGTCCAACTCCGGCCTGGTGTCGCCGTTGACGAGTACGGTGATCGTCTGCACGGTGTCGCCGGAGGCGAAATTGAGCGTGCCTGAGTTCGTCTGATAGTCGTTGTCGGCGACGGTGGCCGTGCCGTCGGCGGTGTCGAAGTTGACCGAGGCCGCGCCCGCGCCCGTCTTCGTGACGTGGAAGACGAAGGCGGTCGTGCCCGAATCGCCTTCGGCCTGCGTCACGTCGTCTATCGAAAGAGTGGGCAGCGTGGTCACGTCGATGTTGAAAGTCGTGAGGCCGATTGAGCCGCCCGCGCCGTCCGAGGCGGTGAAGTCGAAGCTGTCGGCGGTGGCCGAGTCGCCGCTGTTGGCGTAGGTGACGAGGTTGTTGTTGATGTCGGCTTGCGTGAACGTGCCGCCGCTCGTGAGTGCCACGCTGTTATTGAACAGCGTGCCGTGCGAGGGCGCGGTTTGGACGGTGAAGGTCAACTGTTGTGGCGGGGCGCCCGCTTCCGCGGCCTGTAGCTTCGTGCTGTCTATCGTGCCGGTCGCGCCCGAAGTTACAGTCAGCGCGTTGTTGGCTGTCAGCGCCAGCGGGCTGTTGAACTCGTCCGCGCCGATGTCGGGAGTCGAGGCGTTGCGCGCATCATTGTCGAAGTCGGTCGTGACGCCCGCGACGGGCGTCCCGGCGTTGGCGACGAGCGCGAGCGTCGGCGTGCCCGCGCCGGTGTTGACGTGCAGGTCGCCCGTCGCCGGGTTGACGAAGAGCGAGGTCGAGAACGTCGCGTCGGGGTTTCCGGCCCGCGAGTGAGAGTCGCCGCCGGTCGCCGTCTGCCACTGAGAGAAGGTGACGGGGTTGGGCGTCGGGGCACCCGTGTCGGGGTCGTCAGTGCCGGTGTCGAAGAAGGCGGCGGCGGTCGCGCCCGTGCCGGCAAAGAGATTGTAGTCGGACGAGAACGTGCCGCCCCCGTTGCGGTCGCCCGCGGCGAAGTTGTTCGAGCCGCCGCCCGTGCGGCTGTTGAAGAAGATGTTGTCGCGCGAGGTGTGCGCCGAGTCGAAATTCTTCAGGCAGGCCCACGTCAGATTGTTCGCGCCCGAAGCGGTGCCGCCGACGATGACCGAGTTGTAGAAGAAGCTGACGGTCGTACCGCCAGCGCCCTGGTCGAGCAGCCCCTCGATCTCTTGGTCGTTCGACCCAGACGGGATGATGCTCACCATGTTGTTGACGACCGTGACGGTCGAGGTGTCGTTGGCGAAGACGCCGATGCCTTCCGTGTCGCTGTCGTCGGACGTGCTTGCGACGGCATAGACGCGGTTCTGCGAGACGACGCTCGTGCCCGAACCCGTGGGCACGAAGTTGATGCCGCGCGCGATGAAGCCGCCGGTCGTCAGGTCGTGGACGGTGTTGCCGGTGATCGTGTTCGAGCCTGCCGCGCCGACCGAGATGCCGAAGAGCGAGCCGCCACGCGGCGCGGTCTGATAGACGTTGTTGCCGGTGATCGTCCACGAGTCGCTCGTGCCGGCGTTGATGCCGGAGACGTTGACGCCGCGGTTCGTGAAGTTGAACATCTCGTTGTTCGAGACGGTGTTGTTCGAGTTGGCGACCGAGGGCGACGAGCCGCCGGAGAAGATCAGGTTGACGGGCACGCCCGTGGTGTTGCTGAGGTCGCGAATCTGGTTGTCGGCGATGGTGTCGTTGTCGTTGCCGGTGGTCGCGCCCGTGCTGAAGAAGACGACGCCCGCGCTGGTGCTCGACTCGCGGCCTTCGATGAAGCAACTGCAGATGGTGTCGTTCGAGGCGTCGTTGACGAGTGTGAAGGTCGCGCCCGTGTTGATGGTGTTGCGGAAGAGAAGGAAGCGTCCCGCGCCATTGAATCGCCCGTCGAAGGTCACGCGGTTCGCGCCGCTCAGGCGAATCATGCCGCCCGCGACGCTGCCGGAGATCGTCCTGAGGGTCGCCGAGTCGGGCTGAATCGTGACGGTGAAGTTGCTGCCCGCCGGAGTTTCAGTCCATTGATTCAAAGCGTTCGTGCCGCTCTCCGTCAGATCGCCCGCGATGCTGACGACGAGGTTGCCGGACAGCCCGTTCGCGTTGATGTCGGCGAAGACGCCGCCCGGAGCAGCGCCCGTCAGGCTCGTGTAGTCGCAGCCCGAAGCGCAGACCGTCTTCGTCCCCGACAGCGGCTGAGCCAGGCTCGAAGGCTCGCCGAGCGTCCAGTCGGAGAAGGAACTGACGCCGTTCAGCGTCGCGAAGTGGTTGGTCGTATCGAGCGCGGTCGGCGTGAACTGTGTGAACGTGCCGGCGTACTTGAAAATTTTGTAATTGCTTTCGGTGCCGACCACGTCGCCCGCGAGGTAATGGAAAGTCAGGTTCGTCGTGAGCGAGCCTGTGCCCGTCAAAGTCCAGTAGCGCGAGAGCGTGTTCGTGCCGGGGACGTTCGGCTGCTTCGTCTGCGTGGGCTTGACGGAGAGCGTGCCCGCGCCGGTCGTCGAGTTCGCGTCCACCGGCGAGTAGCCGTTGGCCGTGCCCACGTCGAAGGTGAAGCTGGCGGGGCCGGCAAAGGTCTTCTGCTCGGTGCCGATGATGTAGCCGGACGTGCGCGTGACGCTGCCGCCGCTGCCGACGGTGACGGCGTTCGTGCCGGCGGTCGTGAGCTTGTTGCCGCCGAGGGCGAGCGTGCGGTCGTTGAGGGCGAACGTGCCCGCGATTGACTTGTCGCCGTTGAGGTTGAGTTGCGTGGTGCTGGCGAGGTTGACGTTTTGCACGCCGGAGGAGGGGAACTCCGCCGCAGAGTTGTAGCTCGTGCCGTTGTCGTATTCGAGCGTCGAGCCTGTGGCGTAAGCGGGCGGGTTCGTGTTGACGAAGCCGCCCGACTTGATGCTGAGCGTGCCGTTTACGGTCGAGAGTCCCGCGCCGAAGTCAACGCCGTCGCCGACGTTGACGTTGACCGCACCGGCGAAGCTGAGTGTGCCGCCCGAAGCGGACGTGACGGTCTTCGCGCCGTTGAAGGCGAACGTGCCCGTGCCGGAGCTGGACGAGACGGTGCGCGCGCCGCCGGAGACGAGGAGGTTGCCGCCGTCGCCGGAGAGCGTGAGCGTCTGACCGTTGAGGTCAATGCCGCCCGCGTTGACTAGTTGAAGCACATTGCCGCTCGTGGCGTTGACGCTCAGGCTCGTCACGTTGCCCGCGGCGCTCGAAGGCGAGAGGCTGCCGGCAGACTTGTCAACGACGAGAAAATCGAACGCCTGCGTGCCTCCGCCTGTGACGGCGACGGTCTGCGCGCCCGCGCCGTCGAAGAAGACTGCGCGCGAGTTGGGCGTGAACGTGCCCGCGGCGGCGCGCGTCCAGTTGCCGCCGAGCCTGAAGTCGCCGCCCGTGGCGGACGAGAGCGCGAGCGTCCCGCCGAGACTGAGGTCTCCGAGGACTGAGAGCGGCTGCGTCATCGCGGGCGAGCCGTTGAGGTTCAACGTCGCGCCGGAGTCAATCGTGAGACTGCCCGACATCTGAAAGGAGGCGCTCGACGAGCCGCCGGGGAGATCGAGGTTGGTGTTGTTGCTCAGTTGGACGTTGGCCGGGTAGCCCGCGCCGCTCGTCACGTTGGGCAGCCATTCGCCGTTGCGACCGTAGGCGGGCGAGGGGCTGTCAATGTTGTACTTGAGGAGCGATGAAGGGCCGTAAGTCGGCGACCCCACAGCGAAGCCGCCGGTGTTGACCTGCGACGTGCCGTTCAGAGTGAGGTTGCCCATGTTGAAGACGCCTGCGGAATACTGAAAGAGGCCGCCGACGGTGCGCGCGACGTTCATCGTGATGCCGCCGCCGAGGACTGTGACGTTCGCGGGGCCGTTCGTCGTCGGCCAGTAGGCGTCGTCGCCCACGCCGTAAGGGCCGGAGGAGACGAAGCCGAGTGTTCCGTTCGCGCCGTAGGTGAAGGCGTTGCCGGTGGCGAAGCCGCCGTCGGTCAGGCGGAACTCGCCGTTGACGTTCATCGCGCCGCTGTTGTTGATCTGGACGGCGTCGAGGAGCGTGCCGCCCTGATTGATCGTGAAGGTGCGCGAGGCCGCGTTGGTGAAGTTGAGGCTGTTGGCGTTGACGCCGAACTGCACGGTCTTGCCGCTGGCGATTGACCAGTTGATCTCCGCGTCGTTGAGCGTGCCGCCGGACTGGTTGAAAGTCACGAGCGACGCGCCGCCGTTGAAGTCGAAGGTCGAGGCGCTTGAGCCTGTGTCGGTCAGCGTCCCCGCGGTCTGCGAGTAGTTCCCGGCGAGGTCGAGGGTCGTCGCGCCCGCCCCGTTCGAGAGGTCAAGAATCCCTCCCTCGATTGTGAGGTTTCCGCCGACGTTCAGCGAGAGCGCGCCGCCTGAGGTCAGGACGAATTCGTTGGAAGACCCGCCGGTCGTCTTCACGTCGAGGCTGCCCTGAACCGCCGAGACGGCCCCCGACTGCTGCCACGAGCCGCCGAGCGACGCCACGTCAATCGTCAGGTTCCCCCAGGAGACGTTCGGGAGCGCGGCGGGAGAAGTGCCGCCGTTCGCCCACTGCTTGACGGTCACGCTGCCGTTCGCGCCGAACGTCCTCGAAGCAGAGCCGGGGATGTCGGCAGACGAGCCGTTGGCGCTGCCGCTCGCCGCGTTGTGTACGTAAGCGCCGCCGTTATCAATCTGGAAGTTGGGGACGGAGACGACTGCGTTCGCCGTCAGGGTCCCGCCGCTCTCGATCTCGACGGTCGCGCCCGCGCCGGAGACAGTCCACCCAAGCGGCGAGGCCGTGGACATGCTGTGCGTGTTCTGGATGACGAAGGTGTCGCCGTTCGTGAAGCTGGCCGGCGGCGTTCCCGACCCGTTGCGCTGAGTGTTCCAACTCGCCAACACTTCGGGCGGGAGGCTGCCCTGCGAGTAGAAGGTCGTCCCGGCAGCGCGCGTCTGCGTGTAGAGAAGTGCGGACGCGAGCGCGCAGAGCGCGGCGAGCGCGGTCAGGACGTTGGCGATGCTTTTGATTGAACGGGCACTCTTCCGGCGCGGCGGGGTCTTGGGGGTGTTCATCTGTTCGCTCCCGACCGCCGGACGCAGGGCACGTCTAACGGTTCCATCTTGGTTTGTAGAATAAGACTAACAAAGATGCCTGCCGTGTCGGGGGCGACGCGCACGCGAAAACGTGCGGTTGAGTCTGGTGTGGCGTCTATTGCGTCAGCGCCAACCCCACTTGTCGAAGTGTTTTCGGAGACTACAATCCGCGTCCGAGGAAAGTCAAGGCGGGTCGGCGCGCGGCTTGTGTGTGCGGTGCGGGCCGGAGTGCGGCGTTCGAGCGGCTGAGGGACGGGCGAAATTTCGGCGGGGAGTTGTTGCGGTTTGCGGCCCCGCAAGCTCACGCGCGATTGCTCATCCGAGAACGAATGAGGCTTCGACGCGGAGCGCTTCGACGGCGCTCGACTGCACGACCTCGCCGCGCGCGAACCGCCCCGCGGTTTGGTACGCGTCGCCCGACGGCTGAGAGTGGGTCTCGATAACTTCCTCGACGAGATTGATTATCCAAACTTCAGGCACGCCCGCGCGGGCGTAGAGCGGCAGCTTGATCTGACGGTCGTATTCGAGCGTGCTGTCGGAGACTTCGATCAAGAGCAGCACGTCTTCGGGTCGTGGGTGGGCGTGCCTGTAAAAATCCTCGCGCCGTTTGAGGATGGCGATGTCGGGCTGCGGCTCTGAATAGTCGTCAAGCCAGATAGGGTTTTGAACGCGAATGTTGACGGTGCGACCGAGCAACTCCCTCAAAAGCTCTGCCAAAGCGTCCACACACGCGGCGTGGCGCTCGCCGATTGGTGACATATTTATGATCTCCCCTTCGACGAGTTCGACGCGGTCGTCCTCCGAAAGGATTCCGGCCTCGCCCATGCGCTCGTACTCGGCGACAGTGAAAGTGCGTTTTTCTACTTGAACTGACATGGCGTGCGCCCCCGTAAAGCTTTTGACCCTTCCCGTTGTCGTGGCGGAATGATAGCACAGCGCCCCGCGCCCTCCGCGCCGTTTTGTCCGACCGCCGCGGCGTGCTATAAGCCGTCGCTGGCATGAAGCGTTACGTCATCAAGCGGCCCGCCGGGTCTGGGCTTCCAGACAGACTCGCGCGCTACCGCGACGAGTTGAATGAGGAGCAGTTCGCAGTGGCGACTGCTCCCGCAGGCGCGGCCCTCGTCATCGCGGGCGCGGGCAGTGGGAAGACTCGTGCAATCACGTACCGCGTCGCTTATCTGGTCGAGCACGGAGTCGCGCCCGCGCGCATCTGTCTCGCGACGTTCACGAACCGCGCCGCGCGCGAGATGCTCCGCAGAGTCGAGCAGTTGACGGGCGGCAGTACGGACGCCGCGCGCCGCGTCTGGGGCGGGACGTTTCATCGCATCGCGAACCTGTGCTTGCGCCGCCACGCCGAAAGTATCGGTTACACGTCGAACTTCTCGATTCTCGACTCGGAGGACGCGAAAGACTTTCTCTCGGTCTGCGTTGACGAAGCCGGCATAGACACGAAGGCGCGACGCTTCCCGAAGGCGGAGGTGTTGCAGGACATCATCAGCTTCGCGACGAACACCGACACGCCGATCTCGGATGTCGTCCCGCGCCGCTACCCTTACTTCGAGCCGCTCACGCAACAGATCACGCGCGTTGACCGTCTCTACATGGAGCGCAAGTGCGAGCGGAACGTGATGGACTACGACGACCTGCTGCTGAATTGGAAGCGCCTGCTCGAAGAGCGCGAGGAGGTCGCGCGAATTTATCAGGAGCAGTTCGAGCACGTTCTGGTTGACGAGTACCAGGACACGAACCGTTTGCAGTCGGAGATCGTTGACCTGCTCGCGGTCAAGCACAGAAACGTGATGGTCGTCGGCGACGACGCGCAATCCATCTTCGCCTTCCGCGGCGCGGCGGTCGAAGGCATCTACGAATTCCCGAAGCGCTACCCCGAAGCGCGCGTCTTCCGTCTCGAAACAAACTACCGCTCGACTCCCGAAATCCTCGCCGTCGCGAACGTCTCGATTGCGTCAAACCGAAGGCAGTTCCCCAAAACACTTCGCGCCGCGCGGCCTTCGCTCGGCTTGAGTCCCGCGCTCGTGCCCTGCCGCGACGCAGACCAGCAGGCGGCCTTCGTCGCCTCGCGCATCCTTGAGTTACGCGACGAGGGAATTAATTTGAGCGAGACGGCGGTACTCTATCGCTCGCACTACCACTCGCTCGAACTTCAACTCGAACTGACGCGCCGCGGCATCCCGTACCGCGTCCGCTCCGGCGTCCGCTTCTTCGAGCAGGCGCACATCAAGGACGTGGTCTCCTACCTCCGTCTCGTCACGAACCCGCGCGACGAACTCGCCTGGAAGCGCGTGCTCCGACTCATCCCGAACGTCGGCTCCGCCATCGCCAATCGCGTCTGGGAGAGAATTGGTTTCGCGCCCGACCCGCTCGCCTTGGTGCTTCGCGGCGACGCAGACGCGGCTGCGGCGAAGCGCGGCGCGGGCTGGGCGGAGTTTCGCGCGCTCCTGGAAGAGTTGGTGCGCGACGAAGTGCGAACCGCCCCGGCGCGTCAGATCGAGACCATACTCGCGCGCGGCTACGAAGATTATCTTGAGAGCAATTACGAGAACGCCGAAGCCCGTCTCGAAGACCTGCGCCAGCTCGCGCACTACAGCGCGCGCTACTCTTCGGCGGAAGAGTTCCTCTCCGAACTCGCCCTGCTCTCGACCGAGCGCTACGGCTCGGCGCAGGCGTTGACCGCCGAGGATGTGGTCGAAGGCGGCGACGAGGACGAGACTCTCACGCTCACCTCCGTCCACCAGGCCAAGGGACTCGAATGGCGCGCGGTCTTCATCGTCTGGGCCGCGGACGGCAAGTTCCCCTCGCCGCGCTCCCTGCGCGATACGGAAGGCGAAGACGAAGAGCGCCGCCTCTGGTACGTCGCCCTCACCCGCGCCCGCGACCAGCTTTACATCACATACCCTCTCATGGTCACAGACTATTCCAGCCGCCAGACCGTCCTCCAACGCCCCTCCCGCTTCGTCACCGAAGTCCCACCGGAGTTGTATGAGATTTGGAGTCTCGAAGAAGAGTCACCGCAGCCCGCGCTCGAAGCCGCCGCGACGGAAGACGACGGCGAGGTGGAAGGCGGCGGAGGCGAGCCGGGCGGCTACGTCAACTAATACCGGGTTGCGGAACAAAGTGAGGTTGAGATGAAGGCAAGTTAAGCGGGGGCAAGCCGCCCTTCCAGACCTGTGAGCACCGGAACGTTGAGCTGTGTCGTTCAACGCGCATCAGTTGACAGGTCGGGAAGGGCGGCTTGCCCCCGCCCTCGCCGCTTGACCTCTCAATCTTATCTCGGTTTGCACCCGGTATAGCAGTACACGCTGCGCGGCCTTGACCTCTCGAACAGACCGAACCCTCATCGTTGACACGCGCCCCCCCCTCGCATATATTCCCCGCGCAAAACCTACAGTCCTCATCGGAGCTAACCGCGATGGCTAATCCCGAACATCTTGAGATTCTGAAACAAGGAGTGAAGCCGTGGAATAAATGGAGATTTGAGCACCAAGACGTTCGTCCAGACCTCCACGATGCAGACCTCAGACGCGCAAACCTCAGACGCGCAAACCTCAGAGATGCAAACCTCATCAGCGCAAACCTCAGCGGCGCAGACCTTATCAACGCACACCTTGGCAACGTATATCTCAGCAACGCTGACCTTAGCTTCGCAAAACTCAGATTCGCAAACCTCTATTACGCAAACTTCAATAGTGCAAATCTCTATTACGCAAACCTCACTAACACATACCTCGGCGGCACAAACCTCAACAACGCAATCCTCAACAATACAAACCTCAGCAACGCAATCCTCAGTGACGTAGACCTCAGTCACGCAAGTCTAAGCGGCGCAGATTTCACATCTGCCAAATTGGAATACACTACATTCGCGGACAATGACCTCAGTAAAGTTAAAGGGCTAGAGACTGTAATACACATCAGCCCCTCAAGCATCGGCATTGACACGCTCTATAAATCAGCCGGGAAGATACCCGAAGAGTTCCTGCGCGGCTGCGGCGTCCCCGACGATTTCATAGCCTTCATCCCCTCCCACTTCGGCGTCCAGCAGGCGATACAGTTCTACTCCTGCTTCATCAGCTACAGCGCGCGGGACGAAGAGTTCGCGCGGCGACTCTATTCGCGGATGCGCGAAGAGAAGCTGCGCGTGTGGTTCGCGCCGGAAGACGTGAAGGGCGGCGAAAAGCTGTACGAGCAGATAGAGCGCGCGATTCAGATTCACGACAGGTTGTTGATCGTCCTCTCCGAGAGAAGTCTTGAAAGCAAGTGGGTGATGACCGAGATTCGCAGGGCGCGCAAGGTCGAGTTGAGGGAGAACCGGCGCAAGCTCTTTCCCATCCGGCTGGTTGACTACGAAACGCTGCAAGCGTGGGAGTGCTTCGACGCCGACACGGGCGAAGACCTGGCGTCGGAGGTGCGCCAGTATTTCATCCCCGACTTCTCCAACTGGAAAGAGCACGACGCTTTCGAGAAGGCGTTCGAGAGACTGCTCCGTGATTTGAGAGACGAAGAGAATAGGAAGCCGAGCTAAATGACGCCGGCCAGTTTAGAAGAAAAAGATAGGGACAAGTTGAAGCCGATATCGAAGACGGCCTTTTACTGCTGCGGCATTCGGATGCGCGACGCGGAAAGCGCGCGGCCTGTGTGCGGCGACAGTTACGCGCGGCTGTTCATGAACGATGAAGGCTTGCGGATACTCGCGGCCTTCGACGACGAGGAGAGGCCGAACGCGGGGAACGTCGCGCGGGCCAGGATTGTTGACGACATCCTGCGGCGCGAACTCGCGGCTGATACAAGCCTTCGGGTCGTCATCATCGGCGCGGGGTTCGACTCGCGCGCGTACCGTCTGAAGGGCGGGCGTTGGGCCGAGTTCGACGAGCCGCAGGTGATCGCATACAAGGAGGAGCGCCTGCCCGCGTCGAAGTGTGAGAACGAGCTGCGGCGCGTGCCCGTTGATTTTGCGACCGAGTCGCTCGAAGAGAAGCTCGCGCCGTTCGCGAGCGAAAGCCGCGTCGTGGTCGTCCTCGAAGGCGTGCTCATGTATCTGGAAGAGGGCGCGATTCGGGAACTGCTCGGCACGCTGCGCAGAGTCTTCCCGCGTCAACTGCTCGTCTGCGACCTCCTGAACCGTCGCTTCTTCGAGAAGTACGGGAAGAAGATTCACCGGAAGGTCGCAGACCTCGGCGCGGCCTTCAAGTTCGTCGTCGAAGACCCGGAGCGTGTGTTTGTCGAGAGCGGCTACCGTCGCGCCGAGAAAATCTCAATCGTCGGAAAGTCCGTCGAGTATCAAGGCGGGAGCGCGGTCATGCGCCTTTTGCTCAAGACTCTTCTGCGCACGGTCGCCACCGGATACTCGATTTACGTGTTCGAGACGAGCTAGAGCAGATTGCGCAACTCTCCGCCGGGAGCGCGGGCATCCTGCCCGCAATGCTTGCGAGGCAAGCACAAAGACTACCTCTTCTTTAAAGATGAATCTTTAGCTCGTCTCTGTTCGCGCTTCGCGCTCAATGCGGGCGGGGTGCCCGCGCTCCCGGCGAAGAGGCCCGCGGTTAACTCAAGAGCAAATCGCCCCCGGTCGTCTGTGCATTCTGTCTGGCTAAAGCTAGCGGCAACTTAAAAGCGTTCGGTCGGGTTGTTTCGAGCCTCTGTGCTAAACTGTCGCGAAAGAGACAGTGATCGAACAGGTGGACAAAAGGGCGGAGCGTCTGCGCCGTAGCGTGCGCTACGGGCAGAAGCGTCTGAAGCGCCTCTCGCGCACCGCCACGCTCGGCGGAATATTCCTCTCCTTCCTGCAGATCGGCTGCACGGGCTTCGGCGGCGGACTCGCCGTCGTCGCGCAGTTGCGCGTCCTCGCCCTCGTCAAAAGAAAGTGGTTCACCGAACACGAGTTCGCCGAAGGACTCGCGCTCGCGCAGAGTCTGCCCGGCTCGATGGCGACGAACATCGCCGCCTACGTGGGCCTGCGCCTGCGCGGGTGGCGCGGCGCGGCGGTCGCGGTCGCGGCCTTCATCCTGCCCTCGATGCTTTTGATGATCGCGCTCGCGATCTTCTACCGCCACCTCCGCGGCCTGCCCGACACGGAAAGAATCTTCCACGGCCTGAACGCCGCGGTCGTCGCGCTCATCGCCGTGACCGCGTGGCGCATCGGTCGCAGCACGCTCTCGAAGCCGTGGCAGTGGTACATCGCCGTCTTCTCCGGCCTCGCCGTCATCATCTTCGAGGCGACGGTCATCGAGGTCGTGCTCGTCTCGGGCCTCGCCGGAATCTACATTGACTCGTTCGCCGAGCGCCGCTGGCAGCGCTGGCGTCGGATACGAAAGCGCGCGGCGCTGCGCCGAGAGGAGCTTGAACAGATGGAGGCGCGCGCCTTCGTCGGCGGCTACCTGACGCGCGCCGTCGCCGACGAGCACGTGCGCGAGGCGGGCATCGAGTACGTCGAGCCGGAAGCGCCCGCGCCCGACGAGCGCAAGGTCGAACGCCGGACGAAGCGCGCCGCGAAGATCAGGGAGCGCGTCCGCGCCTGGAGCAGGGCGAGGCAGCAGGACGAGATACACAGGACGCAGGACGCTTTGCGGAAGTCCGATCTCGGCCCGGCGGCGGGCGACGGCGACGAGCGAAGTGTTATTGCGGAGACGCGGAGAGTTGAACGAGACGGCGACGGCGCGGGGGGCGAGTCGAAGCCCTCTTCGTCTGTCGGCGGGAGGGCCGCGGCGAACGTCGAAGCGGGCGAGACGGCTTCGCGCAGCGCCGCGGCGGACAACAAGCGCGGGGGCAGGCGGGGCAAGCCCGGAGGCTCGCGGCTTCGCTCGTTCGTGCTGGCGGCGGGCGTGCCGATGCCGATCATGTTGAAGCTGAGTTTGCTCCTGACCGTCGCCTCGATCTTCCTCCGCATCGGCACGGTGACGTTCGGCGGCGGCTTCGTCATGGTCCCGCTCATCGAGTCGGAGGTCGTCAACTCGCACCACTGGCTCACTCACCAGCAGTTCGTCGAGGCGTTCGCGCTCGGACAGATCACGCCCGGCCCCGTTCTGATTACGGCGACGTTCATCGGCTACTGGGTCGCGGGCACGCTCGGCGCGATAGTCGCGACCGTGAGCATCTTCCTGCCTTCGGTCGCGCTCACCGTCGCCGCGGGTTCTTCGCTCCGTCGGTTCCGCTCTAACCGGCAGGTGCAGGCGTTCCTGCGCGGCGTCACGCCCGCGGTCGTCGGCCTGCTCGTCGCGGCGGCCTGGAGCATCGGGCGCGCGGGGATTCACTCCTGGGTCGGCGCGACGATGGCCGTCGCCGCCGCCGCAGTGCTCCTGCGCTTCCGCGTCAACCCCTTTTTAGTCCTGCTGGCCTCGGCGGTCGTGCGCTACGCGATAAGCTTCGTGTGGGTCGGGATGTGAGAAGGCGTCTTCAAATCTTCGCCGTCTTCGCGGCCACGCTCGCGCTCGTCTCGTGCGGGCACGTCGAGCGGCGAACGATTTTGAGCGCCCCGCCCGCGACGACGCTCGACAACGACATCTACCTCGCCGAAGAGGGCGGGCGCATCCGCGCGCTGCGGCCCGACGGCTCGGAGCAGTGGTCTTACTCTCTGGCGGAAGACCTTGAGCGGCTCACCGGCCAGCCTTCGCGCGACATCAGGATTGATTATCTCGCGGCGCGCTCCGGCGGCCACGTCTTCGGACTCGCGACGCGCCTCGCCGGGAGAGAGAACGGCGTCTCGATCCTCTTCGCGCTCGAAGGCAATAAGCTCGTCTGGCAGAGGGAAGTTCCGTACCCGGTCCAGACGGTCGCGCCCATCGCCATCGGCAAGGACGCGGTCTATGAGGCGTGCGACGACGGCGTACTCTACGCGTTCGCGCGCGAAGACGGTCGCCCGCTCTGGCAGTACCGCGTGAGCGAGGCCGCCATCGGCTCGCCCACCGTCGGCGGCGACGGCACGATCTACGTCACAGGCCCGCGCCAGAACCTCCACGCCGTCTCGCCCGACGGCACGCAGCGCTGGGTCACGGGCACGCAGAAGTGAGCGGCAATGCTTGAACGACGAGTGCACGCCGACGAAGAGACTTACGTCGGACGAAGCCGCGAGACCACCGGCGAAGAGTTGAGACGACGCGGCGAGGCTTCCGAGATGACGGAACGAAACTTCGAGACGACCGAACTGAACTCCGAAGCGGCGCGGCGCGACGGCGGGACTACTGCGTCCGACTTCACGCTGCGCGCCGAGACGAAGCTCTACTACGACCTCTTCACGCCCGCCGAGATGCCAGCGCCGCTGCTCGTCGCGCTGCACGGCTACGGCAGCAGCAAACAGTGGATGATGCGCGAGGCGCGTCATCACGCGCCCGTTGGCTTCGCCGTCGCCGCGCTGCAAGGCCCGCACCAGCACATCAAGGAGCCGCGCGAGCCGGGCGGCCCGCTCCGCTATGGCTTCGGCTGGCTCACGAACTTCCGTCCCGAAGACTCCGTCGCGCTCCACCACTCGGCGCTCCTCTCGCTGATTGACTCGCTCGTCGAACGCGGGGTGGCGCGGCGCGAACAGGTTTTCCTTTTGGGCTTCTCGCAGTCGTGCGCGCTCAACTACCGCTTCGCCTTCACGCACGCGCGGGCGCTTCGCGGGGTCGTCGGCATCTGCGGCGGACTGCCCGGCGACTGGGAGACGAACGCGACTTACACGGAGACGCGCGCCTCCGTCCTTCATCTCGCGGGCGCGCGCGACGAGTTCTACCCGCCCGCGCGAGTCGCCGACTACGCCGAACGTCTCCGCACGCGCTCGCGCGACGTGGAGTTCCGAGAGTACGACGCCGCGCACGAGTTCATCCCCGCGATGCGCGACGACGTTCGCGCCTGGCTCGCGGCGCGCGCCGGAGGTTAAGACTGGCGAAGTCCGAGACAAGTCTCCCGACCTGAGATTCAAATTAACTCTTGAAGTCGCCTCGCCTCTGCGCGTATGCTCACGCGCCAGCGAAGCAAGGAGCTTTGAAAGATGAGCAGGAAACACGTCTTCACCGTCGCGGCGCTGCTGGCGTTCGCGGCGGTCGTCGTACTCGGATACCAGAGGCGCGTGCCGAAATCGGTTCAGGAAGATAAGAACGTCGCGGCGGTGCGCGCCGTCATCGAGTCGCAGGCGGCGGCGTGGAACCGCGGCGACATCGAGGGCTACATGGACGGCTACGCGAAGGAGGATTCGACCGAGTTCGTCTCCGGCGATTCGCTTACGCGCGGCTGGCAGACCGTGCTCGACCGCTACAAGGCGCACTACGACTCGCGCGCGAAGATGGGCACGCTCACCTTCTCGGAACTCGAAATCAAGCCGCTCAGCGAGTACTACATCATGGCGACGGGGCGCTGGCAGCTCGCGCGCGACGCCGACACGCCGCACGGTCGCTTCACGCTCATCTTCCGCCGCACCGCCGCGGGCTGGCGCATCGTCCACGACCACACCTCGTCCGCTTGAATTGCGGAATGCGGATTTCGGATTGCGGATTGAAAGGCGGGTAGCGCCGAGCCATGCCGGAAGAGTTCGAGCGGGCAGACGGTTTGGATGAAACGCTCGAAGCCGTTTACGAGCGCATCTGGACGATGCACGACGGCGAAGCCTTCCGCGTGCTCGACGAGAGCTTGGGGCCGCGACCGCCGGAGATGCTCCTCAAGTTCGTCGAAGACTTCGATCTTCCCGCGGGGGCGACCGCGCTCGACGTGGGCTGCGGTCGCGGCAATCACACTTGCAGGCTCGCGTGGCAGTTCGGATTCAGGGTCGCGGGCGTTGACCCTTTCGAGAGCAACGTGCGCGCCGCGCGGCGCGAGATCGAAGGCGCGCGCCTCGCGCATCTGGTCGAGATAGTCGAAGGCCGCATCGAGTCTCTGCCCTTCGCGGACGAGAGCTTCGATCTCGTCTGGTGCCGCGACATGCTCGTCCACGTGCCCGACATCGAGCAGGCTCTGAAAGAATGCGCGCGAGTGTTGAAGAAGCAGGGCCGCGCGCTCGTCATGACGACGCACGCCACCGATCTGCTCGCGCCCGGCGAGGCCGAGCGGGCCTTCGCGGCGGTCGGCGTTATCGCCGAAAATCTCTCGCCCGCGCGCGTCGAGGCGGCGTTCGCGTCGGCGAAGCTCAAGATCACTGCGAGCGAGTACATCGGCGGCGAGCTGCTTGAGTTTTATGAAGAGCGCGACCGGCGCTCGACGCGCGAGTTGATGCGGCTGGCGCGAATGACGCGCGCGCGCGAAAAGTTCGTCGCCGAGTTGGGCCGCGAGACGTTCGAGATCGCGCAGGCGCTCTACCGCTGGACTCTCTATCATCTGCTCGGCAAGATCGGCGCGAACGTCTATACGCTGAAGAAGCTTTCCTGAAACAGTTTTCCTAACTCCGAAGCCGCGCGAAGGAGCAAGAGCGTGGAAGAAGCCGAAGCGACGAGCGGCCTGGCCGAAGTCAGGCGCGAGGAGGAGCGGGTCGAGGAGCGGAGCGCCGTCTTCCGAAAGGAACTCGGTCTCACAGACCTCGTGCTGACGCAGATCGTCTTCGTCGTCGGCACGGTCTGGGTCGGGACTGCCGCGAAGCTCGGAAACGAACAACTCTTCTTCTGGCTGCTCGCCATCGTCACGTTCTACCTGCCGCTCGCCGCGGTCGTCATTTATCTCAATCGCCTGATGCCGCTCGAAGGCGGGTTGTACCAGTGGGCGAAGCTCGGCTTTAACGAGTTCGTCGGCTACATGGTCGCTTGGAACCTGTGGGTCTTCGCGATACTCGTCATGTCGGGCATCGGGCTTCTGGTCGCGACGAATCTCTCGTATGCATTCGGCGACGGCGCGCACTGGATGGCCGAGAGCAAGCTCTTCATCACACTCTTCAGCTTCGCGCTCGTCGGCGCGATGGTCGCGCTCTCGACGCGCGGCCTGAGCTTCGGCAAGTGGGTTCACAACGCGGGCGGCCTGCTCCTGTCGCTCACCTTTCTGGTGCTCATCGCTTTGCCCTTCGTCGCTCTCCTGCGCGGCACGCTCGCCGAGTATCACCCGTTCACGTTCGCCGTCCCGGCCTTCTCGCTCTCGAACCCGGAGCTTTTCAAAAAGAGCCTGAACATCTACAGCAAGATGGCGCTCGGCGCGCTGACCGGGTTCGAGTACGTCGCGATTCTCGCGGGCGAGTCGAAGGCCCCGGCGCGCAACATCGGTCGCTCGGTGCTGATCGCCGCGCCCGTCATCGCTCTGATGTTCATCCTCGGCACGAGTTCCGTCCTCGCCTTCGTGCGACCGGGCGAGGTTGACTTGATAAGCCCCATCGCGCAAGTCCTGACGCGCGGCTTCGGCTCGTTCGGCGTCGTCGCGAACTTCGTCTCGCTCGTCATCATCGCGCTCATGGGCCGGCAGGTCGCGCTGATGAGCATCTACCTGACAGCGAACGCGCGCCTGCCGATGGTCGCGGGCTGGGACGACCTCCTGCCCGCATGGTTCACGCGCCTGCACCCGAAGCACAAGACGCCCGTCAACTCGATCATGCTCGTCGGCGCGCTCGCGCTCGGCTTCGGGCTGTTCGGGATCGCGGGCGTGGGGATGCAGGAGGCGAATCAACTGCTCGACAACGCGGCGACGATCTTCTACTCGACGGCCTACGTCGTCCTGTTCGCCATCCCGCTTTTCGCCGCGCGGCGCATCGGCCTGCGAGTGCCGCTGTGGCTGAGTGTGGCGTCGGCGTCGGGCCTCGTCGTCTCGCTGCTCGGACTCGCGCTCACGATAGTCCCAATCGTCGAAGTCGTCAGCCCCTTCGCCTTCGCCGCGAAGCTCGTCGCCGTCACGCTCGTCTTCAACTCCGTCGGCGTCGCGCTCTTCTACCTCGGCAGGCGGAGGCAGCGCCGCGCGGAGTCGAACCGCGTGTCCTCCGTCGTTTGAGGAATGTGAACGCCGCCGTTTGAGGATGAGGCATGGCCGCAACGCTCGCCGTCGTCAACTGCTCGCAGCTCGTCACGCTCGCCGGCCCGAACCGCCCGCGCGTCGGCGCGGAGATGGGCAAGCTCTCAATCGTCGAGGACGGCGCGATGATGGTGCGCGACGGGCGCGTCGAGCGCACGGGCGCGCGCGCCGAGATCGAAAGACTCGCCGGCGCGGACTGCGAAGTCCTGGACGCCGGAGACCGCGTCGTCATGCCCGGCTTCGTTGACGCGCACGCTCATCCGGTCTTCGCCGGAAACCGCGCCGACGAGTTCGAGCGCCGCGCGGCGGGCGCGACTTACGAAGAGATCGCCGCCGCGGGCGGAGGCATACGCTCGACCGTGCGGAGAACGCGCGCGGCGGGCGAGGATAAGTTGTTCGCCGCGGCGCTCGCGCGCGAGGAGTGGTTCCTGCGGACGGGCACGACGACCGTCGAGGCGAAGTCGGGCTACGGACTGACGGTCGAAGACGAGCTGAAGATGCTGAGAGTCGTGCGCCGTCTGAACGCGGAAGGAAAACTCAACTACGTGCCGACCTTCCTCGGCGCGCACGAAGTGCCGGACGAGTACCGCTCGCGGCGCGGCGAGTACGTTGACCTCGTCGTCAAAGAGATGCTGCCGCGCGTCGCCGACGAAGGACTCGCGGAGTCCTGCGACGTGTTCTGCGAGGAGCGCGTCTTCACGGTCGCGGAGTCGCGCCGAATACTCGAAGCGGCGCGCGGGTTGGGGCTTGGCCTTCGAGTTCACGCCGACCAGTTGTCGCTTTCGGGCGGCGCGGCGCTCGCTGCTGAGCTGAGCGCGAAGACCGCCGATCACCTTGAGCACACGGACGCCGCGGGCATCGAGGCGTTGAAGTCTGCGGGCGTGCAGCCCGTGCTTTTGCCCGGCTCGGTTTACGCGCTCGGCTCGCGACGCTACCCGGCGGCGCGCGCGATGATCGAGGCGGAACTCGCCGTCGTGCTTGCGACCGACTTCAACCCCGGCTCTTCGCCCACGCCCTCGATGACGATGATCCTCTCGCTCGCCTCGACGCAGTTGAAGTTGACGCCCGCCGAGGCGATCACCGCCGCGACCGCGAACGCCGCGCACAGCCTGAACCGCGGCGGCGAAGTCGGCACACTCGAACGGGGCAGACGCGCGGATTTCGTGATTCACGACTGCGGCGACTACCGAGAGCTTTCCTACTTCTTCGGCGTCGAGCACGCACACGCGACGTTCGTCGGCGGGCGCGAAGTCTTCAGCCGCGTGCGTGCGAAGGCGGACGGAAAATAGTCGTTGACGAGCGTCGGGGCGCTCGTCTATCATCGCCTCAACACTGGAAAGGAGGTGATCCGAAAAATATATGAGTTCTAATCACAGTGAGGTGGCTGTAGTCCTCTGAACAGGGATTAGCTACGCACAGACGCAGTCAGCGCCAAAGGTTTTTGAATCCCTGATGTAGAAGCTTCCGGGTAGTGACGCGGCCAAGCGACACACCCGGTGCACACCAGATTCAGAGGCTAATCCAAACAGTCCACCGAAACCTTGGCAGCGAATGGGGAGGCCGTCACGAAAGTGGCGGCCTCCTTTATTTTGCGCGGGACGCTCGCGACGGCCTTCGCCGCGCGTGAGGGGATAGAAAAAGCCCAGCGCGCCGCGGTGCGGTGCGTCCGGGCTTTTTCTAAAAGTGAAAGGGAAGAACTTAGTGGTTAGCGTTGCCAGTGTGGGCGGCGTTCGAGTTGGCCGCGCCGTGGTTGGCGTTGCTCATGTTCATGTTGGTAGCGCCGTGGTTGGCGTTACTCATGTTCATGTTGGTGCTAGCCATGTTGGCGTTGGTCGTGGTCGAACCCATGTTGGAGTTGGCGTTCGTCTGGATCGTCACGTTGGCGTTGGTGACGGTCACGTTGGCGTTGCTGACGTTGGCGTTGGCATTGCCCGCGTTGGCGTTGTTAGCGTTGTCGCCGCCGCCGCAAGCCGAGAGGCCCGCGACGCCAACCAACGCCAGAAGTGCTAAAGTCTTGCGCATAGATCGTTCTCCTGAATTACTGAATTGAGGTACCTCAAGCGGGGAAACTATACTGAAATCGGCCTTTTCTGTCTAGCCGTCAATAAGTTTTTTTTTATTCGCCCGGCGGGGCGGGCGTTCGTGTATAATGCGGCCAGTCGCCGTGGCGTTCATGTTTGGCCGCAACATCGGCAACGGCTGACTCTCCCGTCTCGGTCAACGAAGCCCACGGACGGACTGCCGGAAGTGCTAAAAGGGAAGGGGCGAGACCCGTTATGGCGAAACGGGTCTCGCCCCTTCCGGCTTTTACCTTTCGGAATCCCGCGCCTCAGCTAAGGCTTCGTCGGCGGCCTCGCGGTCGTGTCCGCGCCCGGCGTCGCCTCGGACGGCAGCACGAGCGAAGGACTCGGGTGGTCGGGCGAGGTGTGCGTGTGGACGATCTTCCAGTCCGCGCCGATCTTCTGATAGACGATTGTCAGCCGCCCGGTCGCGTGCTCCGGCTGGCCCTCGGCGGTCTGTGTCTGATCCCAAAGGCACGTGACGAGCGCAGCCGTCGGGGCGAGCATGTGGACGCGCACGTCGCGCACGTCGAGCTTCACGTCCTTGACCTTCGCGTAGAGGCTCTGGCGGTTGCTGCGAACCTGCTCCCAGCCGCGCGTCACCGTCCCGTTATTGTTGAAGACGGAGAGCTGCGGCGAGTTCCAGTAGAGCTTCATCACGGCGTCGGCGTCGGCGCGGCGGATGCCGTCAACGAGCGAGTCGAAGGCGTCGCGCACGGCTGACTCCGAAGACGTTTGCGGCGTCGTGCGGCGCGTGCGCGTCGTCGCGCCCGTGGAAGTCTGCTGCGTCTGCGTGTTGCCCTGCGACGACACGGGTTTTTTGTTCGTCGCCCTGCCCTTGGCCGCGTTCGCCGAAGAGGTCGTGCCCGTGTTCGAGTTCTGCGCGAGCGCCGCAGCCGAGAGCGCGAGGGCGAGCGGCGCAGCGAAGATCAACTTTTTGAACATGATGAAAATTCCTCTCTCAAAAATCTTCCGGGCAAAGCGCCCACGTCAGTCACAAAGGGTAATCTTCAAACGAGTCGCGCCGCGTCGCGCAGACGCTTCGCGGAGCGCTCGCGACCGATCACGTCGAACACGTCGAACATCGAGGGGCCGACCGCCTGACCGGTCAGCGCCGTGCGCGAGGCGTTGATGAGAAGGCCGGCCTTCACGTTCGACTCGTCGGCGAAGGCGCGCAGCGCGGCCTCGACCGACTCGGTAGTCCACGGCTCGACTTGTTCGAGACGTTCGGCGAGCGCGGGCAGAAGCTCTTTGAGCCGGGCTTCCTTCTTCAAATTCTTCGCGACGGCCTGCGGGTCGAACTCGAAGTCGTCGGACAGATACGCGCGCCCCTGCCCCGAAAAATCCTTGAGCGTGTAGAAGCGCTGGCGGATCAAATCGACCGTGCGCTCGAACCACTCGCGCTCGCCCGACTCGAACTCCGGTCGCCAGAGTCCGGCGGACTCCAGCTCCGCTTTCACCATCGGCACGAGTTCGTCGAGTGGCATCGTGCGGATGTACTCGGCGTTCATCCAGAGCGCCTTCGGGTCAGTCCACTGGCGCGGGTCTGTCTCGCTGAAGTTGAAGACGGCGTTCGAGTGGTGGATGCCTTCGAGCGAGAATTTTTCCACCAGCTCTTCGAGCGACATGATCTCCTTGTTCTCCTCGCCGGGCGACCACCCCAGGAGCGCGAGGAAGTTTCGGAACGCCGCGGGCACGAAGCCGCGGTCGCGGTAGGTCGTGAGGCTGACGACCTCGCCGTGCTTGCGCTTCGAGAGCTTCGCCTTGTTCGGCGCGAGGATGAGCGGCAGGTGCGCGAAGGTCGGAACGGCAGCGCCGAGCGCCTCGTAGATGAGAACCTGCTTGTGCGTGTTCGTCAGGTGATCCTGGCCGCGGATGACGTGCGTGATGCCCATCTCGATGTCGTCCACGACGACCGAGAGGTTGTAGAGCGGCGAGAGGTCGCCGGAGCGCAAGAGCACAAGGTCTTCGATCTCCGAGTGGTCGCGCGCCTGCTCGCCGTACACGGCGTCGGTGAAGCGCGTCTGGCCCTCGCGCGAGACCTTCAGGCGCACCGCGAACGGCTCGCCGGCTTCCGCACGCCGGTTCGACTCTTCGAGCGGCAAGTCCCTGAAAGGGTTGCTGCGGTGGTCAACGCCCTCGGAGGCTTGAGTGCGCGCGCGCTCGGCGATCTCGCGCTTGACGTTCGCGTCGGCGCGGTCTTCCTTCGGCGTGAAGTCGCGGTAGGCTTTGCCCTCTTCGACGAGGCGCAAGGCGGCTGCGCGGTGCTTGTCGGCGTTATGCGACTGGAAGACAATCCCCTCGTCGTAGTCGCCGATGCCGAGCCACGCGAGTCCTTCGAGTATTGAGCGCGTTGACTCGTCGGTCGAGCGCTGCAAGTCCGTGTCTTCGACGCGGAGCAGGAACTTGCCGCCCGTCTTGCGCGCGAACAGCCAGTTGAACAGCGCGGAGCGCGCCGCGCCGATATGCAGGTAGCCTGTGGGTGATGGTGCGAAGCGGACGCGGACGGACATAAAGCGGGAGTGATGAGTGATGAGTGATGAGTGATGAGTAAAAGACAAGAGGTCTCGACTCATCACTCATCACTCATCACTCATCACTTCTTTTCACTCCTTTTCATTTCTTCGATCTGTCTGCTCAACTGCTCGATGCGTTCGAGGAGTTCGCGGTGGCGGCGCTCGTCGGGCGGGGGCGTGCGCCCCTCGATGAAGAACGTGCCGCCGGGTTCGAGCACGCAGGTCTCAACGTCTTCGAGTTTGGCGAAGCCCTGCCGGTGCGCCATCGTCTGAAGCTCCGGCACGGTCAGAAGCTCGCGCGCGAGCGCCGCCTCGCAGACCGCGCCGCGCTCGACGAGCGTCGTCGGCTCGCCTTCGAGCAGTTGGTCGAGACGGCGGTGCTTGAACATGAAGCGCACTACGACGTAGTTGGCCGCGAGCAGCGCGACCGCGCCGAGCAGGCCGCCGGAGACCGTGTTGTCGTCGCCGATGATCGCGTTCTGCACCGTGTTCGACAGCGACAAAAGCACGACGAGGTCGAAAGGGTTGAGCTGCGCCAGCTCGCGCTTGCCGAAGACGCGCAGCAGAACGACGAGCGCGGCATAGACGATAACGGGCCGCAGAACCTTCTCGGCGACGGGCAGCCCCGGCCCGGCAAGAAGGTGTTGGACGGTGTCGCCCCAGAGCAGTTCGGACATTGTGCGCTTCTCCTCGAAAGTAAATTTTGAAAGAGCAGCGGCGGCGGCGCTCGGCGCGGAGGCAGCCGGGGCGCACTTGGCGGCGTTGGCCGCGAAAATAAATTAAGGTTACTTGAACTCTCCGAATCCAAGTAACCTGCGCGGGGCGAAACTTAGGTGGCGGAGATGGCAGGATTCGAACCTGCGATAGGCTTTTGACCTATAACGGTTTAGCAAACCGCCGCCTTCAGCCACTCGGCCACATCTCCGCGAAGACGGAAACCTATTCTAGCCCGCGTCACTCGATTGTCAAGCCAAGCACTCACGCGCCAACGCACCGGCGCTCGCCAACAGCCGACCGCGATTTACTTCCCGCTCCGAAGTCTCGTATAACTGCCGCATGGCGAGAGAACCTGACCCGCAGGAAGTGGCCGCGAAGATCGCGGAGATCGAGGGTGAGATGAAGGCGATTGGCCTTTGGCAGAGCGAGCCGCTGCGCCCGGAGCAGTATCAGTTCCAGAAGGCTTTCGCGATGGACACGATGGCGTTTCCGCAGTGGTTGCAGTTCGTGTTCATCCCGCGCGTGAAGGCGATAATCGAAGCGGGCGGCGGCTTCCCTTCAAAAAGTCAGGTCGGCGCGCAGGCGTTCAGGGAGTTCGTGATGTGGCCCGCGTATGACGTTGACGCGGAGAGGCTCGTGCGACTGCTCAACGAGTTCGACGCGATGTTCGGTTCGGAGTGAGAGCGGTTGAGGGTGAAGTAGGCTATTAAGAATGAAAGCGGCGAGTTGAGTCTGACGCGGAGACAGTTTTTGAAGTACGCGGGCGCGGCGGCGCTCGTCGGCGTGGGCGGGCCGACGGCTTACGGCGCTTTGGCCGAGGCTTGGGACTACGAGCTGACGGAGACGGTCGTGCCCGTCAGGGATTTGCCGGAGAGGTTCGAGGGCTTCCGCATCGCGCAGTTGTCGGACGTGCATCACGGTCGGCTCGTGCCGATTGAGGAGGTGCGGCGCGTCGTCGCGCTGACGAACTCGGCGCGCGCCGACATGATCGCTTTGACGGGCGACTACACGACGCAGTACCGGCGCTACGTCGAGCCTTGCGCCGAGGCGCTCGCCGAGTTGAGCGCGCCCGAAGGCGTCTGGGCCGTGCTCGGCAATCACGACCACAACACCGACGGGCCTCTGACGCGGCAGGCGCTCGCGCGTCGCGGCATCGGCGTGTTGACGAACGAGAACACTTTGCTGCGGCGCGGCGCGGACACTTTGCAACTGGCGGGCGCGGACGACTGGGGCTGGGGCAAGGCCGACTTCAAGCGCGCGCTTCAAGGACTCGACCTCGCGCGCCCGACCGTGCTGCTCTCGCACGAACCGATCTCGTTCGACATGGACGAGACGCGCGGCGTCGCGCTCACCTTGAGCGGTCACACGCACGGCGGTCAGGTCAATCTGCCGTTCGTCGGCTCGCCGGTGAAGTACGTCTGGGGGAAATACCTACACTACCTGCGCGGGCTGCACGAGCGCGACGGCGAGCGCCTCTACGTCTCGCGCGGCACGGGCATGATCGGCGTGCCCGTCCGGCTCGGCGCGAGGCCGGAGGTCGCGGTGCTGCGACTGCAAAGAGCCTAGCAATTGCGGAATGCGGATTTCGGATTGCGGATTGGGCTTCGAGTCTTTGCGCGACTAATTTCTCGCAAAGGCTCGAAGAAGAAGTGGCGCGGCTCACTTCTTTCTTAATCCGCAATCCGAAGTCCGCATTCCGCAATCAGCCAGTGCGCCGAAGTGCCATGACGGTCAGGTCGTCGTGCGCGGGCGCTCCGGCGCGGAAGGCCGCGAGGTCGCCGAGGCACGCGCCGATGAGCGCGGCGGGCGCGAGTTGGTGTTGGCGGCAGAGCAGGTCGCACAGGCGCTCGGCGCTGTACTCCGCGCCGCCGTGGTCGCGCGACTCGGAGAGTCCGTCGGTGAAGAGGAAGAGCGTGTCGCCCGCCTCCATGCGGAACCGCTCGGACGTGAACTGCTCGTTGCAGAAGATGCCGACGGGCAGTCCCGTCGCCTCGATGAGCGTCGCGCTTCCGCCGCGCAGAAGCAGCGGCGGCAGGTGCCCCGCGTTGCAGATTTCGACCGCGCCCCGTTCGTCGGCCCTCCCGCAGACGAGCGTCGCGTAGTGCGTCGGCAGCGTGCTCTCGCAGAAGACCCGGCTCGCGCGCTCGACGAGTTGATTCAAGGGCAAGCCGACGGGCACGAGCGCGCGGAACGTCGCGTGTAGCTGCGACATCAGGAGCGACGCCGCGACGCCCTTGCCCGCAACGTCGCCGAGCATGAAGTAGAGGCTTCCGTCGTCCGCCGTGACGAGATCGCAGTAGTCGCCGGAGACGAGCGAGGCCGCCTCGTAGTGGTAAGAGATTTGCCATCCGTCGTGCGCGAACTCCTTGCACGGCAGCAGGCCCGCCTGGATCGTCGCGGCCAGCTCAAGGTCTTCTTCGAGCGCGCGACGCTGCGTGTCGGTCAGGCATCCCAGGCAGACCGAGACGAGCGGGTCGGCGATTAAACGTTCGGCCTCGACCGTGTCGTGGCAGACCTCGCAAATCCCGTAGGTGTTCTCCTCGATGCGCGCGAGCGCCGCGTCAACCTCTTCGAGCAGAGAGCGCAGCAGAGCGTCTTCGTCCGGCGCGATTGCCGTCTCAAGCCTGTGGCGGCGTTCGAGCAGTTGCTCCCGAAGCGCGGCGTCAATAACGGTAGCCATGTCTTTCTCCCTTGCTGGATGTCAACAGTCTCTTCGTCCGCGAGGCTTGCTGTCGGAATGTTCGAGGCGCGTCGAATCGCCTCTCTAAAAATTCGGGGCTTCTAGGTCGGGACGTGCGCGGGCCGCGGAGCGCCTTGAAGACGGACGGGCAGCCGCGGCGCGCAGCAGAAATTCTGAAGACGCGCGAGGTCTTTCTGCATCTCTCGGTCTTCGCGAATCCAGGCCATGACTTCGGAGAAGACCTGCGCGGCGCGCGCGTCTTCGGGCGTCGCGATGCTGTAGTGCATCCACTTGCCTTCACGTCTCGCCGCAACGACACCCGCGCGCCGGAGGTACGCGAGGTGTCTCGAAATCTTCGGCTGGTTCATCCCCAGCACTTCGACGAAGTAGCAGACGCAGACCTCGCCGCCGGCCATCAGGTTCAGCAGGCGCAGACGAGTGCGGTCGGCCAGAGCCTTGAAGAGCAGTTCCATCTCGCTCGACTTCTTCGCCATCCCTATTCGACTCCCACGATCTTGCTGCGCCGCTCCAACAGAACCGTGTCGCGCCAGCGCCCGCCGAGCTTGCCGACGCGCTCGCGCCTTCCCACTTCGCGGAAGCCGCACGCGCGGTGCATCTCGACGCTCGCGACGTTTTCGGGAAAGATGCCCGCCTGCAAAGTCCAGACGCCGCTCGCCTCAGACTCGCGTATCAACGCTTCGAGCAGCGCGCGCCCGAATCCCCTGCCGCGGAACTCCGCGCCGACATAGACGCTCACCTCGGCCACGCCCGCATAGACCTTCCGCGACGAGACGGGACTGAGCGCCGCGAAGCCCGCTACGCGCCCGCCGTCTAAAGCGACGAGACGACAGAGGCGGAGGTGCGCCGCGTCCCAGCGCCCCCACTCCGGCGCTTCGGTCTCGAACGTCGCGTCGCCCGTCGCGATGCCTTCGAGGTAGATTGAGCGCACGCGCTCCCAGTGACGTGGCAGCATCCTTTCGATCATGAATCTAATACGATTTTTGTTCCGCCTCCGGCACAACTTTTTTCGCCTGCAACACGAATAAAATTCCCGAAATTCGGACGAAAACCCGCGTCACATTCGCCTTGACGAATGTGTCCGCGGCGTGTAGGATGCCTACACATTCGCGGAGGCGAATATGAATTGTAAGGGAGAGACGCGATGGAAGGCAAGGGCAACGGAGTTCGGACTTTGAAGGCGCACGTCGCGCTGAACGTGCGTGACTTTGCGAGGAGCGTTGAATTCTACCGAAGGATGTTCGGCCTTGAGCCGTCGAAGGTGCGGTGCGGCTACGCGAAGTTCGACGTGGAGGAGCCGCCGCTCAACCTGACGCTCAACGAGGCGAAGTTCGGCGAGCGCGGCGCGCTCTCGCACCTCGGCGTTCAGGTGGCCTCGACCGCGGACGTGCTCGCGATGCGCGGGCGCTGGCGCGCGGCGGGCCTCGCGACCTTCGACGAGATGGGGACGAGCTGCTGCTACGCCGTGCAGGACAAGACCTGGGTCACAGACCCGGACGGCAACCGGTGGGAGGCGTTCGTCGTCCTCGAAGACAACCTGCCGGAGACCTCGCCGTGCGAGTGCGGCGACAAGGTCACGGCGGAAGCCGACGAACCCGCCGCCGCGTGCTGCGGCTCGGCTCCGGTCTCTATCTCGCAGTAAAGTCGGAAGGCGCATGACAATACAGGACTGCAATCCGGCCAGGAGGCTCTCGTTCCTCGACCGCCTCCTGACGCTGTGGATTTTCTCGGCCATGGCCGCCGGGGTATTCGTCGGCTATCTGAATCCGGGCGTTGAATCGTTCATCAACCGCTTTCAGACGGGGACGACGAATATTCCTATCGCGGTCGGCCTCATCCTGATGATGTACCCGCCGCTCGCGAAGGTGCGATACGAGGAGTTGGGCGAGGTCTTCCGCAACTGGAAAGTCCTGGGGCTGTCGCTCATCCAAAATTGGATCATCGGCCCCATTCTCATGTTCGTGCTCGCCGTCCTGTTCCTGCGCGGCTACCCGGAATACATGACGGGGCTGATTATGATCGGGCTAGCGCGCTGCATCGCGATGGTGATCGTCTGGAATGAATTGGCGCGCGGCGATAACGAGTACGCGGCGGGGCTGGTGGCCTTCAACAGCGTCTTTCAGGTGCTCTTTTACAGCGTCTATGCGTGGGTCTTCATTACGCTGCTGCCGCCGCTTTTTGGGCTGCGGGGCAGCGTCGTACAGGTGAGCATCGGGCAGATCGCCGAGAGCGTCTTTATCTACCTCGGCATCCCCTTTATCGCCGGGATGCTCACGCGCTTTCTGCTCGTCAAGGCGAAGGGCAAGCAATGGTATCACGCGGTCTTCATCCCGAAGATAAGCCCGCTCACGCTGGCCGCGCTGCTCTTTACCATCGTCGTAATGTTCAGCCTCAAAGGTAATCTGATCGTGCGGCTGCCGCTCGACGTGCTACGCATCGCCGTCCCGCTCCTGATCTACTTCGTCGTGATGTTCTTGGTGAGCTTCTACCTGGGGCGGAAGGTCGGCGCTGACTACTCGAAGACGGCCACGCTCTCATTTACCGCCGCGAGCAACAATTTCGAGCTGGCGATAGCCGTCGCGGTCGCAGTCTTCGGCATCAATTCGGGCGCTGCCTTCGCCGCGGTCATCGGGCCGTTGGTGGAAGTGCCAGCGCTGGTCGGGCTGGTCAACGTGGCGCTGTGGTTCCGGCGGCGGTACTTCGCCGCGGCGCGCGCGGGCTTCGCCGCGCAGACGGGGGAAGACGCGACGTAGCCGATTCGAGGAAGGGGGCTGGCATGGGCGAGCGCACGCGCGTTCTCATTCTCTGTACCGGAAACTCCGCGCGCAGCCAGATGGCGGAAGGGTTGTTGCGCGAGTTGGCGGGCGAGCGCTTCGAGGTCTTCAGCGCGGGCACGTGTCCGAGCGGTCTGCGGCTCGAAGCAGTCGAGGCGATGCGCGAGGTCGGGGTTAACATCGGCAGACAGCGCTCGAAGTCCGTCGATGGATTTCTAGGGCAAGAGTTCGACTACGTCATCACGGTCTGCGACAACGCGCGCGAAGAATGCCCGGTCTTTCCGGGTGCGACGCGCCGGATTCACTGGAGCTTCGACGACCCGGCGGCGGTCGAGGGAGATTGGCAGAAGCGTTTGGATTCCTTCCGGCGCGTGCGCGACGAAATCGCGGCGCGGCTCCGCGAGTGGGCGAAGGAAGTGGAGTGAGAGACGGCTTCAGTTGGGGCGGGCCGTCGTCTTCAACAGTCGCCCGAAGGTTTTTTTATTCCTCTCAGTTGCCCTGCGAGTTGTCGTCGTCCGAGCCGGAGTCCGAGTCGTCGGCGTCGGGCTTGTTGTCGGCGGCGGGCGCGCCCTTCTGGTCGCGTATCTTCAGGATCGAGCAGTCGTCGTCGGAATAGACCTCGTCGAACCAGCCGCTGTCGAGCGCGTCGTTGTAGAAGTCCTCGTGCTCGTGGTCGGTGAAGACGTAGCGCGCGCAGCGGCGCGCGTCGCCTTCGCCGACGCAGAAGTTGTCGCGGATCATCGGGCCGAGGTTGGCGACCTCCTCGTCCTTGAGGTCTTTGGCGATGGTGATCTTCGCGAAGAGGTCTGCCTGTTCGTGGTTGCGGTCAACCAGATACGTCGGGTCGAGGCCGGAGATGTAGGCGAGGTCTGGGTTGTAGAAGAAGAGTTTTGGAAAATCGTCCCAGTCGGTGTTGAAGATGATCTCGCCCTTGTCGGCGTGCTGGGTCAGCCATTCGACGCCGCCGCGGTAGAAGTTCGGATGCGCCATCCCGTTGATGTCCAGCGCGGTGACGCGCGCGTTCCAGACGAGCGGCGCGGTGAGCAGCACGAACGCCGTGCAGACGATGATGACCTCCCACGCCCGCGCACGTTCGACGCGCGCCGGGGCAGGCGCAGACGCCGGAAGCGGCTCGCTCTCCGTTCGGGCTTCTTCGGACGCACCGCGTGCGCCTTTGCTCTCGACGGCGACGGCGGCAGGCTCGACCGCAGCTCGCGTGCGCGCTCGTCGGATGAGCGATTCGAGCGCGAAGGCCGCGAAGACGACGGCGAAGGGCGGGAAGTATTCCGCGAAGCGACGCCAGCGCATGTTGACGACCATCAGCGCCGTCGAAAAGATGAGGAGGAAGAGCGCGCGCTTGCGATCCTTCGACGCCGAGTCCCTGAAGGCGAGGTAGCCCGCGAACATCGAGACGAGCGCGACGCCGCAGTTGCCGAGGAACTCCCAGGTGTCATACGGATACCACTCGGAGCCGACGGCGGTCGAGAAGTTCTTGGCCGTGACCTTGATGATCAAATGCTCGTAGAGCAGTTGGAGGTTGTGCGGGAAGTAAGGGTTGATGACGAAGCCGAGCGCCGTGCCGGCCAGCACGAGGCCGACGGCGGCGAGCGCCCAAAAGACTTCGCGGTTGAGCGAGCGCTCCTGCCACACGGTCACGACGAGCCAGACTAGGGACGCGAACCAGAGCAGGAAGACCATGTCGTAGGTCAGCGCGAAGACGAAGGCGAGCGGCAAAAGCCACGTGTACCTGCGCTCGAACAGAAGGTGAATCCCCGCGACCATCATGACGATGGAGACGCTCATCGCCTTGCCCATGTCCATGCGGAAGAGGAACGGCGCGGAGCTGCCGAGGATGGCGACGAGCCAGACGAGCGGGTAGCTCAGGCGGTTGCGGATGATGAGCCAGTAGCACGAGAAGACCGCGAGACACGCGAAGAGCCACGCGGCGATTTTGCCGCCCGTTTGGATGTCCGAGAAGAAGGTGAACGGAATCTGTAGGACGTGGAAGAGCAGGTGGTGGTCAACGTAGTCCTTCGGGTTGAGCGTCGTGAGCGGCAGGGCGTTGAAGGCGGGCGGGAAATGCCCCGTCCTCATCCCCTCCCAGAGCATACGGCTCCAGCGCAGGTGATAGTAGGCGTCGAAGTCGCCGCAGCAGAGCGAGGCGGTCGAGAACTGCAAGTACCAGAAGACGCCGCCGATGATACCAGCGCCGACGACGAAGAGCGTGATGCGGCTGCGGAAGACCGCCGCCAGAATCCCGCGCCGCTCGCGCGCCGGAGCGCCCGCGGCCTGCTCGGCGGGTATGCTCCCGCTTTCGATGTTCTCCATAATTCGTCCGTCCCCCGCGGACGTGCGCCTGTCGTTTTCACGCCCGAAGTCAAGCCAAAGAAAATAACACGAACGCGCGGGGGCTTGAAGCGGAGGCTCGGCGCTTCCTCTCCGGCGGGTGTTAACCGCAGAGTCGCTTGACCGTGTCGAGAAGGTCGGCGGGGTTGATGGGTTTGGTGAGGAAGTCGTTGAAGCCGGAGGCGCGCGCGCGCTCGCGGTCGTCGTACATGGTGAAGCCCGTGACGGCGACGAGCGGGACGGCGGCGTATTCGGGCAAGCCCCGGAGCGCCTCGGCGAGTTGATAGCCGTTCATGCCGGGCATCCCGATGTCGGAGACGACCACGTCGAAGCGCGAGCCGACGGCGGCTTCGAGCGCCTCGGTCGCCGAGAGCGCGGTCGTCACGTCGTAGCCCGCGAAGCGCATCATCGTGGCGATCATCTCCGTCACGTCGGGCGCGTCGTCAACGACCAGCACGCGCAGCCGCGCGGCCCGCGCCGCACGGTCGCCCGCGGCTGACTGCACGACGGCGTCCGCGTCCGGCTGGCCGCCGAAAGCGTGCGGGACGTTCGAGGCGGACGCGCCGCCCTCCGAGACTCGATTCGTGTCTGTCGGGAACATTGACATTCAAAAACCTCCCGCGCGGGCCGGGAGAACAAGCCCTCGAAAATTCAACCCGTGTGAGGAGAGTACGCGGAGCGGACGGAGAGAACATAAGCTCCAAAATTTCGGGGCGCGAACTCTCGACCGCGGCTGTCGGCGAAAGCTTCAGCGCGCGACGCCCTTCTCGCGCGAAGACTCTTCGCCGCCGGGCCGCGCCGAGCCTCGCTTCACGAGCTTCGCGACCTGCTCGGCGAGCGCCGAAGGGTCAACCGGCTTCGGGACGTGCGCGTCGAAGCCCGCTTCGAGCGCGGCCTCGGCGTCGCGCGGCCCCGCGTAGCCCGTGAGCGCGACCGCCGGCACTCCGCGCAGGTGCGCGAGGCTCCGCAGTCGCCTGATCAATTCGTACCCGTCAATTTGTGGGAGACCGATGTCGGAAACGATTATATCAAACCGCCCGGCTTCGGCAACGCGCAGGGCCTCCTCGGCGCTCCCGCAGGCGACGACGACGTGGCCGCGCGCCTCGAAGACGAGGCGCAGCATCTCCAGCGTGTCGGGCGAGTCTTCGACGAGGAGTATGCGGCACGCGTCTTCGGCGCACTCCTCAGGCGCGCGCCCCGCGCCGCCGTCTTTCGCCGCGGACGACGCGGCGGCGACGGGCAGCATGACGGTGAAGACGCTGCCGCTCCCGCCGCCGTCGCTCGAAGCCTCGACCGCGCCGCCGTGCGCCTCGACGAAGCTCTTGACGAGCGCGAGGCCGATGCCGAGTCCGCCGTGATGCCGCGTCGTCCCCATGTCGGCCTGCCGGAAGCGCTCGAAGACGTGCGGCAGAAAGTCAGGCTCGATGCCTTCGCCGTCGTCGGCCACTTCGACGCGCGCGCGGCCTTCGCCCGACGCCAAACGGACGACGACGCGACCGCCCTCGCGCGAGAACTTCACGGCGTTCGAGAGCAGGTTCCAGAAGACCTGCACGAGCCGCGTGCGGTCGCCGCCGACGATGACGTGCGAGAGTCCGCCGGTCTGGATTTCGAGCGCGACGCGGCGCGAGTCGGCGAGCGGTCGGACGGTCTCGACCGCCTCGCGCACGACCGAGCCGAGTTCGACCGGCGCGCGCTCGATCCTCATCTTGCCCGAAAGGATCGAGGACATGTCGAGCAGGTCGTTGATGAGCCGCGACAGCAGTTGTGAGTTCTTCTCGATGACGGAGATGCCCTTCTCGACCTCCCCCTCGCCGAGCAGTCCCGAACGGATCATGTGCGTCCAGCCGAGTATCGGCGTGAGCGGCGTCCGAAGCTCGTGCGAGAGCGTGGCGAGGAACTCGTCCTTCGCGCGGTTGACCTCCCGCGCGCGCTCGTAGAGCCGGGCCAACTCTTCCGCCGCGCGCTTCTGCTCGGTGATGTCGCGCGCGATGGACGAAGCGCCGACCCAACGGCCCGAAGAGTCGCATATCGGCGAGATCGTGACCGACACGTCCAAGCGCCCGCCGCCCTTCCGCAAGCGCGCCGTCTCGTGGCGCTCGACGCGCTCGCCGCGCCTGAGCCGCGCCATGATCCCCTCAAGCTCTTCGTAAAGCTCCGGCGGGACGACGAGCGAGATGTGCTGGCCGACGGCCTCCTCGGCGGTGTGGCCGTACATCACCTCGGCGGCGGCGTTCCAGCTCGTGATCGTGCCGTCGAGCGTCTTCGAGATGATGGCGTCGCCGGACGATTCGACAATGGCTGCGAGGAGCGCGCGCTCGGCCTCGCTCCGGCGGCGCTCGGTGATGTCGTGGAAGACGAGGACGACGCCCGCCGTGTGCCCCTGCTCGTC
>DASRCS010000021.1:0-9767 GCA_035652995.1 Pyrinomonadaceae bacterium
GCCGCGACTGGTCTGCGGACGCGCTTCAGGTCGAACTCGGCAACCACTGGCTCGACGCCTCGGCGGCGCGAGAGGTCGCGCACGACGACGGGCGCGCGCCGCTCGTCGGAGACCTCGCGCCCGGAGGCGAGCGTGAGTTCCGGCTCACGGTCAACGCGCCGAAGGAGCCGGGCGACTACGTGCTGGAGATTGACATGGTGCAGGAGGGCGTCTCGTGGTTCGCGCTCAAAGGCTCCAGCCCCGCGCGCCTCCGCGTGAAGGTCGAGTCCGGCTGGCTCGATTAGAAAACTTCCGCCCGCCCGCGCAGCGTCGGCGTCAACGCCGCGAGCGCCTCCGCGCCTCCGCGTAAACCTCAAGCGTCATGCGCGCGGTGCGCCCCCACGAGAATTCGGCGGCGCGGCTGATGCCGGCCCGCGAGAGTTCGCGGCGCGCGCCTTCGTCGTCGAGGAGTTCGACGAGCGCGCGCGCAAGCTCCGAAGCGTCGCGCGGGTTGACGAGTCGCGCCGCACCGTTCGTCACTTCCGCGACCGCCGCGATGTCGCCCGCGACCACGGGCGCGCCGCAGCGCATCGCTTCGAGCGGCGGCAGGCCGAAGCCCTCGTACACGGACGGATAGACGAACGCGCGGCACGAAGAGTAGAGCGCGCGCAACTCACAGTCTCCGAGGTAGCCCGCGACGACGATGCGTTCGCGCGCCGCAGACTTCTCGAACGCGTCGAACGTCGCCCCGCTCATCCACCCGCGCCCGCCCGCGACTACTAAACGAATCGGACTCGAAGGGCGCGCGCGCACGACTTCCTCGAACGCGGCGACGAGCGTCGAGAGATTCTTGCGCGGCTCGATTGTCCCGACCGCGAGCAAAAACTCGCTACCCGCCCCGACGCGACGCCGCACTTCTTCGGTCTCTTCAAACGTCATCGGGGCGAAGCAATCGCGCGCGGCCTCCGGCACGGCGAAGACGCGCGCGGGCGCGACGCCGAGTTGTTCGCAGACTTCGCGGCGCACGCTCTCGGTCGGCGTGATGACGGCGTCAGCCGCGCGCGCCATCAGCGGGAGCCTGCGGCGCGCGCGGGCGACGCGACGCCGCTCGTGCGTTTCGGGATGAAGAAATAAAGAGAGGTCGTGAATCGTCAGCACCCTCGCCGCGCCGCCCCACAGCGGCACGTCGTAGTTCGTGCCGTGGAAGAGCGCGACGCCGCGACGCCGCGCGTGCCGCGGGAGGCCGACAGACCACCAATGTTTGCCGAGCGCGCCGACCCGCACGCGAGACGGTTTAAGGTTCGGCGGAAGCGACTCCGCGAACTCACCAAAATTGATCGGCGGGAACGAAGAAGGATACGCGAGTTCAAATTCGTCCGAAGGCGCTGCCAGCGCGAGCGCGCGCGCAAGCTCGAACGTGTAGTGGCCGATGCCCGCGCGCGGCTCGGTGAGCGGGATTGCGTCGAGGCCGAAGAGCATAAGCAGTGAGCAGTGAGCAGAGAGCGGTGAGCAGTTAAGAGCAAAAAGCGGGGCTTGGAATTTAAGCCCAAGCCCCGCCTCACTGCTTACCGCTTACCGCCCGCCGCTCACTGAATCGTGATGTGCGGCGCGGAACTCGCGGGGCGGCTCGTGAAAGTCGCCGAGCCGACCGTCGCGTTGATGACGACGGGCACGTCGCCCGCGCCCGCGAGCGAGGCGGGCAGCTCGACTTCGAGCTGGTCGAAGCCGGGCGTGAGCGACGGTCGGAAGCCGATGATTGACGTGCCGCTCAGGGTGGTCGTGCCGATTGTGACCGTCACGCTCGCGGTCGAACCCGACGGCGGTCGCAGTCCCGTCACCATGATGAGCAGGTGCGTCGGCGCGGTCTCGGTCGTCGCCGCCGTGCAGTTGCCGGTCAGACCTGAGCCGGTCGGCCTCGTCGTCGTGACCGAGAAAGGCTCGCCCGTCGGCGCGACGCAAGGGTTCGTCACGTTCAAGACCGCCGCGCGCCCGCCCGGCCCGTTCGTCGAGGTGAAGATGTCCGGCTCGACCGGGTTCAGCAGCAGCGACGTTCTGACGAGCGAGCCGTTGTTGAAGACGACGACCGGCTGCACCGTCGAGGAACTGGCGAGGCCCGGCGGCACGACGAAGTTGATCTGATTCGCCGAGACGAAGTAAAGGCCCGCCGCCGCGCCGGAGATCGCGACCGACACGCCGTTAAGCTCGACGGGCAGCGGCGGACGGCGCAGGACTTCGTGCGCGTTTCCGGTGCTGACCTGCTGCGTCGAGGGCGCGAGCGTGAGCGTCGAGTTCATGATGCCCAACTCGCCCGGCGAGAGTCCCGTCACCGTGAACGGCGTCGGAGACGGCGACGCCGACGCGACCGGGATGTCGCTCGCGCCCGTGGCGAACGTGACAGGGGCGGGCGACGCGGCTGGCGTCGGAGACGGCGCGGGCGTCTCGCTCGTCACACTGGGAATCAGGTTGTAGAAGGCCTCGTTCGAGAAGTCGGAGTTGCCGCCGCCCTGCTCCGCCGCGACCGACAGCGCGTAGCGGCGGATGGTGTCGGACGGGAACGGCTGGACGGAGTTGAAAGCGCCGGTGGCGAGCGCGCTCACGCGCGAAATCTGCGTGGGCGCGGAGAGCGGCGCGCTGAAGACCTGCGCGGTGCCCGGCTGGTTGATGCCGCTCGTCGTGGACGTTGAGACCGTGCCGTCCGTGTTGAAGTTCAGGTTTGAAGACCAGAGGACGCGCGTGCTGTCGCCGGTGAAGACCGGGAAGTGCAGGCCCACGTCGGTCGCGCCCGACGGCGGTCGCGAGCCGAACTGCGTGAACGTGCCCCCGGCGAGGCTCGACCCCGAAGGGATGTTATAGACGTAAACGCCCGTCGCGCCGAGCAGCGCGCCGTTGAGCGTGCCGTCGGCGTTGAAGTTCGCGACCGACTCGAAGACGAGGTGCGCGCCGTCGCGGCTGAGGTGTCGGCCCGGACTCAGGAGGTTGACGCTCGTCCCTTCGGTGCCCACGGCGGTCGGCGGCGGGGTCTTCGTCACGGGCTGAAGGTTCGAGACCGCCGTGCCGTTGAAGTTGGCGAGATAGACTTCGCCGTTGCCCTGGTTGGCGCTCGTCTCGGTCGTGTTGATGTCGGCGTTCGAGAGGAACGCCAGCACGCTCCCGCTTCCCGAAAGCGAAGGGTTGACGTTGAAGACGAGCGTGCCGAGCGGGTTCGCGCTCGACGAAGGCACGTCCTTCGTGTTCGTCACCTGAACGAACGCGCCGGTCAGGCGGTTGTAGATGAAGATTTCCTGATTGCCGTCCGCGTTCGACTCGCCGGGGATGCCCGACGCCGACTGCGAGACGAAGGCGATGAACGAGGCGTCGTCGTTGACGGCGGGCGCGTTGTTGTCGAGCGCGAAGAAGGGTTGCAGGCTCGTGCCGCCCGCGCGCGGCACCGCCGAGGCCGGCGTGAACGTGACGCGCGTCATCGTGCCCGCCGAGAGGTTGACCGGGGCGACTTCCGCGCCGCTCGAAAGGTCTGCCGCGGGCACGTCCGGGATGCGGTAGATGAAGAGTTCGGTGTTGCCGTCGGCGTGGAGCGCGGCGGCGTTGGCCTGCCCGTCGAAGTTCAGCGGCGAGAGCGTCGGGTCGGCGTCGCTGTAGGCGTTCGAGACGAAGACGATGAACTTGCCGTCGTGGCTGATGACGGGGCGGAGGTTGACGACCTGCACGTCAATGTTGTTGTCGGCAATCGGCGAGAGCGTCGTGTCCTTGAGCGAGTTCTTCGTGTTCGTGATCTGGAAGATGCGGCGCTGCACGTAGTCGAAGAGGAAAATCTCCGGGTTGCCGTCGGCGTTGTTGCGCGTCGCCGTCCGCTCGGTCGAGATGTCGCCCGTTGACTCCATGACGACGAAGCGCCCGTCGCCGCTCACGTCGCCGACGAAGGAATCGCGCGAGAGCGGCGCGGGCGTCGGGAACGGCGTGGCCGTCGGCGAGGGCGTGGGCGAAGGGGTCGGCGTCGGCGTCGCGGGCGGCGGCGCGGGGATGGTGCTGTTCGTGATCTGGAAAATTGCCGTGTCGGGCGTGGGCGAAAGCGTCTGCGCCCGCGCGCCGGCGGCGGAGGCCGCGAAAAGAACGGCCAGCGCGAAGGCAGCCGCGGCGGGGCGCGGCAGACGGAAAGCGTGCTTCACGAAAAATCCTCCGAGCAGGAGCATAAAAACGCAGTCTGTTTAAGCCGAAGGGAGACGCTTCGGGCGCGAACGCGCCGCTTTGCCGGCCCTGCCAGCCTGACTTGTTGCGCGCAGCGGGAGTAAAGAAACGGCATTTTAAGCGTAAGGCTCGCGCGAGCGCAAGCGAGCCGACTGTCGGAATGATGAATGCGGAACGATGAGCGATGAATTAAGAACCTGCTTTCAATTCATCATTCATCATCCCTCGTTCATTATTCCCTCATCACGGGCCGAACCTCTGGCGGTACTCGGTCGAGGTGATGAAAGCCTTGACCATCTCGGCCTGGACGAAGTCGCCGTTGAACTGGTTGAGCTTCGCCAGCCAGAAGTTGTACCCCGAAGTGTCCGGGTCTCTTTGCAGGTAGCCGAAGTACTGCATTAGGACGAACGACTCGTTGAAAGTGGCGTTCGAGACCGAGGTGCTCTCGGCCACCGAGCGCAGCGCCGCGGCCTCGCCCGCCGTGCCGCCGCCGCCGAAGGCCGTGATGGCGGCGTTGCGTTCCGCGGTCGTCGGCGTGACGGCGGCGTTCGCGAACAGGGAGTCAACGAAGGCCGACGCGCTCTGGCCGCCGTGCGCCGACTGGAAGGCCGTGCGCTGGACGAACGCCTGCGCGAACGCCTGCTTATTGGCTTCGAGCTGCGCCTGCCAGTTCCCCTGCCCGACGATCACCTGCGCGGGCTTGCTCTGGATGGTCTGCGTGTCGGCCATGAAGTCTGTGCGCTGGACTGCGACGGGCTTGCCGGCGAGGTTGCCGAAGGCCGCCTTGTACATCTTATAGACGAGGTCGCCCGTCCCCTGAAACTCAATCGAGAGGAAGAACGCGGCGCTCGTGTTGACGTGATGCACGTCGGAGCAGGCGGTGTCCACGCCGCAGTTGAAGATGTCGTTGCGCCAGAAGTTGAGGCCGCTCGCGTCCGGCGGACGGTTCAGGAAGTCGAGGTAGTGCTGGCGGACGAAGAAGTTCACGTCGCCGATGGGGTTGAAGCCCCAGCCGATGTCGCGCAGTTGCGAGCCGGTCAGGTCGGCGGGCGCGGCGACGCTGTGGACGAGGTCGCCGCTGATGTTCGGCTCCATGATCTGATTCGGGAAGAGGCTCGTGTCCCAGTGCGAGACCGACGAGCCGCCGCTGAACGTCGCGGGCGCGAACATCAGAGCGCGCGCCTGCGAGTCCACGCCCATGGGCGCGGAGTTGTCGAGCAGCAGCGTCGCGTTCTCGCCCGCGCCGAGCTGGCCCTTCAGCGTGGCGGCGTCCGTGCCGGAGACCATCAGCGAGGGGATGTTGATCGTCGAGTCGCCGCCGCCCATCTCGATCACGGGCGGCGAAGACGACGTGACGTTGGCGATGATGACGCCGACCGCGCCCGCGTTCTGCGCGTTCTTGACCTTGGTGACGAAGGTGCAGGTGCCGCGGTCAATCAGCGCGATGTTCCCGGAGACGGCGGAAGCGTTCGTGAGCGCCGAGCAGCCGTCGGTCGTCGAAGCGCCGCTGGCGTCCGAAGGGTCTTGCGCGAGGACGACGTTCGCGGTCGTGCTAGCGCTTGAGACGGGCGGGCCGAAGTCCGCGGTGCCGACCGCGTAGTTGCCGGCGATGCCGGCGGGCGCGTTGACCCTCACGCGCGGCGTGCCCAGAACGCCGTGCAGGTCGCCGTCAACGTTCGCCCCGTTCCAGACGAGGTTGCTGCTGATGGCCGACGCCGAGCGCTCGGCGTTGGTCATTTGCACCCAAGTCTTTCCCGTCGCGCCGTCGGTCAGGAAATAGTCGTAGATTGTCGGGAAAGGGCCGCTGCCGTTCGAGCCGGTTGCTTGCGCGCCCGTACTGCCGTTGGTGAACGTCAGGAACCCGAAGCCGTGGGTGAACTCGTGCAGGAGGACGGAGACGAGGTCAATGTCGTTGCCGTGGTTGTTGTCGAGACCCAGGTAGAAGTTGGTCTGACCGCCGCTGTCGAGGCACCCGGCGCTGCCGACGCTGGAATTGAAGGTCGCGCTTATCTCAGGCGCGCTGCCGTTCAGGTCTGTCCCGCTCAGGGCGTTGGCGAGTGCCACCGCGTACCAGGTATTACTCTGCGGCGCGTTCTGAAAGTTGGCTTGGAGTCCGTTGGGGCCGGTTCCCGTCTGACCCAATATTCCCGAAGTCGAACTGCACGACAGCGCGGACCAGTTCGCCTGAATCGTGATCGGCACGCTGCTGTCGAGCGTCGCGCCCCAGAGGTTCGCGGCGAACTGGAAGGCGTTGAGCCGCTGCTGGCCGAGCGTCGTGCCCGTGTTGTTGCCGACGGGCGCGACCGGCGTCGGGTCGTTGAAGCCCTTGCCCGCCGGGTCAACGTTCTTGATCAGGATGGTCGCCGCGCCGAAGGCGTTCGGCGACGCCGACGCCGCGAGCGCGAGGACGAACGCCGCGGCGATTACTTTCGAGAGGATTCCCCTTTTCATTGTTGCAGCGCCGCCTTTCCGTTGGGCCTCGTGGCGGTGGTCGTCGTCCCGCTGTTCTGGAGGAAGGCCGTCGCCGCTTCGGGCGTGTCAACGCAAGCCGCCGAGACGCTGCCGTCGTCGTTCTTCTTCGCCAGCGTGAAGTTCTGGAAGCGCCCCTGCAAGTCCATCGAGACCGAGCCGTCCGGGTGCTGCACCTCGACGAGTCCGTCCGTTGACTTGTTGCCCTTGAGCGCGTCGGCGATCTGCTGCGACTGCGCTTGCGTGAGCGGCCCCTGCTGCAAGGTCTGCGCGTTGACTCTCAGCCTCTTCCCACCGACCTCGACCGTGACGAAGTTGCCTGCCGGCTGCGCCGTGTCGTTCGCGACCGGCGCGGGCGCGGCGCTCTGACTGGCGAGCGGCGTCGCCGCCGGCTTGCGCGCGGCGAAGTTCGCGATGGCCGTCGCGGACGCGACCGCGAGCAAGATGCAGGCGAAGACCCCGGCGCGGAAGGCGCGCGTGCGCCTCGGCGCGGAGTGGTGCTTCTCTGTCCTCTTCTTCATTGCTGGCGATTCCTTTGAGTTGTTGTGCGCGAATCGTCGAAAGATTCGGTCGGGGCCGCGTGCGCCGAATCGTTTTGCCGAGGGCGCGCGAGAGGAGCGCGCCCAGGAATTTTACCGACGTGCTTTTCAGACTCTGCGAGCGCGGCGGCGGTCGAAGGGTCGCTTGACCGCCGCCGCGCTCCGACTCGATGAAGCTCGAATACCTATCGCCGACTGAGAACTACAGCTTTTCGACGCCGACGGGGCAACTCAGGGTTGCTCCCGAAATCGGCGACCGCCGCCGCGCTAACTGCCGAACCTCTGGCGGTACTCGGCTGAAGTGATGAAGGCCTTGACCATCTCGGCCTGCACGTAGTCGCCGTTAAATTGGTTGAGCTTCGTCAGCCAGAAGTTGTAGCCCGAAGTGTCCGGGTCTCTTTGCAGGTAGCCGAAATACTGCATCAGCACGAATGCCTGATTGAAGTTCGCGTTCGAGACCGAGGTGCTCTCGGCCACCGAGCGCAGCGCCGCGGCCTGACCCGCAGTCCCTCCGCCCGCGTTGTTGAAGGCCGTGACGGCGGCGTTCGTCTCGGCGCTCGTCGGCGTCACGCCCGCGTTGGCGAACAGCGAGCTAACCAGTGTGTTCACGTCCTGACTCCCGTGCGCCGACTGGAAGGCGGGCCGCTGGACGAAGGCGAGGACGAAAGCCTGCTTGTTGGCTTCGAGCTGCGCCTGCCAGTTGCCCTGCCCGACGATGACCTGCGCGGGCGAGCTGACGACGGTCTGCGTGTCGGCGACGAAGGACGCGCGCTGGATCGGGACGGGCAGGCCGGAGATGTTGCCGAACGAGGACTTGTACAACTTGTAAACGAGATAGCCGGTCTGCTGGAACTCGATTGAGAGGAAGAAGGCCGCGCTCGTGTCAACGCGCTTGACCGCGACGCAGTTGGCGTCCGCGCCGCACGACTCGATGTTGTTCGTCCAGAAGTCCCACCCGGAGGTGTCGGGCGTGCGGCTCAGGAAGTCGAGGTAGTGTTGCGAGACGTAGAAATGCGAAACGTCAATCAGGTTGCCCTGCGAGGCCGCGCCGCCGGTGATGGCCGCGGGGACGCTGAGCTTGCCGAAGCCGAAGCGCGAGTTCCATCCCGTCGCGTCGAATTGGTCGTGCGCCGAGTTGCTCTCGATGAGGGTCTTGATGTCGGTGTTCGTCAGGTTGCGGTTCGCCTGCAACATCAGCGCGACGCTGCCCGTGACGACCGGCGTTGACATGCTCGTGCCCGCGAGTCCGCCGTAATGCGTAGTGTCCACGTTGGTGAAGTTCGGCGGGGACGTTACGTTACTAAAAATAACGCCGTTTTGCGAATCAATGTCGCTCGACTTTGAAGAGTAAAGTATGTAGCCGGGTGCGCTGATCTCAGGCTTCTGCCGCCCGTCGGCTGTGGGGCCGGGGCTTGTGAAGAAAGCAAAGTTGCCGATGGTCTGGCTGCCGGAGCGCGTGACGTAAGCGCCGACGGTGATCGCGCCGCGCGACGTGCCGGGCGAGCTAACGAGGTGCGAGTTGTTGTCAACGAAATTGGTGGTGAACTGCGTTGGGTTGCTACCGTCCGCATTAGCACCGCCATCGGCCCAAGCGTCGAAGGTCGAGGCGGGTTCACCAGCACCGTTCGTCAGCGTGATCGTCCAAATGCCCGGCGTCGCGTTGTCCTGAAAGAGCATGAACACGTCGGCCTGATCGTTCGAGGGGTCGTTGTCGCCCTTGTCGTCGAGCGCGTCCCAGAGTTGAACCGAAGAGTCCGAGGCTTGGCCGTTCTGATGTGTGAAGCCCTGTGTGTCGAAGCTGATGGGGCCGAGCGTTTTGCCGCCCGGCTCGGTGAGCATCACGCTGTACCTGCCGGAAGTGGCAGTGTTGCCGCGCGGCGTGGAGTAGAGGTCAATGAAGTTCGGTTTGTTGGCGTTGAAGGTTAAGGTCACGCTGCCGCCGTTGGCGGGCACGGTCGTCTGCACGTGGACGCTGTCGCTGCCCTCGTTGCCCGCGGCGACGCAGACGGCGCGGCCCGCGCCGCCGCCCACGAGGTTGTCAATCGCGATCTCGTCGGGGCCGGTGCCGTCGTGCGGGCCGGCCTGACCGCCGAGGCTCATGTTGATGACGAAAGGCTCGTTCAAGCCGGGCGCGGTCGGCTTCCCCGCGCCAGCCTGCGTCTGGATGAAACTAAGCGCGTTGACCTCGTCGTCCGAGCCGAAGCTGTCGGTGCCGTCGTTCTCGCGACTCGCCTTGACGACGATGAGGTCTGCCGCCGGGGCCATGCCGGAGTAAACGCCGGGCGCGGACGTGGCCGCGAGTCCGTTGCCCGCGGCGATGCCTGCGACGTGCGTGCCGTGGCCGTTCTTGTCGCGCTGCTTGACGGTGTCGGCGTTCTGCGCGGGCTTCGCGACGGCGAGCGCCGCGTTGATGTCCGCAGCCGTGTAGAGCCTGCCGATGGGAAGATTGCCGCCCGACACAGGCAGAGTGTAGTTCCAGTTCGAGTCTATGTCGTAGCTGTTGCCGCCGATGACCACCGTCGTCGGATTATAGACGGTCATGTCGAGCAGAAACTTGATGCGCGTCTGCTTGCCGTTCGAGCCGGGCACGGTGAAGTC
>DASRCS010000022.1:0-52926 GCA_035652995.1 Pyrinomonadaceae bacterium
CGTCGTCGTCGAGAGCAACGCCGTGCTCGCCGCCGAGTTGGGACTTCCCGACACGCAAGTCCTCGTGCGCGACGCCACCCTCGACGAAACTTTAACCGAGGCGGGAGTCGAGCGCGCGCGAGGCTTGGCCGCCTGCCTGCCCGACGACGCCGACAACCTCTACGTCGTCCTGACGGCGCGCACCTTGAACCCGCGGCTGCACATCGTCGCCCGCGCCGTCGAAGAGTCCGCCGAGCCGAAACTCGTCCGCGCGGGCGCGAACCGCGTCATCGCGCCGACGATCATCGGCAGTCACCGCATGGCGCAGGCGCTCCTGAAGCCGGCGGTCGCCGACTTCGTTGACTCGATCACGGCGGAGAGCCTGGACCTCGGATTCGAGCAGGTCGAGATCGCGCACGGCTCGCCGCTCACGGGTCGCAAGCTGAAGGACACGACCATCCGCTCGGCGCTCGACATCGTCGTCGCGGCCATCCGCCGCGCGAACGGCGAGATGATCTTCAACCCTTCCGGCGACACGCAGATTCGCGAAGGCGACCTGCTCATCGGCATCGGACGCGCCGAATCGCTCGCCGAACTCGGCACGCTCGCGCGCGGGGCGAGAAGATGAAAAGACTCCGGCGCGACAGCATCGAGCGAGTGGTCGTGCGGGGCGCGAACTGGGTGGGCGACGCCGTGATGACCGTGCCCGCGCTGCGCGAGCTTCGGCGCTTTCTGCCCGGCGCGCACATCACTCTGGCGACTCGCGCTTGGGCCGAAGGGATTTTTGAAGGCGCGGACTTTCTCGACGACATCGTCGCGGTCGAAGAGACGAAGGGCACGGCCCGCTCGGTCTGGCGCGAGTCGCGCGCGTGGCGCGCGCGGCGTTTCGACCTCGCGGTTCTCTTCCCCAACGCGTTCGCGCCCGCGCTCGTCGCGGCGCTCGCGCGAGTCCCTGTGCGCGTCGGCTACGCGACGCAGGGGCGCGGCGCGCTGCTCACGCACGCGCTGCCGGTGCCCGACTGGCGCGGACTCCGGCACGAAGTTTTTTACTACCTGAACATCGTCGCCGAACTCGAAGGGATGCTCGTCGGCTCGACAACGGTTGAGTCTCGCGAGCCGCAGACGGAAATCAATGTCTCGGACGAACGGCGCAAAGCCGCGCGCGAGTTTTTGCGCGGGCGTGGCGCGCGTGACGAACGCCCGCTCGTCGCGCTCTGCCCCGGCTCGACCAACAGCCGCGCGAAGCGCTGGCCCGCCGAGCGCTTCGCCGCACTCGCCGACGCGCTCGTCGAAAAGTTGGGCGCGGACGTTGCCCTCGTCGGCGCGTGCGACGAGTTGGACGTGAGCGAAGAGGTCGCGCGCAGGATGCGCGCAAGGCCGCTAGTCCTGACCGGCGAAACCGAGCTGAGCCAGACCGTCGCGCTTTTGAGCGTCGCAGACCTGCTCGTGACGAACGACACAGGCCCGGCGCACGTCGCGGCTGCCGCCGGCTGTCCCGTAGTTGTCATCTTCGGCCCGACGAATCCCGTGACGACGCGACCCTTCTCGCCGCTCGCGGAGGTCGTGCGCGAGCCGCCCGACTGCGCGCCGTGCATGCTGCGCGACTGCCCGATTGACCACCGCTGCATGACGGCGATTACGGTCGAGACTGTTTTCAAACGTGCCGCGCACGCACTCGAAGCACGCGTCGCGTCGCCCGCCTCGCAAGGCAAGTTGGAGGTCGCGCGGTGAGCGAGTTTAAGCGCACGGACATGATGGCCGCAGGGGCGGAGAAAGTCTCAGGCATCGCAGAGGTGAAGCGATGAGCGGCGCGCGGCGCGCGGTCTTCATTGACCGCGACGGGACGATCTCGGAGGAGGTCGGCTACGTCAACCACGTCTCGCGCTACCGCGTCTTCCCTTTCGCGGCGGAGGCCGTGCGGGCGCTCAAACGTGCGGGCTGGCTCGCGATCCTCGTCACGAACCAGGCGGGCGTCGCGCGCGGCTATTTTGAAGAGTCGCTCGTCGGCGAAGTTCACAATGTGCTGACTGCCGAGTTGGAGCGCGGAGGCGCGCGGCTCGACGCGATTTACTACTGCCCGCACCACCCGTCGGTCGGCGAGCCGCCGTATCGCCTCGACTGCGACTGCCGCAAGCCGAGGCCCGGTCTGATTCTTCGCGCCGCGGAGGATTTCGACCTCGACCTCGCGCGCTGCTGGATGGTCGGCGACCGTTACAGCGACACGGAGCTTGCGCGCAACGCCGGAGTCCGCTCGGCCTTCGTGCTGACGGGCTACGGTCGCGGCGAACTCGAACATCAAAGCAGCGCGTGGCAGAAACGGCCCGACATCGTCGCCGAAAATCTGCTCGAAGCGGTGAAGAAAATAGTGATGAATGATGAGTGATGAGTGATGAGTTGAAAGCAAGCTGCTTTGACTCATCACTCATCACTCATCACTCATCACTCGTCAAAACGGTGAGTGACGACAAAACAACTTCCGGCGAAAGGCTCGCGGCGCTCGTGCGTGCGTTCGCGAGGCGGCGCGTGCTGGTCGTGGGCGACCTGGTCGCGGATCAGTTCGTCTTCGGCGAGATCAGCCGCGTGTCGCGCGAGGCCCCGGTGATGATTCTGCGGCACGAGCGGACTGAGACCGTGCCGGGCGGGGCCGCGAACTGCGCGATGAATCTCGCGTCGCTCGGCGCGCGGGCGGCGATTGTCGGCGTCGTCGGCGACGACGAGGCCGGGCGCGAACTGCTCGCGAGGTTGAAAGGCGCGGGCGTTGACTGCGGCGGCGTCGCCGTCAACGCGAAGCAGCGGACGACGACGAAGGTTCGGCTGCTCGCCGGACACGCGCACTCGCCGCGACAACAGGTCATCCGTCTCGACTACGAGGGCGCGCCGCTCGCGGATGAGGAGATTTGCGGGCGGATCGCTCACGCCGTCGCCGGGAGGTCGCGCGGGGCGGACGCCGTCATCATTTCTGATTACAACTACGGCGTGGCGAACGACGAGACGCTCGCCGCCGTGCGAGAGCGCGCGGGCGTCGTGCCCGTGCTGGTTGATTCGCGCTTCCGGCTCGGAGAGTTCGAGGGCTTCACTTCGGCGACGCCGAACGAGGACGAGGTCGAGCAGGTCGTCGGCAGGAGGCTTGAGACCGAGGGGGAGTTGGCCGAAGAGGGCGAGCGTTTGCGCGAACGCCTCGGCCTTGCGTCGCTGCTCATCACGCGCGGCAGGAACGGGATGCTGCTCGTCGAGCGCGGGAGGGAGCCGCTGCCGCTCGAAGCCGTGGGCACACACGACGCGGTGGACGTGACGGGCGCGGGCGACACGGTGATCGCGACATACGCGCTCGCGCTCGCCTCCGGCGGTGACGCGGGCGACGCCGCGCGGCTCGCGAATCACGCGGGCGGCATCGTCGTGCTCAAACGCGGGACGGCCTGCGTTCACGCGGACGAACTCGTCGCTTCCGTTTTAGGTGAGGGCGTCTGATGTTTCGCGGGCGGGTCTGGGCACAAGTCGGGTCGTTTGCGCTGACGTGTTGGAAGGCGCTGCGCGCGCCTCTCGGCCTGATCGCCGCCGTCTTCATCTTTCAGGAAATCGCCGGCTTCTTTCCGCAACTCGTCGAACGATTCTACAGCCGAGCCGTCTTCCCTTCCGTCGCGGGCGCGCTCTCGTTCTCAAGTCTGGTCAACTTCTCGCTCGGCGAGGCGCTGCTTGTTCTCGTGATCGCCGCGCTCGCAGTTTGGCTCGCCCTGCTCGCCAGAAAAATTCTGGGGCGGCGCGAGCAGGCGGGCGCGATTTTAGTCCGCGCGCTTTCGAGGTTGCTCTGGGCGCTGGGCGCGGGCCTCGCGCTCTACATGATCGTCTTCGGCCTCAACTACCAGCGGCAGTCTCTGTCGCAAACGCTCGAATTCGAGCGGCGAGACCCGACCGCCGCTGAGATCGTCGCGATCAGCCGCGACGTTCTGGACAACGTCAATCGCAACTACGCGGAGAGCGGCGCGAACGCCGGCGCGCAGGGCGGGAGCCGCCTCCCGCTCTCGCCGGGCGAACTTTATTCGGCGCTCGAGGCGGCCTACGAAAACGAGCCGCTGCTGCGCGGCGCTTCGGGCGCGCGCGTGCAGCCGAAGCCGGTTTACTTCTCCGGCGTGATGAGCAGGCTCGGCATCTCCGGCATCTACTCGCCGTTCACGGGCGAGCCGAACTACAACGCGCTCCAGCCCGACTGCGACCTGCCCTTCGCCGTCGCGCACGAGATGGCTCACCAGCGCGGCTACGCGCGCGAGGACGAGGCGAACTTCATCGCCTTCCTCGTCTGCACGAAGTCGTCGAATCCTTATGTCCGCTACTCAGGTTATCTCAACGCGCTGCGCGTGCTGGGCATACTCGCCCGCGTCTCGCCGGGGAGTTTTCGAGAGGTCGTCGCCACGCTCGGCGAAGGGCCGCGCGCAGACCTGAAGGCGCGCGCGCAGTTCTGGGCGCGTTACAGCGGGCGGCTCGCGCAGTTCGGGCAGAGCGTCAATAACGTCTATCTCCGCGTCAACGGCGTGCGCTCAGGCGTCAGGAACTACAACGAAGCCTCCGCCCTCATCGTCGGCTATTACCTCAAGCAGGGGGCCGCCGGCCCTGCGGCGGATTGAACGTCGCGCGAACTTAAACTATCTTCTAGCCATGTCCCCACACGAGGAACAACAGAGGCCCGACGCGGCCTCGCGCATACTCGAACGCAACCGCCTGATCGCGCGCGTCGCGATAGCGCGCAAGGGCGGGGCGCGCGTCGTCTTCGCCAACGGCTGCTTCGACCTCCTGCACGTCGGCCACGTCCGCTACCTCGAAGGCGCTCGCTCGCTCGGCGACCTTCTGGTCGTCGCGGTCAACGGCGACGAGCAGGTGCGTCGGCTCAAGGGCGAAGGCCGCCCGTTCATCCCCGAACGCGAGCGGGCCGAGACGGTCGCGGCCCTCCGCGCCGTTGACTACGTGACGATCTTCCACGAGCCGACGGTGCGCGAACTCCTGCTCGCGCTCCGCCCCGACATCCACGCCAAGGGGACGGACTACACCGAGGAGTCCGTGCCCGAACGCGGGGTTGTAAACTCCTACGGCGGTCGCGTCTGCATCGTCGGCGACCCGAAGGATCATTCGAGCACCGACGTGCTCAAGAGAATCACCGGCGCGGTGCGGCAAAAGCTCGGCGTGCTGTTACAGTCGAACGAGCCGCGCGCCGTGGCGGACGAATCGCCGAGGGCGCGCGAGCCGCGAGAAATGACCGACGAATCGCCGGGCGCTGACAAGCCGCAGGCGAACGCTGATGAAGTACAAGTAACGATTGATGAATGACACTTGATAAGGGCTTTCTCCTGCGCGTCGCTTGTCAAGCGTCACCAGTGCTGTGCCACAGGAGTTGTTTTAAGATGCCTCCAGCTTTAGCCGGAGGGTCAAGACTATAAAGGAATCCGGCTTCAGCCGAATGTTTCGGCTGAAGCCGACGAAATCCCTGGTTGCTCGTGACCACGAGCTAAAGCTCGTGGCAATCGACAAGCGCACGACTTCGACGACACAGCACTACTCACTGCTTTTAATGAAAATTCTTTTCGTCAAACTCGGAAGTATCGGCGACATCGTCCACACTCTGCCCGCGCTGGCGGCGGTGCGACGCGCCCTCCCGCGCGCCGAAATCACCTGGGTCGTCGAACGTCGCGCGGCAGAAATTTTGAAGGACAACCACTTCGTAAATACTCTCATCGAAGTGGACACGAAGGCGTTGAGGCGCTGGCCGGTGTCTGGGGAGACGCTGCCGGCAACGCGTCGGCAGTTGCGCCGGTTACGCGCCTCAGCCTTCGACCTTGCCATAGATTTTCAAGGGCTACTCAAATCCGCTCTGATCGCGAGGCTGTCCGGCGCGCGCCGCCGCGTCGGCTTCGCACGCGCACATTTGCGCGAACCCGCCAGCCGCTTCCTCCTGACGAAGACGGTCGAAGTCGCCGCGCGCACACACGTCATCAGAAAAAATCTCGCTCTCGCCGCCGCCGCTCTCGGCTTCCAAGCGCCGACTGACGCGGAAGCGTTCGAGTTCCCCGTCGCCGTGTCGCGCCTTCACGAGCGCGAGGCCGACGAGATTGCCGAAAGGTCGGGAGGCGAGTTCGCGATTCTCAATCCGGGCGGCGGCTGGCCGACGAAGCTCTGGGACGCCGAGCGATACGGCGCGCTGGCCGACGCGCTCCGGCTCAACTTCGGCCTGCACTCGGTCGTGACCTTCGGCCCCGGCGAGCGCGAACTGGCCGAACGTGTCGCCGCGGCGAGCCGTTCAAATGCCGCGACGGTCGCAAGCCCTTCGCTCAAAGGTTTCTTCGCTCTGGCAAAGCGCGCGAGTCTGTATGTCGGCGGCGACACCGGCCCGACACACCTCGCGGTCGCGGCGGGTGCGCCCGTCGTCGGGCTGTTCGGGCCGACCGAGTGGTGGCGCAACGGCTCGCCCCGTCGCGACGACATCTGCGTCGAGCGCGTTGACATCGGCTGCCGCGTTGACTGTCACCGACGCTCTTGCTCGAACTGGGTCTGCATGGAGATCGAAGTCGCGCGCGTCGTCGAGGCCGCGGGCGAGCGGCTGCTCCGTGCGGGGAATTTTTCCGAGGCTGTGGGGAAAATTTCGGAGGCCGTCGAGGTAAACGCAGGTGGCGCGTAGGGGCGGGACATGGGTTCAGCGCTGGCGCGTGCCGCTCGGCTTCGCCTGCGCGGTCGTCTTCATCTTACTCGCCAAGCCCGACCGTCTCTCGCTCGTCGCGGGCGGCGCGGTCGCGCTCGTCGGCCTTCTCGTGCGGGCTTGGGCTTCGGGGCACATTCGGAAAAACTCGACGCTCGCCGTCTCCGGCCCTTACGCGCACACGCGGAATCCTCTCTACTTGGGGAGCTTCGTACTCGGACTCGGATTTACAATCGCGGCGTCGTCGAGTCCGTGGCTGTTCGTCGTCCTCGGCGGGCTGTTCGCTGCGTTGTTCCTTGGCATCTATCTGCCGGTGATGCGCGTCGAATCGTTGACACTCGCCGAGCTGTTCGGCGAAGATTACAGGCGTTACGCGAGCGCCGTCCCGCTCTTCTTCCCGCGTTTGACACCTTACAAGACGGGCGAGGGCGCGGCGGCGACGAAGTTCGACCCCGACCTATACCTTCGTTATCGAGAGTACAGGGCCGCGCTCGGCCTGCTTCTGGCATGGGGCGTGCTGTGGCTCAAGGCAGTTCTGGCCTTCTAGCAACGGAAAAAATTAGCAAGAAGCGGGGTTTTCGCGATGTCACCTCGTGTTTTAGGGAAATTCACGGCGGCGATTCTTTTTGCGGCTGTACTCTCTCCAATCGCTCTCGCAAAAAGCACGACCAAAGAGCGTACACGCGTCGCCCTGCCCTTCGCGCCTTCGGAGGAGTTGGTCTATGAAGGCGAGTTCAGCAAACTCCTCCTGCGCGGCATCAACATCGCCGAGTTGCGGTTCAAGTTCACGCGGCCCGCTCAGGCCACGCGAGACGTTCAGGCCAAGGGCGACGGCGAAGAGCCTGCGGCGCAGCCCTTACTGTTTACGACCGACGTGGTCTCAAAGGGTTTCTTCGTCAAGCTGTTCGGCGTCTCGTTCCACTACCACGCCGAGTCGCAGGTCGAGCCGAACGAGTTTTACCCGCTGCGCCAGAGCAAAGTTGACGAGCAGGGCAAGCACGTCCGCAAGGGCGAGACCGTCTTCGACCAGGAGGCCAAGCGCGTCCAGTACACCGAGAGCAACTACATGAACAGCGACCCGTCGAGCGCGCAGGGGCCGCCGCGCGTCATCGTCGTCGCGCTCGCCGGCCCGACGCAGGATGTCGTCTCGGCCCTCTACTTCCTACGCACGCAGCCGCTCACGCCCGGACAGACGCTCAACATCGCCGTCACCGATTCGGGCCGCGTCTTTCAAGTCCCGGCGACCGTGTTCGCCGAGAAGAAGAGGATGAAGTGCGTGCTGGGCAACGTCCCCGTCGTCCGCGTCGAGGTCGAGTTGTTCGGCCCCGGTCGCGCCGAAGAGCAGGGCAAGGGCAAGATGTCCATCTGGGTGACGAACGACGACCGGCACCTCCCAATCAAGGGGCGACTCTCAAGCGACATGGGACAGGTTGACATCACGCTCAAGAGCATCAAGAGCAACGGGAATTAAGGGTAGGCAAAGACAGGTTGATGAAGGCGGAGGGACTTGCCTCCGCCTTTTCATTCATGGCGCTTCTTTACCTTCTATCCTGGGCGTAGTCGGCTGTCGGTTCACCACGGAGGCACAGGGAACACGGAGGGGGCACGGAGTTCTGAATCCCTCCGTGCAGCCTCGGTGTCCTCCGTGTCTCCCTGGTGAGTCTCGACAGGCTGAAAGCACGGCTACGGCAAAACACACGAGCCGGTATGATTTGACTCTCGCGCGAATCGTGATAGCTTAAAGCCCGAACTGATGAGCAAGAGCGAAAGACGGAGCAGCCTCCGATGACGATTGCGCTGGTCGTCCACGGCCACTTCTACCAGCCGCCGCGCGAGAACCCCTGGACGGGCCTGATTGAGCGCGAGCCGAGCGCGGGCGACTACCACGACTGGAACGAGCGCATCCACGCCGAGTGTTATCGCACCAACGCCTTCGCGCGCATCAATGACACCTACGGTCGCGTCGAGCGCATCGTCAACAACTACGCGCGCCTCAGCTTCAACTTCGGCCCGACGCTTCTTAACTGGCTCGAACGCAAATTCCCCGAAACCTACGCGCGCGTCCTCGAAGCCGACCGCGAGAGCGCCCGACGGAACGGCGGCCACGGCAACGCCATCGCGCAAGGGTATCACCACGCCATCCTCCCGCTCTGCAACGAGCGCGACCGCCGCACGCAGGTGCGCTGGGGCGTCACGGATTTTCGACTCCGCTTCAAACGCGAGCCGGAATCGCTCTGGCTGCCGGAAACAGCCTGCGACGAGGCGACGCTCGAAACGCTCATCGAGGAAGGCATCCGTTACGCCGTCCTCTCGCCCTTCCAGGCCGAGAGCGTCCGGCCCGTCGGCGGCGGCGAAGACGAATGGCGCAACGTCTCCGGCGGCTTCGTTGACACGACCGTCCCGTACAGATTCCTTCACCGCGACGGCACGCGGCGCTCGCTCGCGGTCTTCTTCTACGACGGCCAGATCGCGCGCGGCGTCGCCTTCGAGGGCCTGCTCGCTTCGAGCCACGCGCTCGCCGGCGCGTGCGCGCGAGCGGCCCACGTCGGCGCGCAGATCGTCAGCGTCGCCACCGACGGCGAGAGCTTCGGCCATCACTACCGCTGGGGCGACCGCTGCATAGCCTACGCGCTCGAAGCAGAGGCCGAGCGCCACGGCCTGCGCGTGACGAACTACGGCGAGTTCCTCGCGACGCACGAGCCGGAGTTCGAGGTGCGAATCAAAGCGGGCACGGACGGCGAAGGCTCCGCGTGGAGTTGCTCGCACGGTCTGGGCCGCTGGACGCGCGACTGCGGCTGCCACGGCGGCGCGCCCGAAGGCTGGAATCAGCGCTGGCGCACGCCGCTCCGCTCCGCGCTCGATTTTCTCCGCGACGACCTCGCGCCGAAGTTCGAGGAGGCTTGCGGCGAACTGCTCGGCGACCCCTGGCTCGCGCGTGACGACTACGCGGAACTTCTGGTTGACGGCGCGTCTTCGCGCGAAGAGTTCTTCCGCCGCCACGCGACGCGCGCGCTCGCGCGTGACGAGCAGGCGCGCGCGCTCACTCTCCTCGAATCGCAGCGCGCGGCGATGGCGATGTACGCGAGCTGCGGCTGGTTCTTCAACGACATCTCCGGCATCGAAACGCTTCAGACTCTCCGCCACGCGGGCCGCCTCGTCGAACTCGCCGCCGACCTCGGCCTCGACCCGCCGCTCGCGACGTTCCTCGAAATCCTCTCCGAAGCGAAGAGCAACATCACCGACAAGGGCAGCGGCGCCGACATCTTCCTCCGCGCCGTCGAAGGCTCGCGCGTCACGCCCCAGCGCGTCGCCGCGCACGTCGCCATCTGCGACCTCGTCGAGCGCGACGGCCAGGCGGGTTCAGGCGAGTCCGCGGGCTACGATTTTCGGAAGCTGGAATTTCAGAGGCGGCGGCACGGGCGCGTCACGCTTGAGACGGGAAGGCTCGCGCTCGAAGAGCGCACGACCGCTCGCCGCTCCGACTTCGCGCTCGCCGCGATGCACTTCGGCGAGGTTGACTACTACTGCGCGCTCCGCCCGTTCGAGAGCGCCGAACAACTCGAAGCCGCCGCGTCGAAGCTCTGGTCGCAGTTCCGCACGGCCTCGCTCGCCGTTCTGCTTCGCGTCGCGCAGGAGCAGTTCGGCCCCGAAGAGTTCGGACTCGAAGCGCTGCTGCCCGAAGGGCGTGGCCGCGTCTCGCGCCGCGTCTTCGGCGATCTCGTCAGCCGCTTCCTCGAAGAGTACGAGCGGATGTACGAGGAGAGCCGCCGCGTCGTCGAGCGCCTTCAGGAGATCGGCTTCCAGCCGCCGCGCGAACTCCGCCTCGCCGCCGAGATGACGATGAGCCGCCGTTTAGAGCGCGAACTGCGCGAGCAGCGCCGGGGCGCGGGCGACTACCGCGCCGCGGTCGAGATCGCGCACGAGGCCGCGGCCTACGGCTTCCCCTTCGACCGCGCGCCCGTCACGCGCGTCTTCGAGGAGACGGTGACGGACGCCGCGCGCTCGGTCGCCGACCGACCGACGCCTGAGAACATCCGCTCCGCGCGCTCGCTCATCGAACTCGGGCGCGAACTCGGACTCGAAGCCAACCTCGAACGCGCGCAGGAGATAATCTACGAAGCCGCGCAGTCGCACGCGCCTCTCACGGACGAGTGGCGCGACTTCGCCCTCGCGCTCGGACTCGCGCCCGTGGCGCTCGACTCGCCGCGAAGTGAGCCGGAAGAGATGCTCGCCGAGCGCGAAGAGGCAGGCATGATTGAATGAACTGTAGGGGCAGGGCTTGTCCCTTCCCGCCGTTTGCCTGAACGAGCGTCTTGATTTTTTGAACCTTGACGGGCAGGGACAAGCCCTGCCCCTACAGAACAAAAGGACGAGTTAGAAATCAACAGGGGCGAGACGAATGTCGAAAAAGGCGGGACAGACAAAGGCTCGCGGCGAAGCGCAGGGACCGACGGTCGGGCGCGCGGAGATTGAGAGACTTCTGACGCTCACCTCGCCCGACCCGCACGCCATTCTCGGCGCGCACCCGTCGGCGCGCGGCGTCGTCGTGCGCGCGCTCAGACCGGAGGCCGAGCGAGTCGAGTTGATCGTCGAGGGCGAGGGCCAGCGCGCGATGTCGAAGACGCACCCTGCCGGACTCTTCGAGATTCTCCTGGAAGACCGCACGCAACTCTTCCCTTACCTGCTGCGCGTCCACTACCCCGGCGGCGTCTTCACTCTGCGCGACCCTTACGCCTTCATGCCGACGCTCGGCTCGTTCGACGAGTACCTGTTCGGCGAGGGGCGGCACTGGCGGCTCTACGAAAAGCTCGGCGCGCACGTGCGCCAGCTCGGAAGCGTGCGCGGCGTCTCGTTCGCGGTGTGGGCGCCGAGCGCGGACGGCGTGAGCGTCGTCGGCGACTTCAACAACTGGGACGGACGACTCCATCAGATGCGACGCCTCGGCGTCTCCGGCATCTGGGAGATTTTCGTGCCCGACATCGGCCCCGGCGCGCTCTACAAGTACGAGATTCACCGCCGCGGCGCGCTCGCATTCCTCAAGGCAGACCCTTACGCGCTCTTCTCCGAAGTTCCGCCCGCGACCTCTTCAATCGTCTTCGAGCCGACGTATCAATTCACCGACGGCGAGTGGATGGAGCGCCGCGCGCGCGAAGACCACCTGCGGCGACCGCTCAACGTCTATGAAGTCCACCTCGGCTCGTGGCGGCGCGTGACGGAGGAGGACTGCCGCTCGCTCACGTACCGCGAGACCGCGCCCGCGCTCGCCGACTACTGCGTCGAGATGGGATTTACGCATGTCGAGTTTCTGCCGCTCAAAGGTTATCCATACGGCGGCTCTTGGGGCTATCAGGTCGCGAACTACTACTCGCCGACCGCGCGCTACGGGAACCCGGACGACTTCCGCTTCCTCGTTGACCACCTGCACAGCCGCGGCGTCGGCGTCATCATGGACTGGGTTCCCGCGCATTTCCCGAAAGACGCCTGGGCGCTGGGTCGCTTCGACGGGTCGGCACTCTACGAGCACGCGGACCCGCGGCTCGGCGAGCACCCGGACTGGGGCACTTACATCTTCAACTACGGTCGCAACGAGGTCAGGAATTTCCTCATCGCCAACGCGCTCTTCTGGCTCTGCGAGTGCCACGTTGACGGACTGCGCGTTGACGCCGTCGCCTCGATGCTCTACCTCGACTACAGCCGCGACGCCGGTCGCTGGCTCCCGAACAAGTACGGCGGGCGCGAGAACCTCGAAGCGCTTGACTTCATACGCGAGCTGAACGCGGTCGTCCACCGCGAGCAGCCCGGCGCGATGATGATCGCCGAGGAGTCAACGTCCTGGCCGCTCGTGACGAAGGGCGCGGATCAGGGCGGACTCGGCTTCGACTTCAAGTGGAACATGGGTTGGATGCACGACACGATTGAATACTTCAAGCGCGACCCGTTCGTCCGACGCTACTTCCACAACAACATCACCTTCGGCCTGACCTACGCGTGGAGCGAGAACTTCATCCTTCCCTTCTCGCACGACGAAGTCGTCCACATGAAAGGCTCGATGCTGAACAAGATGTTCGGCACGGCGCAGCAAAAGTTCGCGAACCTCCGCGCGCTCTACGCCTACATGTGGGCGCACCCCGGCAAGAAACTCCTCTTCATGGGCGGCGAGATCGGCCAGTGGCGCGAGTGGAGCGAGGAGCGCAGCCTCGACTGGCATCTGCTCGAAGACGGCGGCGGTCACGCCGGGATCAAAACGCTCGTCCGCGACCTCAACAGGATGCTGCGCGAGCGACCCGCGCTCTACGAGCTGGACGTTGAGCCGCGCGGCTTCCGCTGGATTGACGTTGACAACGCGCTCGAAAACGTCGCCGCCTTCATGCGCCTCTCGAACGACGGCGACACGCTCGTCTGCGTCTGCAACTTCTCCGCCGCTCCGCGCCAAGGCTACCGCTTCGGATTGCCGGAGCGAGGCACGTACCGCCTCGTCCTCAACACAGACTCGTCGTACTACGCGGGCAGCGACGCGCTCACGATTGATTCGGTCGAGGCCGAAGAGCAGCCGTGGCATCACCTCCCCTTCTCCGCCGCCGTTGACCTCCCGCCGCTCACGACGCTCTGGTTTGAAGTGCCGAAGGCGAAAGCGGAAGCCGCGGGCGAGCAGAAAGTTACAGAGGAAAAGCCGTACTCGGACGGAACGACCGACGCCGTCGCGACTCGTGCCGACGCCGCGGATAAAGCGAAGGCCGTCGCGGAAATCGAAAAGGGCGGGGCGAAGAAATCTAAAGTGACGCGAAAGACTGCCGCGAAGAAGGCGACGAAGGGCGCGGCCAAGCGCACCCCGCGCAAGAAGAAAGAATGAAGAGCCGCGACAAAAATTCCGTCGGCGACCCTCTCATCATCGGCCATCGCGGCTGCTCGTATTACGCGCCCGAAAACACGCTCGCCTCGTTCGACCTCGCGTTCTATTTCGACGCGGACGGCATCGAGTTCGACGTGCGGCTCGCGCGCGACGGCGTGCCCGTCGTCATCCACGACGCATCGCTCCGCCGGACGGCATATCTCGAACGTCTGGTCGAAGAGTTCGACTCGACGGTAGTCTCGCAGTTCTACGCGGGAGAATGGTTCAACGAACGCTTCCCCAAATTCGCGGTCGAGGACTTCGGCTGGGAGAAAATCCCCACGCTCGCGCAGGTCTTCGAGCGCTACGGCGCGCGCCGCCTCTACGTCGAGATGAAGTGTGAGGAGCCTGCGCGCCGGGCCGAACTCGCGCGAGCAGTCGTCCGGTTGATGCGCGAGCACGGACTCGGCGAGCGCGTCGTCGTCAAGAGCTTCGAGCACGACTCGCTCGTCGAGGTCAAGCGCCTCGCGCCCGACGTTCGCACGGCGGCGCTCTTCGGTCGCAGTTGGCCGCGCCCGCTCCTCTCCGCAGCAAAAATCATCGCCGAAGCCGAGGCGTGCGGGGCCGACGAAATTTCGCTCCACCGCTCGCTCTTGCGCGAGACGACGGTCGAGGCCGCGCGCCGCAAAGGGTTCGAGGTCGTCGTCTGGACTGTTAATTCGTCGGCGCTCATGCTCCGCGCCGTCTTGATGAACGTGCGCGCGGTAATCACAGACCGCCCCGGCTCCATGAAGCACGCGCTCGAGATGATTCACCTCAAGCGCAAACACAACCTGCTCTGAACAAGCATGAGTCCCGCCGACCAAGCCGCCGACAGAATCTACGCCCGCCCGCCGAACTTCCAACTGCGCCTCCAGGCGGGCCGCCGCGCGCGTTGGTCGAGCGAGGCGCGCTCCGACTATTCTGCGCTCGTCCTGCTCGAAGGCAAGTTGCGATGGCAAACGCCGGGCGACGCGCGTGAAGGATCGAGCGAAGCCGGCGGCGAAATCGTTGAAGGCTCGGCGCTGCTTTCCGCGCCCGGCGACGTGCTGAACGTCGCGGGTCAAGGCTCTACGAAATTCCTCCTCGTCACGCTCTCGCCCGTCTTCGTTCTCGACTGTGCCGCGCGCGCGCGCCTGACTCGCTCCGACTCGGTCGTCAGCTTCCGCGCGCCCGCGGTCGAAGGCGACGCGAGACTCGCGCGGCTCGCGCACGACCTCGCCGGCGAACTGCTCGACGAAGAGGCCGGGCAGGAGCTTGTCGTCTCGGCGCTCGTCGAGCAGACGCTCGTGCATCTGCTCCGCCGCCACGCCAACGTCCGCCGCGCCGAGCACGTCGAGCTTTCGCGCGCCGGACTCGTTGACCGCCGCATACGCCTCGCCGTCGAGCTGATGCACGCGCAGATGCACCGCGAACTCTCGCTCGAAGAGATAGCCTCAGCCGCTCACCTCTCGCCGTTCCACTTCGCGCGCCTCTTCAAAAAACTGACCGGCGCGACGCCGCACGCCTACCTCGCGAACCTGCGAGCCGCGCGCGCGCAGACGCTGCTCGCCGAGACAGACCTCTCGGTCACGGAGGTCGGCGCGCGCGTCGGCTACATGAGTTCGAGCCACTTCGCCAAAGCCTTCCGCCATTCGACCGGCCTCAGCCCGCGCGCCTTCCGCAAGGCGCTCGTCCGCGGCTAAAAATTTTCTGCAAGAGCCTTTCCCGCCGCACGTTCAACCCGCAGAAAGGGACGGACTCGCGAGCGACGACTGAGCGCGAGAGTCCGCGCAAACGGCGGCCAGAGTTTGAACGGTCGAAGGCAGAAAACTCCCGGACGGCGGGGACGATTCGTTGAAAGGAAGACGGAGATGAAACGCTTTTCTTACGGCATCGCTGCGGCGATTCTAACTTTTGTGATCGGCGTCGGCGCTGTCTCGGCGCTCGTTTTGAGGGCCGCGCCTGAGACGCCTCAGCCGCCGCAAAAACCGCGCCCGGTCGCCAACGGCGAGAAGACGCTTGAGATGGTCTTCGTCATTGACACGACCGGCTCGATGGGCGGACTCATCGAGGGCGCGAAGCAGCGCGTCTGGGGCATCATCAACGACGTGATGCAGACGAAGGCGCACCCTTCGGTTCGCGTCGGATTAGTCGCCTACCGCGACCACGGCGACCAGTACGTCACGCAGGTTCTGCCGCTGACGAACGACCTCGACAAAGTCTATACGACGCTCATGGACTACCGCGCCGACGGCGGCGGCGACACGCCCGAAGACGTGCGGCAGGCGCTCGCCGACGCGGTTCACAAGGCCGGTTGGTCGAAGCCTTCGGCGGGCACGGCGCAGATTCTCTTCCTCGTCGGCGACGCGCCGCCGCACGACGACTACGCGAACGAGCCTGACACGCTGACGACCACAGCCGAGGCCGTCCGCGCCGGCATGATCGTCAACACCATCGAGTGCGGCGACGCCGCCGACACGCGCCAGGTCTGGCAGCAGATCGCGCGGCGCGGCGAGGGGCAGTTCTTCGCCATCGCGCAGGACGGCGGCGTGCAGACCGTCTCGACGCCGTATGACTCGCGCCTCTCCGAACTCGGCGGCAAGCTCGGCTCGACTTACCTCGCATACGGCGGCGGCGCTGGCGCTGGCGGCGAGCGGTTCCGCGCCGAAGCGAGCGCACGTAGCACGGCGACGGAGTCGGCCATCGCAAACGCCGCGCCCGTATCGGCGTCCGCCGACCGCGCGGTCAACAAGGCTCTCAACAAGGACGCATACGTCGGCGACCTGCTTCAGTCAATCGAGAACGGCTCGGTCAAGCTCGAAGACGTGAAGGCGGACGACCTGCCCGACGACCTGAAGAAGCTCTCGCCCGCCGAGCGTCAGAAAGAGGTCGCGCGGCGGCTCGAAGAGCGCAAGCAGATTCGCGAAGAGATCGTCACGCTCTCGAAGCAGCGCGACGAGTACATCGCAGCCGAGCGCAAGAAGCAGGGCGGCGCGCAAAACGGCTTCGACACCGCCGTCGCCTCCGCGCTCAAAGACCAGATGGCGAAGAAAGGGATCAACTAGCGGCCTGACATCATCGAACCGAATCAGCGGGGACAAGCCGCCCTTCCCGGCCTGCGAACACGAAGGCGTTAAGCGATACCGCACGACGCCCGCCGGTTGACAGGTCGGGAAGGGCGGCCTGCCCCCGCCCCTTTCTCTTTTCAACCTTTCTTAAATAAACACAGCCTCAAATTCATCCGAGAGCAATCCCCCGCTCTTATTCCGCAAGATTCGACAAGACCTTGCTCGCCCTTCTCGGCTATCCTTCCTTAAATAAAATGTGAAGGAGACAATCCACTTTGCCAAACGAAAAAAAAGTCGCTGAGATCGAGCCGGCCAAAGGAAAGCTCGGCGTGCTGCTCGTCGGACTCGGCGCGGTCAGCACGACTTTCATCGCGGGCGTCGAGGCCGTCAAGCGCGGACTCGCCGAACCCATCGGCAGCCTGACGCAGATGGGCACGATCCGCTTAGGCCGTCGCACCGAGAACCGCGTGCCGCTCATCAAGGAGTTCGTCCCGCTCGCGGATTTGAACGACATCGTCTTCGGCGCGTGGGACATCTTCCCCGACTCGGCCTACGAGGCGGCGATGACCGCGGGCGTGCTCGAAAAGGAACTGCTCGCGCAGCTCAAGCCGCAGCTCCAAAAGATCAAGCCGATGAAGGCCGTCTTCGACCAGCAGTACGTCAAGCGGCTCAACGGCACCAACGTCAAAGATGGCGCGAACAAGTTCGAGCTTGCCGAACAGCTCATCGCCGACATCGAAGAGTTCAAGCGCAAGAACAAGTGCGCCCGCCTCGTCATCGTCTGGGCGGCCTCGACCGAAATCTTCCTCAAACAGCACGCCGTCCACAAGACCATCAAGTCATTCGAGCAGGCGATGCGCGACAACCATAAGGCCATCGCGCCCTCGATGGTTTACGCCTACGCCGCGCTCAAGTCCGGCGTGCCCTTCGCCAACGGCGCGCCGAACCTGACCCTGGACATTCCGGCGCTCATGGAGCTTGCGCAGCAGAACGGCGTGCCCGTCTGCGGCAAGGACTTCAAGACCGGCCAGACCTTGATGAAGACCATCCTCGCGCCGGGCCTGAAGTCGCGTATGCTCGGCCTGCACGGCTGGTACTCGACGAACATCCTCGGCAACCGCGACGGCGAGGTTTTGGACGACCCCGAATCTTTCAAGACGAAGGAGGAGTCGAAGCTCTCGGTGCTCGAATACATCCTTCAGCCGGAAGTCTATCCGCAGCTCTACAAAGACTTCTCGCACGTCGTCCGCATCAACTACTACCCGCCGCGCGGCGACAACAAGGAGGGCTGGGACAACATTGACATCTTCGGCTGGCTCGGCTACCCGATGCAGATCAAGATTGACTTCCTCTGCCGCGACTCGATCCTCGCCGCGCCCATCGTCCTCGACCTCGCGCTCTTCCTCGACCTCGCTCAGCGTGTCGGGATGCGTGGGATACAGGAGTGGCTCTCCTTCTACTTTAAGTCGCCGATGACCGCGCCCGGACTCTACCCGGAGCACGACATCTTCATCCAACTGATGAAGCTCAAGAACACGCTCCGCCACCTGCGCGGCGAAGACCTCATCACGCACCTCGGCCTCGAATACTACGATTGAGCGGTGGGAAAATTCTCGACTCGACGTTGGAGAGGGGCGTGCGGAGGTTGCCCCGCACGCCTCTTTTTTTATCGCCTGCACTCTTCATTTTTCTCGCCGAATCCACGGCAGGACAAGGATACGCTTTGCTCCAAACGCCGCGGTCGGCTAGACGTTTAGGTGTGTCGAAACGCCCGCACCCTTCTTCATTTTTTTGAATTGCGACGTTTATTGTCAGCGCGCCGCTAACGCAAAATGTCACACCGCGCGACGGTTAGTCGGCACGCGTTCGAGTAAAAAAATCTTTCCAACTCGTATATTTTGTGGTGACAAAAAGCTCGCAGTCGTATATATAGTGCTTCACGATTCGGAAGCGCAGCCGCCCCCCGGCCAGTGCTGCAAGCAAACCACGAATTTCAACGATTCATCTAAGAAGAGCGGTTCGCTCTTTGCATGGAGACAAGTGGGCGCGGCCATCAAGGGCCGGGAGCCGCCGAACGGCGCGGCTCGCCGCAAGCCGATGAACGCGCATTCCGCAGCGCCCCGTGCAAAGGAGGACGAGCCATGATCGCAATGATGGAAAGAGAAATGATGACCCCAAACACAGTTCTGCTCGACCCCGATCAGAAAAGCCCTCGCGCGCAGGAGTTCGAGGAGAAGCTCGCCTCGCGCATCGTGGGGCAGGAGCGCGCCGTCCGACGCATGAGCGGCCTCTACCAAATCTTTCTCGCCGGGATGAACCCGCCGAACCGCCCCGTCGGCACGATGCTCTTCCTCGGCCCGACAGGCTCCGGCAAGACGCGCGTCGTCGAGGCAGCGGCGGAAGTCCTCTTCGGCGACCCGAACGCCGTCATCAAGATTGACTGCGCCGAGTTCCAGCACTCGCACGAGATCGCGAAGCTCATCGGCTCGCCTCCAGGATACCTCGGCCACCGCGAGACCTCGCCGATGCTCACGCAGGAGAATCTCGACCGCTACCACACGGAAGAGAACAAGCTCTCGCTCGTCCTCTTCGACGAGATCGAGAAGGCTTCCGACTCCCTGTGGCAACTCCTGCTCGGCATACTCGACAAGGCGACGCTGACCTTAGGCGACAACCGCCGCGTTGACTTCTCGAAGACGATGGTCGTGATGACCTCGAACCTCGGCGCGCGCGAGATGTCTGAACTCATCTCCGGCGGCATCGGCTTCGCCCCCGTGAAGGAGGGCAAGAACCCGAACGACTCGGAAGTTGACCAGAAGATTTACCGCACGGCGGTCGAGGCCGCGCGCAAGAAGTTTAGCCCGGAGTTCATGAACCGCATCGACAAGGTCGTGGTCTTCCGAAGCCTGAAGGAACATCACCTGAAGCAGATTCTCGAACTCGAACTTCAGGCCGTGCAGGATCGCATCATGAAGAGCGCGGGGACGAAGTTCATCTTCCAGTGCTCGGACGAGGCCAAAGACTTCCTCCTCGAAGAGGGCATTGACTTCAAGTACGGCGCTCGCCACCTGAAGCGCGCCATCGAGCGCTTCCTGGTCTATCCGCTCTCGAACCTTGTGGCGACCGAGCAGGTGGGGTTGGGTGATCTCGTCCACGTCGGCTTCGACGACGCCCGCGGCAAGCTAACCTTCTCGAAGCGCTCCGGCGGCGCGCTCATCGCCGACGCGCAGGAGATCGAGGACGTTGACGACAGGCCCGCCGCGAAGTCGGGCGGCGCAGCCGTCCAACTGCCGCAGGCCAAGGCCGCGCGCAAGAGCAGCCAGAGCCGCGGCGACAAGTCGGAGAACTGAGAAAGACCCGTCGCTAAAAACAGTGCCGTGAAGAGTCGCGACTCTTCACGGCACTGTTTTTTTACCTCTGTCGCCTTCTCTCGCCCCGCCCTCGACTTAACTCGGCTTTGTGGCGCTCCGGCGGTCAATCTTTCTGAGCGCGTCGAAGGCTATGTCCGAGAGGTAAGGGTCTTTCGACGTGAGGACGGAGCGGAGCGCCGGGATTGCCGCGGCGTCGCCGATGAGTCCGAGCGCGCGCGCGGCCTCGCGCCGTATGTCGTCGGGCGTCTTCTCGTTCGAGAGCGCTTCGACGAGCGCGGGCACGCCCTCGCGCGAGCCGATTTGTCCGAGCGAGACGGCAGACGCGCGCCTGACGAATTCGTCCTCCTCGACCTTGCGCCGCGTCGCGCGGCTGAAGAAACCGGACGCGGGGACGCGCCGCGAGAGTGCGGCGGACAGCGGCCCGACGGCGCGCGCGTCGCCGGTCTGCCCGAGCGCCACGGCGGCGGCGGCGCGGACGGAAGGCTTCTTGTCGGACTCGACCAACGTGATGAGGCCCGGCACCGCGTCGGCGCTGCGCGCGAGGCCGAGGGCGTATGCGGCCTCGCGGCGGACGAACTCGTCTCGGTCGCCGAGAAGCGGCAGGATAAGTTTCGCGGCCTCTTCACCGCCGAGCGAGAGGACGGCGCGCGCCGCGGTCGCGCGAATGATCGCCGCCCCGTCATTCAGCGCGACGGCGGCGGCGCGCGAGGCTTCGGGGCGGCCCATCGCGCCGAGCCGCGTCACTGCGTCGCGGCGTTCTTCAGTGTCGCCCGACGAGAGGCGGCCTGTCTGAATTTTGATCTCGCGTTGGAGCGGAGTGAGTTCGGCTTGAGCGATGACAACACGCGCGCTCGTCGAAGACGAGGCGAGCAGGCAGGCGAGCGTAAGAGAGACGATGACGACGTAGCCGCGTGCGCGCCTTGTGCGCGCGCGGCGCAAATTTCTTCGAGCGATTTTGGCCTCTCGCACCCGACTCATGCGCGCGCGGTGTAGGACAGGGCCGCGCGGCGCTCGGCCTTGCGGCGGACTGACTCCCACTCGAACGCCTGCCGGGCGCGCGCGTTCTCCGTCGAGTCGGCCAGCAGCGAGACGAGGTCGTCTTCCCATTCGGCGGGCAGGGCCGAGGCGCGGCGCATTGATTCCATGATCGAGATGTAGTCGAGGACTTCGTTGACTTCGGTGTCGGTCAGGTGTTCGAGCTTGAGCGCGAGGCGCTGGCGCTCTGTGATCCGCTTAGCCATCGGACGGCTCCCTTCGTGCGAAGCCGGACGGCCAACCGCGTTCAAGTGCGGCGGGGGAAGCCTTCGATGGCGGCGGAAGCCGTCGGCGTTCGGCTGCGGCGCGACTGTTTAGCGCGCGACTGTTTGTTCTTCACCTTTGTCGTTTCAGTCTCCGGGGTCGTGGAAAAATCTTCGGCTTTCGCCCGCGGGGGCCGAAGCCGGTCGAAGGCGCTCGGACTCTCGCTCGTCCGAGTTTCTAACGTACTCGCGACGGGAGGATTGCGCCGCGCGACTCAGTTCGATTGTACGGCTGTCTGTTGGGAAGCCCTTCGTTGACTTCCGAGAGCGAAATATACACGACGCACAAAGGCGGCGCAAGATTTTCCGGGACGCTGTCGCGAACCCGTCCGCGACACGGCGGCATGGTTGTCAGTCAATCTTGGAAGCTACCGAGTGCATCGTGTCAACGATGAGCACGGCAATCGGCGGGTACAAAAGGAGGTCTAAGCGGAAGCCCTCGCCGAAGAGGTACGGCAGGTCTTTGAAGATGGTGAAGTATTGCATGAACGAGCCGAGGTATAGGCCGCCGAAGAGACTCAGCGCGGAGCCGACGATCAGGAACGTCGAGGCCGTGAAGCGCGTGAACGGTTTGTCCTGTCCGCCCGCGTCGGCGTTGATGAGCGAGTCGTGGATTGACTTCGGCTTGTAAGTGTAATGCTCGAAGCAGGCCTTGAGTCTCACGGCCAGATGCCAGAGGCCGATAGCGCAGAGTGTGACGACGACAGCGCGTCCGGCGAGTTGAAATTTATCCCAGAAATGCGGCTTGAACCAGGCGACGAAGAAGGTCGAAAGAAAGAGCGTGACCGTCGTGAAGACCGTCTGCTGAAGGGCGAAGTTCTCGCGCCGCTCGGCCTCGAAGAACTGGTCAACCTTCCGGTCGTAGTAAGCCTGCATCGCCATGCGGCGCAGGCGCTGCGCGTGCGGGTTGTTCGTGCGGAAGACCGAGACGCCCGCGTCGCTGCTGTGAATGCGCTTGAGCTGCGAGTCGTAGTAGGCGCGCTCCTGCGGGTCGCTCAGCGTGCGGTAGGCCAGCGCGATGAGCGCGAATTCGCGCGCGGCGGCCTCAGTCCCGCCCTTGACGTCGGGGTGGCTCGCGCGCGCGAGTTTCCGGTAGGCGGATTTGATCTCAGCCGCCGAAGCCGTCCGCTTGACCTTCAGGATGTCGTAGTAATTAACCACGCGGCACTTCCAAAAGCTTTGCGGCCAGCGGGAACGCGCCGCGGTTCACGGCGCGGGCCGACCACCGGAAGCGGGAGTGTAACCCCCTCGGCGTGAATATAACACTTTTTTACGAGTTCGTCCCGCACGAACCCCTGCGGACAGCGGAGCAGGCCGCTTGGATTTCGATGCGGGACGAACTGCTGTGAGCGGTGCGGGCTGAAGGTGCGCTGCTTTGCCTCGGACGATCTTCCGAGGGGGGCGAGGACTTTTGCTTCGTGGCGACCGCGCCCTCAGTCCCTTTTTGTGATGACGTATTGCAACAGAATACCAAATAATTTGCAAGCAAAAAATCAACAGTCTTCTGAGTTTTTCGCTCCCCTTCTTTCAAGGGCCAAGAAAGGCTGAAGCCCGCGTGTGCCGACGCCCACGCGGGCTTCCAAGAGTCGCTTGCCTCCGACTTCGATTACTTCGATGACCCGTCCGAAGAAGTCTTGCCCGCGGCGCGCTCCGACTCGCGCTCGATCAGGTTGAGCAGCGTGCGGACGGCGACTCCCGTCGGGCCTTTCGAGCGGAATGGCTTTGCCTCGTCGCCCCAAGCCGTGCCCGCGATGTCGAGGTGCGCCCACGCGACCCCGTCGGCAAACTCTTTGATGAACGCGGCGGCGGTGATCGTGCCGGCCTTGCGACCGCCGACGTTCTTGATGTCGGCGATGTCTGACTTGATCTGCTTCGAGTATTCCTTGTCGAGCGGCAACTGCCAGAACTTCTCGCCGACCTCGCGGCCACACTCGATCACTTCGTCGATGAGTTCCTGATCCGTGCCGAGTATGCCCGTGTTCACGTCGCCGAGCGCGATGGAGACCGCGCCGGTCAGCGTCGCCATGTCAATGACGCGCGTCGCGCCGAGCTTCTTCGCGTAGGCGACCGCGTCGGCGAGAATCAGGCGGCCTTCGGCGTCGGTGTTGATAACTTCAATTGTCTTTCCCGTCATCGCGCGCACAACGTCGCCGGGCTTCGTCGCCTTGCCCGAAGGCATGTTCTCGGTCGCGGGCACGACGCCGAGGACGGGAATCGGCGGCTTGAGCTGCGCGACGGCGCGCATGACGCCGATGACGGTCGCGCCGCCGGTCATGTCGTACTTCATCAGCTCCATGTTCTCGCTCGGCTTGATGGAGATTCCGCCCGTGTCGAACGTGATTCCTTTGCCGACCAGCGCGAGGTAGTCTTCGCCGTCCTCGATTGAAGTCTTGCCTTCGGGCATATACTTCAAGACCATCATCTTCGGCGGCTGATCCGACCCGTTGGCGACCGAGAGGAACGAACCCATGCCCTCCTTCTCGATGCGCGGGCGGTCGAGCACGTCTATCTCAAGTCCGAACTGGTTGGCGACCTCCTGCGCGCGCTCGGCCATGATGGTCGGCGTCATGTACGCGCCCGGCTCGTTGGCGAGGTCGCGCGTGAAGTTGACCGACTCGCCGACGACGCGCCCGCGCTCGGCCCCGCTCCGAAGGGCCTCGTCCTGCGCGCCCTCGACGATGACTTGGAGTTGTTCGACCGCGCGCTCCTCCTTCTCGATTGTCCGGTACTTGTCCGGCTCGAAGATTCCGATCACCGCGCCCTCGACCGCCGCGGCTGCCGCATCTTCTGCGTCGCCGCCTTCGAGACGCGGCACGAGCGCGACCGACTTCACGTTCCTCGCGCGCAAGGAGCGGACAGCCGCGCCCGCGAACTGCGAGACCTGCGCGCGCTTGTAATCATTGCGCTCGCCGACGCCGACGAGGAGCAGGCGCGTCGCCTTCATGCCGCCGCCCGGCGCGAGGTGTATGTACGCGGTCTCGCCCTCCTTGCCCTTCAACTCGCCGGATTCGAGTATCGAGCCGACCAGCCCGCCCGTTGCCGCGTCAACGTCTTTCAGAAAGCCCTCGCCGGCCTTCTCGTCTTTGAAAACCGCGACCGCGACGGCCTGCACGTCGGCCTCGGCGAAGCGACCGCTGCTTGTTTTAATCTCCATCAGAATTTACCTCTCCTCATTTAATCTTTGGCGCGTTCCTTCAGTTGCGCGCGCGTCTCGCGCTCGACCGTCCGACGCATCTCGGTTTCACGCTTGTCATACAGTTTTTTACCACGAGCCACGCCTATTTCAAATTTGACGCGCCCCCTCTTCAGATAGACCCGCGTGACGACGAGCGTCATCCCCTTCGTCGTCGCCGACTCGTCCAGGCGCTCGATCTCGCGCCGGTGCAGGAGAAGTTTCCGCGTGCGCGTGGGGTCGTGGTTGAGCCGGTTGCCGTGCGAATACTGCGCGATGTGCGCGTTGAAGAGCCAAGCCTCGCCGTCGCGCACGGCGACGTAAGAGTCCTTCAACTGAATCTGCCCCGCGCGCACGCTCTTCACCTCCGTGCCCGTCAGCGCGACGCCCGCCTCGTACCTGTCGAAAATGTGATACTCGTGGAGCGCCTTTCGATTGGCAACGATTAACTTTTCTTCTTCAGCCATAAAGGAAATAATGAATGCGGAATGATGAGTGATGAACTTGAAGGGCGCGGCCTGGTTTTAATTCATCATTCCGCATTCGTCATTCATCATTTAAACTCGATCTCGTCTTTGAGCGGGCGCGACATCAGGCTCTCGACGGCGTCGCGCGCGGCCTTGCCTTCGTAGAGAACCGCGTGGACTTCGTTCGTGATCGGCATCTCGACGCCGCGGCGCGACGCGAGAAGTTTTATGGCGCGCGTCGTTCGCACGCCTTCGGCGACTTCATTCATCCCCGCGAGGACTTCGTCAAGCTTCCGACCGCGGCCCAACTCTTCGCCGACGTGGCGGTTTCGCGAAAGCCCGCCCGTGCAGGTCAGAACGAGGTCGCCGAGGCCCGCAAGCCCCGCCAGCGTCTCGACGCGCGCGCCCTCCGCGAGCGCGAGGCGAGTCATCTCTGCTAATCCGCGCGTGATGAGAGCGGCGACGCTGTTCGCGCCGAAGCCGAGGCCCGCGATCATGCCCGCGGCGAGCGCCATCACGTTCTTCGACGCGCCGCCGAGTTCCGTCCCGACCGTATCGCGGTTCGTATAGACCCTAAAATTCTTCACGCTCAAGGCGGCCTGCACGCGGCGACTCAACTCTTCGTCTTCACACGCCGCGACGACCGCCGTGGGCTGTCCCGCCGCCGCCTCGCGCGCAAACGAAGGCCCCGAAAGACAGACGAAACGCCCGGCTGCTTGACGACCCAGAACGTCCGCGACGACCTCAGAGATTCGCATCCCCGTCTCGACCTCAACGCCCTTCGTCGCGCTGACGAAGACCATCGACGGCTCGACGCACGCGCGCAGCCGCTCAAGCACACCGCGCGTCGCGTGCGAAGGCGCGGCGAGCAGAACGATCTCGGCACCGCGCAGAGCATCGCGCTCGTCGCAGGTCGCGCGCACGCCAACGGGGATTTCCTGTCCCGCGAGGTACGCGCTGTTCGAGCGCCGCGCGTTTATCTCCTCGACGACGGCGGCGCTCCTCGACCAGAGCCTCACTTCGCAGCCCGCGCGCGCCGCAAGCACGCTCAGCCCCGTGCCCCAACCGCCAGCGCCGATGACCGCGACACGCATAAAGAAATGATGAATGAGGAATGACGAGTGATGAATTGAAAGCAAGGACGTTCTACGTATTCATCACTCGTCATTCCTCATTCATAGTTTCAGCCTGTTCTCTTCCCCGCGGAGTAGCCTTCGGATGTTGGCGCGGTGCATGAAGATGATGAGCGCGCCGCCCGCGGTCGCCACCGCGAGAGTCGGAATCGTGCCCGCGCTCGTGCCGCTCCTGCTGCCGAGAACCCACACGGCGAGCGGCAAGAACACGGCGGCAGTCATCGAGCCGAGCGAGACGTAGCGCGTCACCCACACGACGACTAAGAAAATAGGAAGCGCGCACAGGAGCGCCAGCGGCGCGAGCAGAAGGAACGCGCCGAGTCCCGTCGCGACGCCCTTGCCGCCGCGGAAGCCGAGCCACACGGGGAAGACGTGCCCCGCGACGACCGCCAACGCAGAGGCGGCGACCCACCAGCCCGCTTCTCCGCCGCCGTCAAAGAGCAAACGCGCGACCAGCACGGCAGCCGCGCCCTTCAAAGCGTCGAGCAGGAGAGTCAGAAGCCCCGCCCACTTCCCCGCGCGCCGCGTGACGTTCGTCGCGCCCGTCCCGCCCGAACCCGTCTCGCGCACGTCACCGCCGCCGCGCAACTTCACGATCAAGTACCCGAATGGTATCGAGCCGAGCAGGTATGCGAGCAGCACGACGAAGACGCGAAGCATCCGGCGGACTCCACACGGCGCTTGAAAGGCTTTGGACGCGAACGTCGAATATACAGTCCCGCGCAGAGCGCGACAAGCAGGCGCGTCGAAGGCGGAAAAGGACGACGCCACGCGTTTCGCCGCGACAAAGAGCGTTTGCGGTGAAATCTAAAGACGGTCGCGCGGCCCGCCTCAGAGCGCGGCCTCGACCATGTCCGCGATGTCGAAGAAGTCTTTGGCGTCAATCGCCGCGCTCATGCCCATCTTCGTGGGGCGCGGCAGAGTCCCGACGACGAGCATCGAGCCGCCTTCGTGCGGGACGATTCGGCAGCAACGCTTGATCTTGACCGTCAGGCCGCCCGACTGCGATTCGACGCGCGCGAGGTTGTTCGCGCGCTTGATTAGTTCGCCGTTCGAGTTGAGCCTGCCGCACACCGCGCCGTCGCCCGCGAATTTCGACTTGCCGAAGAACTTCGGGTCTTCGAGCGCGGCCTCGCCGGAGACGGGCTTCGAGAGCTTGGCCGAGTAGAGGAGCAGCCCGACGTGCGAGCCGACGCCTTGCCGGTTGACGTTGACTACGAGTTGTGTCGGTCGCGAGTTGGGAAGGTCGAAGTGCAGCCGGAACAGCGTCTCGTCCTTCCCGCCGACGAGCGCGCTGCCCACGTCCTTCAAAAACGAACCGACCGACAGCCTCCCGGCCTCGCCCTCCTCCACCTGATACGCGAGCGGCGCGCTCGCGCCGACCTCCTCGCGCACCTTCTCCTCGACCTTCGCGCCCACCGCGCCCGCGTCCTGCGACGTGTATGCGAGATTGTTCATGGCCCTCTCCTTAACTTGAAAAAAAGATGTTCGAGCTACCCCCGTACAAAGACTTGCACTACATCCATCCAGCGATTATCAGTCTTCTAGCGATATTTCTCCTTCGCTCAGATCAATCGCCGTCGCAGAAGGTCAAGCGCGGCCTGCGACGCGCGCGTGCGAATCAGGTGGCGGTCGCCGGGGATCAACAGGCGGCGGTGTTCTGTGTGCGCGTCGTCGGCGAGCGCGATGAAGACGAGGCCGACGGGCTTCTCCTCGGTGCCGCCGCCGGGGCCTGCGATACCCGTCACGGCCAATCCGAAGTCGGTCTCGGCGCGAGCCTTCACGCCCTCGGCCATCTCTTCGGCGACTTCAGCCGACACCGCGCCGTGCTCTTTAATCATGTCGGCGGGCACGCCGAGCAGACGCGTCTTCGCCTCGTTCGAGTACGTGACGACGCCCTCCATGAAGTAAGAAGACGAGCCGGGCACTTCGGTCAGACGCTCGGCGATGAGTCCGCCCGTGCAGCTTTCGGCGACGGCGAGCGTGAAGCCGCCGACGGCAAGCCGCAGCCCGACGACCTCCTCCATCGTCTCGCCGCGGAAGGCGAAGACGGCGTCGCCGAGACGTTCCTCGATTTGGCCCGAAAGCCCGTCGAGCAGAAGCTCGGCCTCCCGCTCGTTCTTGCCCTGCGCCGTCAGGTGAATCTCGATCTCCGTGCTGTTGAAGAGAATCGTCGTCTGCGGATTCTTGTACTGCGTGTAAACGGGCGCGATACGCTCGTCAACCGCCGACTCGCCCATCCCCGCGACGCGAAGCACGCGGCGCACGACGCGCACGTCGCCCGCGCGCGAGGCGAGTTTCGGGAGCGCGTGCGTCTCGAACATCGGCTTCATCTCGCGCGGGGGCCCCGGCAGGAGGACGACGGCGCGCGCGTCCTGCTCGACGTACATTCCGGGCGCGGTGCCGTTCGGGTTCGGCATTACTTCCGCGCCCTCGATGATCATCGCCTGCCGCGCGTTGATGTCGGGCATCTTTCGGCCCCAGCGGAGAAACCTCGCCTTGATGTCGTCGAGCACGTCGTCGTCGAGCATCAGTCTCCGGCCCAAAGCGCGCGCCGCGACTTTCCGCGTGATGTCGTCTTCGGTCGGGCCGAGTCCGCCGGTGATGATGACGACGCCTGAACGCTTCAGCGCGTCGCGTATCGTCTCTTCGAGCCGAGCGTCGTCGTCGCCGACGATTGTCTTGAGTTTGACTTCGACGCCTATCGAGTTGAGCCTTTCGGTCAGCCAGAGGCTATTTGTGTCCGTGCGGAAGGGCGTCAGCAGTTCGGAGCCGACGGCGATGATTTCGGCGGTCAACATGGGCGCGATTGTAACCTGAGAGGCCGTCGGAGGAGGAGACCAATCACCCCGCGCGAACACCGAAACGAATAAAAAACGCGGCGACCTTATCAAAGACCGCCGCGTCTTCGCAGTCTGGTTTGAAAGCTAGGCAGTCTTCTTCTCTTCCTCATATACGTCGCGCAGAACGTCGGAGATGGGGGGCGGCATCGGCGGGGCGGGCGCGAGCGGCTGCTTGCCGGAGAGCGTGTGCAGGCTCTTCTCTTCCGCCTTCCGCGCGGACGCGGCGGCGATTTCGCCCCGCGGCGCGGAGCGTAGCTGCTCGCGGCTCTCTTCGAGCATCGCCGCGGCGCGCGCGCGTCTTACACGTTCGAGGCTTCGGATCGCGGCCATCGTCTGCGGCGCTTCGGTCGGCTCGCGCTCGATGCGGCGGAGGACTTCGACGTAGCGGCGCAGTTCCGGCGAAGGCTGGTAGCGCGCGTGCTCGTCGCCGTGCTCGTCTTCGAGGACGTATGCCAGGTGTTCAGCCGCCGTCTCGTAGTCGCCCGCGCGCTGGTAGAGCGCGCCGAGCGTGAAATAGACGAGCGGCGGCGGGTCGGGCATCAGGTGCATCACGCGCTCGCCCTCGGCGATGACGTTGTTGATCTCGAAGCCGTACCAGCGCTTCTCCTCGTCGCGCAGGATTTCGCTGGCCGAGATGTAGAAGTCGAAGATGTTTTTGATGTCCTGCTGCTCGGAGCGCTGCACCGCGCGCCAGACGAAATAGACGACCGTCGCGAAGAAGACGATGACGGTCAGGGGTATGCCCATCACGCCGAGCATCGCCATGATGATGACGACGGCGACCAGACGCTGAACAGTTTCCTGACCCTTAGTCATAACTCAAGTGATGAGTGATGAGTGATGAGTAGGAGCCGTTCACTCATTACTCATCACTCATCACTTAATTCTTGCCCTGATTCTCTCGCCCGCCTCGACGGTCGAGAGCTTGCCGCCGAGGTCGCGCGTCGTCTCGCCGTCGGCGATTGATTCGCGAACCGCTCGTTCGACCGCCTGCGCCGCGTCCGAGCCTCCAAGGTATTCTAGCATCAGCGCCGCACTGAGGATAGCCCCTGCCGGATTCGCCTCGGATTTGCCCGCGAGCGGGGGCGCGCTTCCGTGCACAGGCTCGAAGAGCGACACGCGTCCGGGGTGTATGTTGCCCGAAGCGGCGAGGCCAAGTCCGCCCTGCAGAGCCGCGCCGAGGTCGGTCAGGATGTCTCCGAAGAGGTTGTTCGTGACGATCACCTCGTACTGCCGCGGGTTCAAGACCATGAACATCGCGGTGGCGTCAACGTATTGGTGATTCGCTTCGATTTCGGGGTAGCGCGCAGCCGTCTCTTTGAAGACGCGCTGCCAGAGGTCGCCGCCGAAGCGCTGCACGTTCGACTTGTCGGCCATCGTTACGCGCTTCCTGCCGCGCTCGCGCGCGTACTCGAACGCGGCGACGACGATGCGCTCGACGCCCTTGCGCGTGTTCAGTTCTTCCTGCGTCGCGATCTCGTCGGCTGTTCCTTTTTTCAGGAATCCGCCCGCGCCGCTGTAAGCGCCTTCGGTGTTCTCGCGGAAGACGACGAAGTCAATCTCTTCGGGCGTGAAGCCGCGCAGGGGCGTCAGGCGCTCGTGAAGCAGGCGCACCGGGCGCAGGTTGATGTAGAGGTCGAGGCCGCGGCGCATTCCGAGCAGGATGTCTTCGGCGTGCTTGTTCGATGGCACGCGCGGGTCGCCGAACGCGCCCGCGAGAATCGCGTCGAAATCGCGCGCGAGCATCTCCAAAGCGCCGCCGGGCAGCGTCACGCCTTCGCTCAGAAACTTGTCCGCGCCCCAGTCGAAGTGGACAAGCTCAAGCTCGACTCCGTGCGTCTCGCGCAGGCGCTCAAGAACAGCGACGGCTTCCCCGATGACCTCCGGCCCGATGCCGTCGCCCGGCACGACCGCGATTCGTTTCACTGTTCTTTCCATCAATCTTCTGAGTTCTCTCCGCCGCACGGGCTTAGTTGACAGCCCGGCCTAATCTTGTCGCACACTCGAACCTGCCGGCTAAAACGGTACGCACAGCACGGGCACGCGCGCGCCGCGCAAGACCTTCTCGGCGGTCGAGCCGAAGAGCAGTTCTTCGGGCGGGGTCGAGCGACCGCGCACGCCCATGACGATCATCGGGAGGTCGAGGTCGCGCGCGATTTTCAGAATCTCGACGAAGGGGCTGCCGACGACGATCATGCGCTCGATCTCGACCTCGCCTGTCTCGACCCCTTCGAGCGCGCCGTCGAAGCTCGACTCGGCCTGCCGCCGCATCTTCGCGGTGATGTCGTCGGACGAACCCATCCCGGCGGCGACCGCGTCCTCGATAAAATCCTTGTCAATCACGTGCAGCAGCGTCAGGTCGCCGTCGGGCGCGGCGATGCCGAGCGCGACGCGCACGGCGTTCACGGAAGTCGCGGAGAAGTCAACGGGGACGAGTATGTCTGTCGCTTTGAACATGATGAAAACTCTTTCCGCGAGGCTTGAGATGATTCAGCGATTCCGTCCGTCAACGACTCATCTACTCTGAACGTTCGTCGGAGGCCGCACGTCTTCGCCGCCCTTCATCAACCTGTCTTCGATGCGCGGCAGGCTTGCAATCACCGCGTCGCCGACGGCCTTGAGGCTCGCGGGCGAGACCTTGTCGAGCGTGTCTTCGCGCGTGTGCCAGTAGGGGTATGTGCTGAGTTGGATGATGTCAGCCGACGGAATCCCCGCTTGCAGGAAGGGCGCGTGGTCGTCGCCGCCGACGCCCTCGGCGCGCTCGACGAACTGCTTGGAGTAGCCGAGACCCTGCGCCGTCTTCCAGATGATGTCAACGAGCCACGGCGTGCTCATGTCGTCGCGACCGAGTTCGAGCTTCGAGTAGCCCATCATGTCGAGGAGGATGAGCGCGCGCGCTTTTTTGAGTTGGCCGCTCGCGCGCAACTGCTCGACGAAGTGGCGGCTGCCGTAGGTGTTGTCGGGCGCGTTCGGCTTGCCGCACTCGTCCCACTCGCGGCAGAAGGCTTCTTCGCCGTCGAAGAAGACGAAGCGGTACGTGAAGTGGTGTCGCTCGTGCGACGCGGCGAGCGTGTTGGCGATCTCCATCAGCGCGCCGGTCGAAGAGCCGCCGTCGTTCGCGCCGACGAAGGTGAAGTCCTTGAAGGGCTTTGTGTCGTAGTGGCTGGCGATGATGATCGCCTCGTCCGTGTCGCCCTTGAGTTCGGAGACGATGTTGACCATCTTCACCTTGCCTTCGGGCGTTTCGGCAGTCCACTCGTCGCGCTTCGCGTTCGGCAGGTGGTCGGAGATGTACTTGCGCACGCGCTCAATCTCCTTCGATCCCGCGGGGTGCGGGCCGAACTCGACGAGTTCTTTGACGTAATCGAACGCGCGCTCGCCGCTGAAAGGCGTCGCGCCGGTGGCCTGCTTCGCAGTAACGCCCGCGGTTGACTGAATCAGCAGCGACGCGACGAGCAGCGCGAAGATGACGGAGCCGCGCGACGCGGGCGCGCGCCCGCGTCGCCGCGCAACGCCGGAGCGCGGGCGACTCTTCAAGGTTTTGCGATTCGTGAACACGGATAGCGCGCGTCCTGTCCCGCCGGCGTTGTTTCGAAAGCGCCGGACGGCGAATGACGAGGCGGCGACTCGTCAGCTTGTTTCTTTCGCGGTTTCGCCGGTTGCTTGCGCCGACTCGTTCTTATGGTCGGCGGGCCTGCGGCGCTCGCGTTCGATCTGCGAGAGCTTGCGCCCGCGGACGGCGAGCAGGTCGAGACCTTTGCCGAAGAGTTCAAACGGGAGGTCAACGACGCGCACCAGCGTCTCGTATGCCATGTCCGCCTCGATCCCGACGAGCGTCGCAAACTTCTGATTGAGCGGCATCCGCCGGAACTCTCCGCGCAAGTCCTTCGCGGCCTCTTCGGTCGTCTCCGCGCGCTCGGTGACGGGGACGGGCCGCAACACGAGGTCGCCCCCGTGCTCGACCTTCGCCTGGCACGCGAGCCTTTCGCCCGCGGCGAGCCTTTCGGGGCTGAGCCGCTGGCGCTCGGCGTCGGTCAGGCCCGAAAGCAGCGTCGCGCCCTCGACGACGACGACCGCGCACGTGTCGCACTCGCCGCGCCCCTCGCACTCCGCGGGCAGGCGCACGCCGAGTCGCTTCGCCGCGTCCCAAAGGTACGTGCCCTCGGCGACTATTCCTGTGTGGCCTTCGCCGTCTGTCTTCCACTCGACGTTGACACTCATACGACTCCTCGCATCCAGATTCCGATCTCTTCAGCTTCAGGTTATGGCCGTCGCGTTAGGGGTTCGTCTTCTCTAACAAATCATTAATCTTCTCAACCCACGCCGCGCGGATGTCTTCTTTTTCCGACTTGTCTAACGAGTTCCAAAAGACTTTGAAACCGTCGCGGCTCTTCAGGTCTCGCTCGATTGCCTTCTGTATCTTGTTGGCGACGGCGACTCCGGCCTTCCCGTTCCTGCGCGTATCGCCGACGACTCGGAAACTCAACCCGGCGTGTTTGCCTCTGACGCCCTCGCTGAAGTCGTACTCTTTTCTCATCCCTTCAACCCTCTTCGTAAGCCCTTCGCTCGCGACGTGACGGCCTGCGCGCGCTGACGAGCCGGATTATACCGCCGCGCTCGGTGTAAGACACAACCAGCAGCCGGCCCTCGCCCGCGTTGCCGATTGTAATGAAGCGACGCTCCGAGGCGGAATGGTCTGGGTCGTCAATTGTAAGTTCAAACGGATCGCCGAAAACACAGGCGGCCTCCTCGAAAGAGACGCGGTGCTTTCTCCGGTTGGCCCGGTTCTTATTCTCATCCCACTCTATCTTCTTTTCGTGAGGATTGCGCCCGCGTCCCACGTCGGCCCTTTCATTGCGTGTTCGGCGCGGAGGCGAAGCGTATGCGCGGCTCGGCGGCGGTCTCTTCGGTGGGCGCGTCTTTGCGGCGCTGGCACTCGGCGCAGACGCCGAAGATTCTGAGCGAGTGCTGCGTCGGGCGGAATTTGTGTCTGGCGACGATGGCGTCCTGTATGGCTTCGAGTTCCGCTGAGAAGAACTCGACGGTCATACCGCACTCGGTGCAAATCAGGTGGTCGTGGTGCGGGTGGTTGTAGTTGTGCTCGTAGCGCGTGCGCCCGTCGCCGAAGCGCACCTCGCGCGCCAGCCCAGCCTCGACCAGAAGCTTGAGCGTGCGATAGACGGTCGTGTGGCCGACGCTGGGGTCTTCCTCCTTGACGAGCTGGTAGAGGTCTTCGCTCGAAAGGTGCTTCTCGGTACGCAGGAACACGTCGAGTATGAGGTCGCGTTGCGCCGTGCGCTTTAGGCCGGCGTGCTGAATGTGCCGGTGGAAAATCTCCTTCTCTTCCGTCATGCGCCGCTTCCGTCCGTTATCAGGCGAGCCGTGGGTTTGACTCATCTTAACACACGAATGCGGCCAGCGGTGAGCGCCGAATTTTGAGCGCCAGCGCGCGGCGTGTTATCTTCTCGCGCAACTGCCGGGGTGGCGAAATGGCAGACGCAACGGACTTAGATGTTTGAGCACGCGTGCGGGAAACCTTCGCGTGAATGGAGTCAAAGTCGGCGAAACCTTAACAGGGTTCCGTGGTTCGGAACTTTGCGAACCGCTGATGGCAACGCCGAGCTAAGGCCGACGGAGCGGTATCGAGTCGGCAAAGTGTAGAGACGAGACGGCTCCCTCCTAAACGTTTTCAACGGCGCACGGAGAAGGCATCGTCCAGACCACGAACCGCGAACTTTGGCGGGCGGCGAAAGCCGTGGTGGTAAGAAAATCCGTTGTCCGTAAGGACGTGCGGGTTCGAGTCCCGCCCCCGGTATTTTCAATCTTCAATCAGGGGCGCACGGGGTTCGTCACGTCCATGACGACTCGCCAGTTGCCGCCCACGCGCTTCCAGACGCGCGCGTAGTTGCCCCGCTCCGAGGGCTTTTCGTCCGCCGGCTTCGCCCTCGCTTCGTAAGTCCCGAACGAATAGCCGAGGTCGCCCGAACTCGCCACGTCAACCTTCACGGTCTTCCAGGTCACGAACTCGTTCGCGCTTTCGAGCGCCTTGCCCGCCGCCGACTTGCCGACGAAGGGAAAGCTGTTCTGCCTGTAAACCCTGACCGTCTCGTCCGCGCGAGTGAGAAGCGCGCGGGCCTCGCCCTTCGAGGACGCTTCACTGGCGAGCGACTGCTCCGCGTCCGTCAGAGTTTTCAAGGCGGACTCAGGATACAAGCCCTTGCCCGCGCCCGCAGTCTTACGAAGCGAGGGCGGGTATTGCAGGATCGTCTCGGCTGTCTGCGGCGCGGCGTGGCGTATGCCGAGGTCGAGGACGAACTTCCAGGTGCCGTCCGGCTGCCTGCGCCAGATTGTGAAATAGTGGCCCGTGCCCGCGGGCGCTTTGTCCGCGGCGTTCTCGCGGAACTCATACGGGCCGGTCGTGTAGCCGAGGTCGCCCGCGCGCGAAACGTCGGCGTAGGTCGGCCACCACGTCAGGAGTCCCGACGGCGCAGGATTAGTCTCCGTCCACGCCTCGATTGCGTTGACGGGCGCGCGGCGGAAGACGACTCCGTCGTGCGCGGCGAAGTGGAGGAACGCCTCCTTCATTCCGTGCGCGATTGAGTAAGTTGCGAAGGCGTGCTCGGCTTCGACCACAGGCGCGAGCGACTTCGGAAAATTCTTGTCGCCCGTGGGCAGCGGCGGGAGTTGCGCCGCCGCGCTCGCCGCGAGCAAAACGGCGAGAAGAAAAGCGACGGGCGTTAGCGCAGGACGGACGGCGCGCTTAAAGACTTTCGATCCCTTCATCGTCTGCGTTGTCCTGCACGCCGAGAAGTGGGCCTGCGTCGAGAATCGTGCTCATCGCGTCGTTCTCTTCCCCGGCGGACGGCGCGTCCGGCTCGGCAACGTCGCCACCCTCCGACTCGCGCGCCGACGCCTGCTCTTGCGGACGCTCGCCCGCGTCGTTCCTCGCTTCACCCTTCGGCTCGTCAGACATCTTCTCGCCCCCTCGTCTCAATACTTCGGCACGCTCGGGTCAACCTCGTTCGACCACGCGGTGATGCCGCCCTTGAGGTTGACGAGTTTGCCCTTGAAGCCGGAGCGCGTCAGGGCCTCGATTGCGCGCGCGCTGCGGACTCCGCCCTTGCAGTGGACGACTGTCTCGCGGCTCTCGTCAATCTCGCCCGCGCGATTTACAACCTGACCGAGCGGGATCAGTTTCGCGTCGGGGATGCGCGCGATCTCGTACTCGTTCGGCTCGCGCACGTCAATGATTTGGATGTCTTCGCCGCGGTCGAGCCGCTGCTTGAGTTCCGTCGCCGTGATCTCTTCCATCTGTCGAGTCTCCTCCGTCTTGTCTGTCGAAGTTTGTGAAGGCGCGGGCCGAAGGCCGCAGAACTCCTCGTAGTCAATCAACTCCCTGATCGTCGGTCGCTCGCCGCACACCGGGCACTCCGGGTCTTTCCGCAGCTTCAACTCGCGGAAGCGCATCTTCCACGCGTCGAACAGCAGCAGGCGGTTAATCAGCGGCTCGCCGCCGCCGAGTATTAACTTGATCGCCTCGTTCGCCTGAATCGCGCCGACGATGCCGGGCAGAACGCCCAGCACTCCCCCCTCCGCGCACGACGGCACGAGGCCGGGCGGCGGAGGCTCTGGATACAGGCAGCGGTAGCACGCGCCGCGCGCCGCCCAGAACACCGACGCTTGCCCCTCGAAGCGGAAGATCGAACCATAAACGTTCGGCTTGCCCGTCAACACACACGCGTCGTTGACGAGGTAGCGCGTCGGAAAATTGTCCGTGCCGTCAACGATCATGTCGTACTCGCGGAACAGCTCAAGCGCGTTCTCGCTCGTCAACCTGGTCTCGTATGCCTCGATCTTCACGTTCGGGTTGATGTCGTTCAGGCGGTCGCGCGCCGACTCGATTTTGGGCCGCCCGACATCTTTAGTGCCGTGGACTATCTGCCGCTGCAAGTTCGACGCGTCAACCACGTCGAAGTCAACGACGCCGAGCGTGCCGACGCCCGCCGCCGCGAGGTACATCCCCGTCGGCGCGCCGAGTCCGCCCGTCCCGATCATCAGCACGCGCGCGGCCTTCAGACGCCGCTGCCCCTCCACGCCGACCTCCGACATGATGAGGTGACGGCTGTAACGCGCGATCTCTTCGTTCGTCAGAGTCGGCAGCGACGACGCGCTCGCCTCGGTCTCCGTCGCCGCGCCGCCCGCAATCGCCGGCACAATCGAGATCGTGTCGCCGTCCTTGACCGGCGTCGCAAGCCTCTGCCCGTGTCGTATGTCGTCGTCGTTGACATAGACGTTGACGAAATTCCTGAGCGCGCCCTGCTCGTTGTAAAGGTGACGACGAAGTTCGGCGTGCTCGCCCGTCACCTTCTCCAAGACTTCGCCGACGGTGTTCGCGTCAACCGCGATCTCCGCCTTGTCTCCGGCGAACTGCCTGAGCGCGGTCGGTATGAAAACTGTCACTGCCATTTTCGATTACTCCTCTGCCGTTTGCTCCACGCCATTCTGCCGTCCGTCAGCGCCCGGCTCAAAACCGTCGCTGCCGTTGACTTCCTCTTCGTCGAAGCGCGAGCGGTCAGCCCGTAACTCCCACGAGCGAAGGTCGGCGGCCTTCCCTTCTCTGACCGAGACGACGACGTATGACATCGTCGTCCACGGCGCGAGGTGTTCGAGGTCGAACCGGGAAGGCACAGCCGGGTGATCCGGGTGCGAGTGATAGTTGCCGACCACGCCGAGGCCGCGCGCGGCATGGAGGCGTTCGGCCTTCGCGTATTCGAGCGGCTCGATTGCCATGCGGTGAAAGCGCTCGCCCTCTTCAAACGTGTTCTCGACCCTGTACGTCGCCGACACCGTGCGCGTTCGCCCGCCTTCCTCGATTCGACCGATGAGCAGGCCGCAGCACTCGTGCGGGTACGCCTCTTCCGCGTGCCGCCTTATCTCTTCGACCAAACGCGCGTCCAGTTTCAGCATCACGACCCGGCTCGACGCATTGTCTTTACTTCGACGCCGCGTTTGAACTTCACGAGACGCCCCAGAACTCTTCGCTCAGGTAGCGACTGCCGCCGTCGCACAGCACCGTGACGACGACCGAGCCGGGCGGCAAGCCTCGCGCGTAACGAAGCGCGGCGAGAACGTTCGCGCCGGACGAGACGCCGACGAAGATGCCCTCTTCGCGCGCGAGACGGCGAGCCATCTCCTGCGCGTCCTCGGTCGAGACTTCGACGCGCTCGTCGGCGAGCGTGCGGTCGAAGATGCCGGGCACGATTGAAGTCTCGACGTGGCGCATTCCTTCGAGTCCGTGGAGCGGCGAGTCGGGCTGCATCAGCACCGCTTTCAAGTTCGGGTTGAGTTCGCGCAGACGCCTGACCGTGCCCGTGAACGTGCCCGACGTGCCGACGCCAGCGAGAAAGTGCGTGACGCGGCCCGCGGTCTGCTCCCAGATTTCGGGCGCTGTCCCCTCGTAGTGCGCGCGCCAGTTCGCGGGGTTGTCGTACTGGTTCGCGTAAAAAAATCTCCCCGGCTCTTCCGCGGCGAGTCGTTGCGCGAGCCGCTGCGGCGCGTCGAAGCCTTCGCGCGGGTCTGTCTCGTCCAACTCCGCGCCGTAGATTCGGAGAATCCGTCTGCGCTCGACGCCCGCGTTCGCGGGCAGGCACAGCCGCACGCTGTAGCCGCGCGCCGCGCCGATCATCGCGAAGGCGATGCCGGTGTTGCCGCTCGTCGCGTCGAGGATGACGCGGTCGCGCGTGAGCGCGCCGCTGCGCTCGCCTTCGAGAATCATCGAGAGGGCCGCGCGGTCTTTGACGGAGCCGCCGGGGTTCAGGTGCTCGGCCTTCGCGTACAACTCGACGCCGGACGGAAGCTCAGACGCGAGCCGCGCAAAACTCAGGAGCGGCGTGCCGCCGATGTTCTCAAGCAGGCCGTTCAAGCTTCCTCCGACTCCCTTCGACCGCGCGTCCCTCTCGACCGTGACGCGGGCTACTTCAAGTCTCTCTTCGAGAGGTACCAGTCGGTCACTTCGTTCTTCGACTTGAAGTCGTCCTCCATGCGCTTCGACGCGTCGTCAATCGTCTGCGGCGGCGGGACGACGACCTTGTCGCCCTTCTGCCAGTTGGCGGGCGTGGCGCAGGCGTTGTCGTCGGCGGTCTGCAACGCGTCGAGCGCGCGCAGCACCTCGTCAATGTTGCGCCCCAGACTCATCGGGTAGTAGATGAGCGCGCGCACCTTCTGGTTCGGGTCAATGATGAAGACCGCGCGGACGGTCGCCGTATCTGAAGCCGACGGGTGAATCAGCCCGTACTTCTGCGCGACCTTCGTGTCGAGGTCTGCGACGACGGGGAAGTCAATCCTGACGCCGAAGTGGCCCTCGATGTTTCTGATCCAGGCGATGTGCGCGGGCACGGAGTCAACCGAAAGCCCGATGAGCTGTGCGCCGCGATTCTTGAACTCATCGGAGCGGCGCGCGAACTCTACAAACTCGGTCGTGCAGACGGGGGTGAAGTCGGCGGGGTGCGAGAAGAGTACGACCCACTTGCCCTTGAAGTCCGAGAGTTTCAACATCCCTTGAGTTGACTTGGCCTCGAAGTCCGGCGCGGGGTCGTTGATGCGGGGCAGACTGGCCGTCGTTTCCTGTGTCGCTGCTGTGCTCATAACTCGACTCCTCTTTCTTTTTGAAGTTGACCTTTGAAATAGACTCGATTCTTCACGAGGCTGCGGTTCGCGGCGGGGCGTGCCGCCAGAATTCTTCTCCACTCGATTTCGGCTTGCGGCAAGCTTACACAAATCCGCGAGCATTTCAACTGCCGGAAAGTGCCGCGGCGAGTTGAAGCATACGTGCGGCCCGCCCCGGCGCAGGTTGCTCATACGATATAGTGCAAGCGCCGCCGCCTTTCGCTTAACTGTCCGACAGACCCGGCACTTCTCTGCTGGTAATCGTCAAGGAAATCGGCTAAACAGGTCTGAGAAAAACATATTCCGACCTCGCAAATCTTGTGGCACGTTCGTTGCTCTTCGTACGGGTGACTGTCACCGCGCACGCGCGACAAGGATTGCGAGGCGACACGCTCGTTGAGGAGGGTTACGAAGTGAAGACGAAAAATAACAAGAGGTACACGCGGCGCGCGGCGAGCCTTCTGGTTTTACTCGCCTTGATTTTCGGCTCGGTCGTACCGTCGTTCGCGGCGGTGCAGCGACGGCGTGTGAGGCGCAGGGCGCGTGTCACGCGACCGGCCACTCCGCCCGTCCGCTACTACACGGTGCCGGCGGATCAGGTCTTCCGCGTGCGGATGGACACGTCTTTGAATTCGGGCACGGCGCGCGTCGGCGACCGCTTCTCGGCGACCACCACCGAGCCTGTGTACGGCGAGACGGGTGTTGAAGTCATCCCCGTCGGCAGCAAGGTCTGGGGACGCGTCACGGTCGTCAATCGCGCGACGAGACACAAGCCCGGCAACATCTCGGTCAGCTTCTTTCAGGTCGTGACGCCGAACCAAGTGCGACACGTAATCAACGGCTCGCTGTCGAGCCTTCAGACCGATCAGGTGAACGCCGACAACGAGGGCACGGTCAAAGGGCGCAACAACCGCAAGCGCGACGCGGTCTTCGTCGGCGGCGGCGCGGTGGCGGGCGGACTTCTGGGCGCGATTGCGGGCGGCGGCAAGGGCGCGGCCATCGGCGCGCTACTCGGCGGCGGAGCCGGGACTGCGGCTCGCGTCTATGAGAAGGAGCAGGAGGCCGACATCAAGTCAGGCACGGAATTCGGCGTCATACTGAACCGCGCCGTCTCGCTGCCCGCGTACAAGGCGCAGTGAGTTTCAGGAATCGGCAGCCCTCGCGGCAGCCGGTGTGGAGGAGGCCCGCTCGCGAAGGGGAGAGCGCGGGCGGGCTTCCTGCCAAAATTGAAGAGTCTTCTGAAAGATTATCTAAGGGTTCGGTCGCCCCTGTCAGGACGTAAGCGAGCGACCGCGACGGAGAAGCCCGGTGCGAAGGGGAGAGCGCACCGGGCTTCTCTTTTTGTTTAGCTATTGGCCGTTAGCTGATGGCTTTTAGCTTTTTGTTTTGACGACTGCGGCGGATTGTTCTCGACGATGGACGACGCGGCCTCCGACGATTGTCGCGACCGCCGCGCCCTGAAACGTCCAGCCGTCGAACGGAGTGTTGCGGCTCTTTGATTTCGAGCGCGAGGCGTCGAACGTCCAGCGCAGCGTCGGGTCGAGGATCGTCACGTCGCCCCACGCGCCGGGTCGGAGCGTGCCGCGGTCTTTGAGTTGAAAGATTCTCGCGGGGCCAGCCGAGAAGAGTTCGACGAGCCGTTCTAGGTTGACGACGCCGCGGTGGACGAGGCGGTCGAGCGCGAGGGCGACCGCCGTGTCGAGTCCGGTGATGCCGAATGGCGCGTGGTCGAATTCGAGCGCCTTCTCGTCCGAGTGGTGCGGCGCGTGGTCGGTCGCGATGGCGTCAACCGTGCCGTCGGCGATTGCTTCGAGTATTGCATCGAGGTGCTCGCGGCTGCGGAGCGGCGGGTTCATCTTCGTGTTCGTGTCGAAGCCCTCGCACGCCGCGTCCGTCAGAGTGAAGTGGTGCGGCGTCACCTCGCAAGTCACCTGCGCGCCGCTCGCCTTCGCCCGGCGCACCGACTCGATTGCGCCGCGCGTCGAGACGTGCGCCAGATGAACGCGCGCGCCCGTCAACTCGGCGAGCGCGCAGTCGCGTGCGGCGTCCGTCTCTTCGGCGAGCGCGGGGATGCCGCGCAGGCCGAGGCGCAGAGACCACTCGCCCTCGTGCATCACGCCGCCCGCCGCGAGCGTCTTGTCGTCGCAGTGATCCATCACGGTCAGGTCGAAGCCGCGCGCGTAATCCAACGCGCGGCGCATCAGTCCCGGCGAAGGCACTGGCCGCCCGTCGTCCGTGACGGCGACGATTCCGGCGCGCTTCATCTCGCCCATCTCGGCCAGCTCTTCGCCCTTCGAGCCTTTCGTAATCGCGCCGACGGGAAAGACGTTTGCGAGTCCGACCGTTTGCGACTGCTCGACGATGAAGCTCGTCACGGCTGGATTGTCGTTGACGGGGTCGGTGTTCGGCATCGCGCAGACGGAGGTGAACCCGCCCGCGACCGCGGCGGCTGCGCCCGACGCAATCGTCTCCTTGTACTCCTGCCCCGGCTCGCGCAGGTGCGTGTGCAGGTCTATGAAGCCGGGCGCGACGACGAGTCCCGTCGCGTCGAAGATTTCAACGCCCTCCGGCCTTGCCTCGCCGCGTCCGAGCATGGCCGCGACGCGCCCGTCCTCGATGAAAACGTCCTGACCGGCGTTGATGCCCTGCGTCGGGTCAATGACGTAGCCGTTCGCGATAAGCAGTCTCATTCCGTTGATATCTTCGAGCAATGATTTCGAGTTGTCGGGTTACTACTTCGAGCTTTCGGTGCCTGTACCGCCGACGCTGACGGCGGCCCTGAGCGGCTCGGTCGCTGGCTCGTCAGCCGAAGACGCCGCGGGCTTGGACGATTGAGACTCCGCAGTGCCTGCTTCGTCTTTGACACGCGTCGTCGGGTTCGAGGTGTTCGTGCCAGCGCCGCCGCCGAGCAGGTAGAGAACGGCCATGCGGACGGCGAGGCCGTTGGCTACCTGATCGAGGATGAGCGAGCGCGAGCCGTCGGCAACGTCAGACGCGATCTCAATGCCGCGATTCATCGGGCCGGGGTGCATGACAATGGCGTCCGGCTTCGCGAGTTCGAGCCGCTTGCGTGTGAGTCCGAAGTGAACCGCGTACTCCCGGAGCGACGGAAGAAAAGCCTTGTCCTGCCGCTCGCGCTGGATTCGCAAGACCATCACCACGTCCGCGCCCTCGATTGCGTCCTCGATTCGGCGTTCGACGCGCAGGCTGCGTCCCTCGACGAGCGACGCGAACTCCGGCGGCGCGAGCGTGCCCGGCCCGGCGAGCGCGACTTCGGCGCCGAGCGTAGTCAGCAGGTGCGCGTTCGAGCGCGCGACGCGCGAGTGCAGGAGGTCGCCGAGTATCGCCACGCGCAGACCTTCAAAGCTTCCCTTCTGCTGCCTGATGGTCAAAGCGTCGAGCAGAGCCTGCGTCGGGTGCTCGTGCGCGCCGTCTCCGGCGTTAACGACCGAGGCGCGGCAGACGCGCGCGAGTTGGTGCGGCGCTCCGGCAGACGGGTGGCGGATGACGATCAGGTCGGGCGACATCGCTTCGAGGTTGCGCGCCGTGTCGAGCAGCGTCTCGCCCTTCGTCACCGAAGATGAAGACGAGCTGACGTTGATTACGTCCGCCGAGAGTCGCTTGCCCGCGATCTCGAAAGACGTGCGCGTGCGCGTCGAAGGCTCGAAGAAAAGGTTGATGACGGTGCGACCGCGAAGGGTCGGCACTTTCTTGATCTCACGCTCGGAGATTTCGCGGAACGTCTCCGCCGTGTCGAGGATGTGTGTGATTTCGTCGGCGCTCAGTCCGCGTATGCCGAGCAGGTGTCTCTGTGAAAGCTGTGCCTTCATCGAGCTGGTCTCAGGTCTGATTCGTCCGCATACGAAAAAGGCGGCCAACTGAGGCCGCCTTCGCTACTCACCTTCCGCCGTCGGTCGCTCGACTATCGCGACCGCCTCCTCGCCGTCGAAGTCGTCGAGCATGACCTTGATGATCTCGCTCTTCTTTGTCGGGACGAACTTGCCGACGAAGTCCGCCTGGATGGGCAGCTCGCGGTGTTCCTTGCCGCGGTCAATCAGGACGGCGAGCTGCACGCGGCGGGGTCTGCCGAAGTCAATCAACTGGTCGAGCGCGGCGCGAATCGTCCGGCCCGTGTAAAGCACGTCGTCAATCAGGAGGACGTTGCGGCCTTCGACATCACTGGGCAAATCGGTTCGGTTGACGATGGGGTTCGCGCCGACGGTCGAGAGGTCGTCGCGGTAGAGCGTGATGTCGAGCACGCCGACGGGAGGCCGCTCGCCTTCGAGGTCTGCGATCTTGTCGGCGAGCCGATTCGCGAGCGGCACGCCGCGGCGCTGTATGCCGACGAGGTAGAGGTGGCCCGCGCCGTGGTTCTCCTCGACGATCTCGGACGCGAGCCGCGCCAGCGCGCGGTTGATCCGCATCCCGTCCATGATTCGCGCTTTCTCGACGAATTCCATCGGCGCGGATACTAACACAGCCGACTCCGCCGATGGAAGGTTTGCGCGCCCGCCGGGCGATGTCTGTACGGCCTCGCACTCCGGCCCCACGCCCGACAGACTGTCCGGCCCATCAGGCCGATGAAGGAGTTTCGCCCGTCCTTTTCCTGTACCTTTCGGCAAACTCTTTTGACAAAAAAGGCGCAGAGTGTGAAGCTTCTGAGCAAAGCCCAAACGAATCAAAGGTCTTTTCTGTGAGGTTAATGAGTTTGGAAAAGTGTAATCTGTCTGCGATCTTTATCGCCATCATCTCGATTTTATTGTCGCTGCCGTGCGCCGCGCTCGCCCAACAATCAACCGGCGCAAATCAGGGGACGGGTCAGAACCAGGGCGCGCAGAGCGGCTCAGGCCAGAACGAAACCGGAAGGCCCGCGCAGGTACCAACACAACAAGGACAGCCGACCGCGACGACAGGTCAGAGCGGACAAACTCAGGCCGGAAGTCAGTCGTCGAATCCGACTCAAGGCGGGCAGGCCACGCAGGGCGGACAGGTCGGCGGAGCGCCGGCCACTCGAACCGGCCCCACTTCACTGACCAACGGCCAGCAACTTCCCGGCGCGGCCAGGACGACGAACGCGCCGAGCACACTGAGTCTTCAGGACGCGATTCAAATCGCCATCCAGAACAACCTCGCGACGCTGCTCGCGCAGGAGCGTGAGCGCGAGGCGCGCGGGCTTGAGCACGAGTCGCGCGCCGGCCTTCTGCCGAACGTGAGCGGCTCGGCGTATCAGGCGAACATCACGCAGAACCTCGCGGCGCTCGGCTTCCAGCCCGGCACGTTCCCCGGCATCACCAACACCTTCATCGGCCCGTTCAACAACTTCGACGCGCGCGCGCGCCTCGTGCAGTCGATCTTCAGTCTGAGCGCCATCAGAAATTATCAGGCCGGAAAGCAGGGCGTGCGCGTTGCGGAGTTGCAGCGCGGACTCGCGCGCGAACAGGTCGCGACGGCGACGGCACTGACGTATCTGGAAGCGCTGCGCTCGGCCCGCTCGGTCGTCGCGGCGCAGGCGAACGTTGACCTGGCGCAGACGCTTCTGACGCTCGCGCAGGATCAGCGCAACGCGGGCGTCGCCACGGGCGTTGACGTGACGCGCGCGCAGACACGTCTCGCGCAGGAGCAGGTTCGGCTCGCGCAGGCGCAGACCGAAGCCGAGCAGTCGCGGCTCAACCTCCAGCGCGTCGTCGGCCTGCCGCTCGGAAGCCAACTGACGCTGACCGACACTCTGCAATTCGCGGACGAGCCTCTGCCGGCAATCGAGACCGCCGTGACGCAGGCCGGCGAGCAGCGCCCCGAAGTTCGCATCGCCGAGGCCGAGGCCACGCTCGCGGGCTACGAGCACCGCGCGGCGCGCGCCGACCTCTACCCTTCCCTGGACTTCGTCGGCGACTACGGCGTGAGCGGTATCACGCCGACCAACACAGACCTGCCGACGCGCCGCGTCGCCGTCCAGTTGAACGTGCCGATCTTCAACGGCGGGCTGACGCGCGGTCGCATCGAGGTCGCTTCGAGCCGCGAGCGCCAAGCTGAACTCGAACTCGGCAGCGTTCGCGGTCAGGTCGAGGAGGACGTGCGGCTCGCGTTCGCGACATTGGGGACGACCGCCGCGCAGGTGCGCGCCGCCGAGCAGAACGTGACGCTCGCCGAGCGCGAGCTTGAGATGGCGCGCGACCGCTTCCGCAACGGCGTCGCCGACAACGTCGAGGTCGTCACGGCACAGGCCGCGCTCTCGAACGCGCGCGACGCGGAGGTGACGGCGCTCGCGCAGTACAACGCCGCGCGGCTCAACCTCGCCGCCGCTCTCGGTCGCGCGGAGTCGTTCCGCTGGTGACGCTTGAGCGACCGTCCGGCGCGATTTATTCATCTAAGGAAGATTGATTTTTTCTTTTATACCCCAGCGAGGCAATAATCATGGCCGACGTTAAGACCGACAGAAAAACTAACGAGCCAGCCGACGGGCGAGTCGGAGAGAGGGCGAACGGGCGCGGGCCAGCCGACGGCAACGGCAAAGGCGTGGGCGCGGCGACCGACACCGAGACGCGCGAGGCCGCGCACGACGTTGAGGCCGAGCAGGAAGTCACCGAAACGAACGAGGCGTTCGACGAGCCAACGCCCGCGCCGCCGAAGAAAAGGCCGCTCTACAAGAGGCCCGTCTTCCTGATCGTCGCCGCGGTCGTCCTCGTCGTCGCGGCAATCTTCGGCGTGCGCTACTGGGCCTACTCGCGCACGCACGAGTCAACCGACGACGCCTTCGTTGACGGTCGCGTCGTGCAGATCAGCCCCAAAGTCACCGGCTACGTCGCGAAGGTTTACGTCGAAGACAACCAGCCGGTGAAGGCGGGCGACCTCATCGCGGAACTCGACGCGCGCGACTTCGAGGCGCGGCTTGAACAGGCGAAGGCGGCGCTCTCGGCGGGCGAGGCGCAGCAGCGTCAGGCGCAGTCGGGCGTCGAGCTGACGCGCGCCAACACGCGCGCCGCGCAGCAGCAGGCGCAGGCGGCGGTGCAGCAGGCGCGTACGGGAGTCCAGACGGCGCGGGCCGCCGCCGCCGCCGAGCAGTCGCGAGTTTCGCAGACCGCTTCGGCAATTTCGACAGCGCAGGCCGCGGAGAGGCAGGCGTCCGCGCAGGTCACTGCCGCCGAGGCCGAGGCCGCGCGCGCGAACGCGGACGTGGAGCGCTACCGTGCGCTCTACGCGAAGGACGAAGTCTCTCAACAGCGGCTCGACGCCGCAATCGCCGCCGCGCAGACCGCCAACGCGCAGGTCGAGGCCGCACGCCAGAGGGTCGCGGCGGCGCAGGCTCAAGTCTCCGAGGCACGCTCAGCCGAGGCCGCACAGGCCGAGAACGCGCGTCGCGTCGCGACGACCATCGGCGGCGCGCAGGCCGGAGTCGGCGAGGCGCTCGGACGACTCGCGCAGGCCAACACCGCGCCGCAGCAGGTCGCGGTCAACGAGGCTCAGGTCTCGACGGCGGGCGCGAACATCGCGCAACTGCGCGCGGCGGTCGAGCAGGCGGAGCTTGAGCTTTCCTACACGAAAATCTACGCGCCCGAAGACGGACGCATCACGCGCAAGTCGGTCGTGACGGGCGCGCTCGTGCAGCCGGGCCAGCCCTTGCTCGCGCTCGTCACCGGCGACATCTGGGTCACGGCGAACTTCAAGGAAGATCAGATCGGGCAGCTCAAGCCGGGCCAGCCCGTCGAGATCAACGTTGACGCTTACCCCGACAAAGTTTTTCGCGGGAAGGTGCAGAGCATTCAGGCCGGAACGGGCGCGGCCTTCAGCCTTCTGCCGCCGGAGAACGCGACCGGCAACTACGTCAAGGTCGTTCAGCGCGTGCCCGTCAAGATCGTCTTCGACGAGCCGCTCGACCCGAACCACATGCTCGCGCCGGGGATGTCGGTCGTGCCGGAGGTACGCATCAAGTGAGCACCGCGCGCGCAGACTGGTCGAGGGTTCCGGGCCGCGGCGAAGCCTCGCGCGCCGCCGCGCCGACTCCGCCGCGACAAGAGGCTTGGGCGCCGAGCTTCAACCCGTGGATCATCGCGGCGTCGGTGATGCTCGCGACGTTCATGGAGGTGCTGGACACTTCGGTCGCGAACGTCGCGCTGCCGCACATAGCCGGCAACCTGTCGGCGACGACCGACGAGTCAACGTGGGTTTTGACGAGCTACCTCGTCTCGAACGCGATCATCCTTCCGGCTACGGGCTGGCTGACGACCGTCTTCGGTCGCAAAAGATTTCTGATCGTCTGCATCTGCATCTTCACGCTGGCCTCCGCGATGTGCGGCGCGGCGACGAGTTTGACGATGCTCATTCTCGCGCGCGTGTTGCAGGGTGCGGGCGGCGGCGCGCTACAACCAATCGCGCAGTCCGTCCTACTCGAAAGCTTCCCGCCGGAGAAGCGCGGGTCGGCGATGGCGCTCTTCGGACTCGGCGTCGTCGTCGCTCCGATCATCGGCCCGACGCTCGGCGGGTGGATCACGGACAACTATTCCTGGCGCTGGATTTTCTACATCAATGTCCCCGTCGGCGCGCTCGCCATCTTCATGGCGAACACCTTTATCGAAGACCCGCCGTACATCCGAAATCGAAAGCCGGGGCGTATCGACTACGTCGGCTTCGGGCTGATGGCTTTAGGTCTCGCGTCGCTGGAACTCGTGCTCGACACGGGGCAGAAGAACGACTGGTTCGCGTCGAGTCAGATCGTCTGGTTCAGCGTCATGAGCGGCGCGGCGATCATCGCGTTCATCATCTGGGAGCTGACGACCGACGAGCCTATCGTCAACCTGCGCGTCTTCAAGAACCGCAACTTCGCCGTCGGCACGCTGCTGATCGCCTCGGTCGGCATCGTCCTCTACGGGACGACCGCGCTGCTGCCGCTGTTCCTTCAGACGCTTTTGGGCTACCCGGCGGTGCAGAGCGGCCTGACGGTCAGCCCGCGCGGATTCGGCTCGGTTGTTTCGATGCTCATCGTGGGCCGACTCATCGGCAAGATTGACGGGCGATACCTGATCATGTTCGGCTTCGTCGTCCTCGCCTACTCGACCTACATGCTGACGGGCATCAACCTTCAGGTCGCTTCGTCGAACGTCACTTGGCCGCTCGTCATCAGCGGCTTCGCGATGGGCTTCATCTTCGTGCCGCTGACGACGATGACGATGGGGACGCTCCGAAACGAGCAGATGGGGAACGCGGCGGGCATCTACAACCTGATGCGAAACACCGGAGGCTCGGTCGGCATCGCGGCGATGACGACCTTCCTCGCGCGCGGCGCGCAGCAGCATCAGGCCACATTCGCCTCGCACCTGACGCCTTATGACCCGGCGTTCCAGCAGAGATTTAAAGCGATGGCGGGCGTCTTCGCCTCAGGCGGCGGAGGCCCGGAGGCGATGCAGAAGGCTTACGGAGCGATCTACGGAATCGCCGTCCGGCAGGCGATGCTGATGTCTTACATTGACAACTTCCGGCTGATGGCGTACCTGTGCGTGCTGTGCATCCCGGCGGCGCTCCTCTTCGCGCGGGTCAGGGCAAAGAAGGGCGCGGCGGTCGCGGCACATTAAAAGTGGCAGGCTATGAGAACCACAATCACAATCTCGCGCCAACTCGGATGCGGCGGCTCCTACATCGGGCAGGTCATCGCGACGCGGCTCGGCATCAAGTACGTTGACCGCGAAGTCCTGCGGCTCGCCGCCGAGGAGTTCGGCTGCGACGAGGAGGCCGTCGCCGCGCGCCGCGAGCGCATCGCGTCGTTCTGGGAGAGGATTTTCGGCGGCCTCACCTTCGGCACGCCGGACGCGCCCTACACGCCGCCGCCGCTTCGCAACTTCACCGACCGCGAGCTGTTCGACAAGCAGACCGAAATCCTCAAGCGCATCGCGCACAAAAACGACTGCGTCGTCGCGGGCTGGGCCGGCGTCTATGTCCTGCCGCGCCACGCCGGCTCGTTCTCGGTCTTCTGCCACGCGCCGCAGTCGTTCCGCGTCAAGCGCTTCATGGAACTCTACGAGTCGCACACCAAAGATGAGGCGCGTGCAATCCTCGCCGAGTCGGACGAGACGCGGAAGCAATACTTCCTCGCGATGACCGGGCACGACTGGGCCTGCGCCGAGAACTACGACCTCTCGATCAACACGAGCCTCTACCCGCTCGACGAGATAGCCGAACTCATCATCCAACTCGCCGAGCGGAAACGCGCCGCCGTCGCTTGAGACGTTACCGCCGACTCACGCTTGAGTATTTAAATCCAATAACGCCAGTTTGGCGCAAAGGATTTGGGTCGCCAGTCTGCGCTCGCCTGCCGACCAGATGCACGTCCCCTGAGCGATGCAGCTAAAGCTGGCTGTTTATTATGTTCTGAAGCACGCCTTGCAGCCCGTTAGTGGCGACGTTACCGAGGGCGTTGATCAATGCACCCGTGAAGGCGTTAAACAGCGGGTCAAAAAGACTACCGAACGGGCCAAGAGACCCTATGTTTATAGAAAACCCGGAAAGGTTCAAGTTCAGCGAGTTTATTGTAACGGTCGTCAACTGTGGGGGCGCGAGGTTGAAGGAGACCGTTATTGTCAGCTCGACAGTGTAGGTGGACAGGGTTATCGAGGCGGAGGTGCTAATGGGGATGCTGAATCCGGCAACCCCGCCGCTCGCGTTCGCGCTGCCGTTAGCTGATAAGGTCTGCCCCGAAATTGTCATACTGCCAGTCAACGACGCGCTGTTGCCATTTACAGTAGGGGTGCTGTAATTAAAGCTCTTGATTTGCAGTGTGCTCAGTCCGCTCAGGCTATCGACAGAGGCGCTTGCCGACGCGCTTGCGCAGGCCATCCAATCAGGCGGAACACAGGTTTCGCCGAAAGGCCATATATTGGTACACGTCTGCGGCAGACAGACGGTGCCGGAGGTCTGTGCGGCCAGCGCGCCGTTGAAATTCAACGGATCGAGAACGTTGTTCGGGTCCCCGAAAATATTGACAGGCTGTGTGGTGAAGACAATTGGAATCTGCGCGTTCACCGCTGTTTGGAGGGCCGAGAGAAGGTTGTAAGCAATCGTGCTGGGAGAGTCATCGTCGAGAGCGTTAGCAGCACGCAAAGACGCGAACAACGCCTCCTGTATATGTGGCGGGAGTCTGAGAGTTAGCGCTGAAGCGCTGCCGGCAGTCTGCTTTGTTGCCTTCCTGTCCGTTTGCTTCGATGTCTTCTTCGATGTCTTACGGGCAGCCTTTTTCGCGGCCTTTTTTGTTCTAGCCATTGAGTCCTCCATAGCGAAAAGAGTAATCGGCAAGGAGGCCCGACCGCGTGCGCGCACGCGTCCTCTTTGCTGATTAACCGGTTGAATAAAATCGAGACTTCTTAAGAGAAGGGTGCGAACGGAAAAGCCCTCAAGGTACGTCTCGAAGAACGAAGCCCCTACCTTGTGCCCTTGGATTGGCCGAAATGGTATTCACTTATGTATTGACGGTCAAGATTGAGTATTGTGATAAAAGTCCGACCCGCTTGGCCGCGAACCGGGTCACTAGCTCATGGTTTATAAAGCACCGGCATTAAGGCTTCGCCCCCTGGACGAGACTCTTAATTAATTCCATCACTTCATCTACTCCAGGCGTCTCGTTGCCGGTCTGTCCGGGGGCCGTCTTGCCGCAGTCGGTTGGACGTGGCCCCGGCGGGAGGCTGCCGCATTTCATCAAGCGTTGTAGCTCCGCATAGTTTCCAGGCCGAAGAAAGTATAAGAGACTCAGGCCGATCATTTCCGGCGAGGGCGGGGCCGCCGTAAAGAGGGCGATGGTCTCGTCATTCACCGGCAACCCGGCCAAGCGAAGGACGGTCGGTAGATGATCCACATAGGCGACCGCTTCCGCATAGGCCGTGCCGACCAGCTTCTCGTCGGCGTCTATTAGGCGGACAGCGGCTTCAACATACTGCGACCCGTTAGCAAAGAAGAGTGCCTGCGCATCGTCGGCAATCGGCTCCATTCTGAAGTTACGCAGTCGTTTCGGCACCACCTTCTCTTGAATCGTGAACTGCCAGCCATGCGGCACCCATGTTCCAACGCTCCGGTACTTCTCCGGGTTCGGCGAATGATCCGTCTTGCGCCAGTCGGTCACTGTCAACTGTCCCGAAATGTTGAAGGGCGTGCCGTAAGGGTCAAGGTATTTGCCGACCACGGGGGCAGTCATGACGGGCGGCGGAAACTCCCCCGTCTGATTTAGAAACTTTATACTCTCTTGATTGTGAATAGAGTTAAGCGTCATCGAGTGGTCGCCATCGAAGTTGATCGCAAAGAAGTCCCATCCCAGTTCGGGACTCGGATTCAGGTTAGCCCACGCGCGCATCGCCTCGTGACGCGGGCTGCCGCTGGGTGTCATGCTGAGACCCCACTGATGGTCTAACCAGAAAGTGCCGCCTTTGATGGCTATGCTCTTGGAGTCCACCGTGAGACTGCTTACCGCCGCATCCAGGACGAGACCGGGAACCGAGTAGTAGCGTGTGCCGACACCGCCGACCAGAGGCTCAGCCCCGTCCATTCCCTGTAACAGGTAATTGCGCCCGGAGGTAAAGGTGAAATCAATCGCTATGTCAACAGGTCGAGACTGCCCCAGGTCCGTTCCCTTCGCTTGAACGCGCATGGGGAAAAGAGTCTCACCCAGGGATTCGACGGAGCAGTTGTCCGCCGCGAGATAGAATTTATCCGAGACTTGAACGTTGCCGGAAGTTCCCGCCGTCACCGACGGATCGACCTGATAGAACGGGCCTCCGCCGACCGAGACGGCGAGTTGTAGATCAACGATCTGGTTCTCCACATCCGTCAGGCCGAACTTTTTGGCTATCGGAGGCGGCAACAGCGAATAATGGAAGAGCATGCAGAGAACGCCATACTCAACGTCCTCACCAAAACATGTCCCGGCGAAATAGTACCAACCGGACTGGGCTGTGACATCAACTGCATTGACGCGCGGGAACCGCAATTCAGAGGTTTCCGGCATATCAGGATAAAGGCGTGCGCTGTCCTCACCCAGAAGCATCGTCATCGCATAGGCTTGGTGCGGGGTCAACGACTGCGTATAAGCCACAAGAGTGTCGTAACGCTTCGTGTAGTCGGGGAGAAAGCTATAGGGGTTAGCGATCATGTCTTGAAGCCTGTAGCGCATCCTCGCGCCAAAGGCCGCGTCACTGTTTCGATCTGCGTTGTCTGCTGCTTGAGTGTCACCGGCTTGTTTCGTGCTCATACAAATTCATCCTCCTACCGCAGTTGAATGAGTTCACATAACTAGTACTCCGTCAGTTTAGTTTTGAGGATTAGCTCTTTGAACAGGTATAGTCCGGCCACTGACCGAGAACGGAGATTGATCGGCTATGCCCAGAAAAAAGTACTTCGTCGATTTATCAGCCGAAGAGCGCGAAGAGTTGC
>DASRCS010000023.1:0-9317 GCA_035652995.1 Pyrinomonadaceae bacterium
GCAACTCTTCGCGCTCTTCGGCTGATAAATCGACGAAGTACTTTTTTCTGGGCATAGCCGATCAATCTCCGTTCTCGGTCAGTGGCCGGACTATACCTGTTCAAAGAGCTAATCCTCAAAACTAAACTGACGGAGTACTAGCGAGGGTATTCTTATACGCGCATGGCGAATGAAGAACTGATCTACCGAATCACGCGCGCCGTGTACGCACGCCTCGGCGCGGAGGCGGACGAGCGCACGGTCGAGGCGCTCGTGACGGACATTTATCGCGCGGTCGAGCCGGTCGTCGGCGAAGGCGGCGCGCAGCCGCGCGAGTCGGCGGGCGAGGGGAGGGCCGACCGCTTGATCGTATCGGTCTTCGGCGTTGACCACCCCGGAATCGTCGCGGGCGTCTCGCAGATTCTGGCCGAGGCGCGTTGCAGCATCACGGACATCAACCAGACCGTCGTCTCCGGCAAATTCGCGATGGTCATCGTCGCCGACATCTCGCGCGCGCAGGAGTCGGCGGCTGCATTGAAAGATCGCTTCCGCGAAGGGGGCGAGCGTTTGGGCGTCCGCATCTACGCGCAGCGCGAAGACCTCTTCAACGCGATGCACCGGATTTGAAAAAGCGATGAGTGACGAGTGATGAGTGATGAGTTAAAAGCTCAACTACTCGTCACTAGTCACTCGTCACTCATCACTTTCTATGTCGCTTCCTAAAATTTCCCGAAGGTGTCTGTCGTGCGGCGCGGCTGTGCGCGCGGGCGCGCGGTTCTGCCCGCAGTGCGGGAGGGCGATTGGCGACGAAGGCTCGCCTTCTCAGCCGGTCGGGCGTTCGGCTGAGGGCGGCGCGGCAAGCAACGGCGACGAAGCGGGCGCGGCTCGCGGCGCGGGCGCGGCGAACGAATCCGCCGCGCCGACGACGCGCGACGCAGAGGCCCCGCGCGAGTGGGTCGTGCCGACGCGCGAGTTCTCGGCGTTCGTCGAAGACCTCGGATTCGACAAGTCCGAAGAGAAAGAGGCCGCGCGCGCCGCCCCGGACGCGAGACCTTCGGAGGCGAGGGCGACGGACGCGGCCTTCGACCCGGCGAAGACGACGCCGATAATTCGACCGGCGGATGACGCCCCGGTGAACAACGCCCCGCCGGACAACGCCGCCCGTGTCGCGACCGGCGGCGTCGCGAGTGCCGCGGGCGAAGAAGTCGCGGGCGGCGCGAACGTCGCCGCGCCGGGTGCGAGTGTCGCCGCGACGGAGAAACAGAGCCGCGTCGCGGCTGTGCGCGGAGACGCCCGCGCGCGCGCCGAACGCGTGAGGGACAGGGCGCGCGTCGCCTTCGACGAAGCGCCGGAGGACGCGAGCGTCAGGTTCGTCGTCGCCGCCGTCGTGCTGTTTTTGGTCTTCCTCGTCTTCCTCTTCCTGAGCCTGAAGGTTCTCAGATAACTCCCGCGAGCGAACATGGAATACACGCAGGCCGAAATCCTTCAGACCGTCCGCATGACCGAGATGGAACACTTGGACGTGCGAACCGTCACGCTCGGCCTTTCTTTGCGCGACTGCGTGCGCTCGACGGTTCGAGAGACCGCGGACGCCGTGCGCGAGAAGATCGAGCGCACCGCCGCGCGGCTCGTGCCCACCGTGAACGAGATCGGCGAGGAGTTCGGCATACGGGTCGCGAACAAGCGCATCTCGATCACGCCCGCGTCGCTCGTCGCGGGGCAGGCGCGCACGGCGGAAGAGTTGATGCCGCTCGCGCGCGCGATTGACGAGGCGGCGAAGACCGTGGGCGTTGACTTCATCGGCGGCTACTCGGCGCTCATCCACAAGGGATGGACGCGCGGCGAGTCGGCCTTCGTTGACTCGATACCCGAAGCGCTCGCGACGACCGAGCGCACCTGCTCGTCGGTCAACGTCGCGACGACGCGCGCCGGAATCAACATGGACGCGGTGCGGAGAGTCGGCGAGTTGATCAAAGAGATGGCCGAGCGCACGAAGGACAGAGGCGGGCTGGCGTGCGCGAAGTTCGTCTGCTTCGCGAACGCCGTCGAAGACAACCCTTTCATGGCGGGCGCGTTCCACGGCGTGGGCGAGCCGGAGGCGGTCATCAACGTCGGCGTCTCCGGCCCCGGCGTCGTCAACCACGCCGTGCGCCACGCGCCCGCCGACGCGCCGCTCGACGAGATGGCCGAACTCATCAAGAAGCTCTCATTCAAGCTCGCGCGCGCGGGCGAACTCATCGGGCGCGAGGCGGCGCGGCGCCTGGGACTTCGCTTCGGCATCATTGATTTGTCACTCGCGCCGACGCCCGTCCCCGGCGACTCGGTCGCGGAGATCATCGAGGCTTTGGGGTTCGAGCGCGCGGGCACGCACGGCACGACCGCGGCGCTCGCGCTTTTGACGGACGCGGTGAAGAAGGGCGGCGCGATGGCTTCAAGTTCGGTCGGCGGGATGAGCGGTGCGTTCATCCCCGTCAGCGAAGACGACGGGATGATAAAAGCCGCGCAACTCGGCGCGCTCACGCTCGACAAGCTCGAAGCGTGGACGAGCGTCTGCTCGGTCGGCATTGACATGGTGGCCGTGCCCGGATCGACTTCCGCCGAGACGATTGCCGCCATCATCGCCGACGAGATGGCCGTCGGCGTGATGAACAACAAGACGACCGCCGTGCGTATCATTCCCGTCCCCGGCAAAGACGTTGGCGATGTGGTGGAGTTCGGCGGGCTTCTCGGCACCGCGCCGATCATGCCCGTCAACAAGTTTTCATCGGACGCCTTCATCCGCCGCGGCGGTCGCATCCCCGCGCCGATTCACTCGCTGCGGAACTGACGGGGTTCCGTATTCACGACCGAGGGAGACTACGGACATGACGCTCATTCTCATCCTTTGCTTGCTGATAAACTTCACGCCGGCCCCACAGGAGACGCAGACGCAGGCGGGGCGGGAGCGACTGTTCGGCAAGGTCGCGACGATGCGCATCGAGACGGCGAAGCTCATCGAAGTCGGCGGGCAGTGGGTCGAGGGGAGGCGTGTTCTCTCGCGCGTCGAAACGTTCGACGCCGAAGGGCGCTACAAGTCTCGCGAGGACTACGGGTCGGAGGGGGACAAGATCGGGACGCTATCTTTCACCTACGACGCGGCGAGGCGGCTCGTGGAGTCGGAGAGCCACATCGGCAGCGAGCGGCTGAACGTCCCTGTGAGGCATTACAAGTCCGTTCACAAGTACGGCGACGGCGGCTTCGAGGACGAAAGACTCGACTACCTCGACGGTCGCCCCGACGGGAGAACGGTTTACACTTACTCGTCGCAGGCGAAGGACAAGAGGACTGAGATGATCACCTACGGCGCAAGCGGCTCGGTCATCTCCAGAACCACCTACTCCTACGACGCCCTGGGCAACATGGTCGAGATAACAAGCTACGGGGCGGACGGAAACGTCCGGGAGAAAATAGTAAACGCCTTCGACGGCAGTCGAAAGACGAAGACCGCGCATTACGATTCCGCGGGGACGCTCGTCAAGGAAGAGGTCTTCGACGAAAAGGGCAACGTGGCCGAGAGTACGACGAGCGAGGGCAAGACCCCCGGCAAATATTCCTCGCGGTACGACGATAGGGGGAACATGACCGAGACCGACTACTACAACGCGGACGGCGTTCTCAAGTATAAAGTGAGCGTCGAGTTCGAGTACGACGCCGAGGGGAACTGGACGAAGCGGACGCTCTCGGATTGCACGTATCTCGGCGTGCGGACGGTCTGCAAGCGCTTGGGCGTAACGTACAGAACTTTCACGTATCAGGAAGCGGGGAAGAAATGATGGAAGCACTGGGAATGGTCGAATGCCGCGGGCTGGTGGCGATGATCGAGGCGGCGGACGCGATGGTGAAGGCGGCGAACGTGCGGCTCGTCGGGTACGAGAAGATTGACGCGGGGCTGGTGACGGCCATCGTGCGCGGCGAGGTCGGCGCGGTGAAGGCCGCGGTTGACGCGGGCGCTGCCGCCGCGCGTCGCGTGGGCGAGGTCGTCGCGACGCACGTCATCCCGCGACCGCACGCGGAAGTTGACGAGGGCATCCCCGTGCTTGAGACGGGCGAGACGACGCGCAAGAAGATTGCCGGGTCAGTTAGAGCCACACGCAACGAAGCGGAATGAACGCGGCGCGGGATCGGGCGTATCCGCCGGAATCTTCCGCATCAAGGCGCGAGGGGCGCGTTTTCACGACGCGGAAATGCGTTTTCACGGCGGAGAAGTACGTTTTCACACTGTAGAAATGAATTCACACGCCGTAGAAGTGTAATCGCACGCGGTAGAGGCGCGTTTTCACACCGTAGCGGCGCGATCTCACCCCGTAGTAGTCCGTTTTCACTTTGTAGTAGCGCATTTTCACACCGTAGAAGTGCGATTTCACGTCGTAGAAATCAATTTTCACTCCGCGGAAGTTGATTTTCACCTCGTAGAAGACGATTTTCACGCCGTAGTTGTTAATTTTTACACAGCGCCGGACGCTTCTCGCCCCGCACGAGCGCGTTAGCACGACACACAGGATGATTCTCGCCCGCGCTGAAATCTTTTCGGCGAGTTTCAGCGCCCCGCGATGGCGTTGAAGAAGAGCGGGTAGGTGGCGAGCGATTGGCCGCGGTACTGCGGGCGGAAGCCGAAGAGGTAGATGTGGCCTTTGCCCAAACCTACGTCAACGAGCGCGGCCTTGCCGCGAATCCTCTCCGCGCCGAGCAGCCAGCCTGAGAGCAGAGGCGTCCCCGCGTCGGGGTAGCGCGCGACGACGCGGACGCTCACGTTCGGAGTCTTCTCGTTCGTCACTTCGAACACGGGCGAGTCCTCGACCCACGCGATGGACTCGCGCGGCATACCCTTCGCGATTGGCTGCGTGGTGTCGAGGACGGTGCGGAGGATCGAGCCGGGGCAGTAGAACTCCGTGCGCTTCAGTCCCTCTGTCACGTCGCGCAAGGGGAGTCCGAACTGTTCGACGGCGAAGTCCGAGGCGTCGTTCAAGGTGACGAGCGTCCCGCCCTGCTCGACGAACTCGCGCAGAGCCTTCACGCCCTCCTTGCCCAAGCCCCCCGTCAACTCCTCCGGCATCGAGCCTTTCCTGAAGCCTTCGAGAATCGCGCGCGGCGACTGGTCGGGGATGATGATCGTGTCATACTTCGCGCGCAGGTTTCCGGCGCGCACTTCCTTATCTTCAAGCGAAGAATAATCCACGTCGGGGTTGTTAATGTCGTAATGTTCTAGCACCCAGCGTGTCCAGCCCTCGTCTATAGAAGGTACGTGCGACTTATAAACTCCCACTCGCGGCCTCGCGGGAAAATTGTGTGGGCCGGTCAGCATAGCTCGTTCAGTACGCACGGGCGGCCCTACTCTGACGGGCGCATAAACCGGCTCAACGGGAACGCCCATGAGCAGCGTCAGCGTATGCGCGGTCACGTCATAAGGCGGTATTGGGCGGCCTGAAGCGTCGCGCAGGTCGGGATAATGTTGAGCTTCGAGCAGCGCCTTTGCGAAGCCGCCGTAAGGCTGCGCCATCTTTACGAACATTGCGTGTTTATTCCGTGCGCCGCGCGAACGCGAGGGGGAAGCGGGCATATCGTTAAGCTCGACCCCTGCTCGCTCTAAAATCTCTTCAAGGTCAAGGTCAGCGCCGTTATCCGAAGAAAGAATCTTGAAGCCGTACAACTCGCCTGGCCTGCGCGGGCGCACGGCCTCTTTGCCGATTGCGTAGAAGCGGCGCAGCCAAGCCTCGCGGTTCGCGGAGGCGTGCTTCAAAAGCTCGAAGGCGGCGGTCGTCATGTAGTCGGTGATGTCGCGCATTCGCCACTCGCCGCCCGTCCAGAGGACGGGGATGTTGGGCGCGGCCTTGCGCGGGTCGTAGCCCTCGCCCGGTCGCAGTTCGTCGAACTTTATGTTGACCGGCGTGGCTATCCGCACCGAGGCCGTTTCGGAGAGGATGCGGACGCCGCCGTGGTAGTGCGAGTAGGCGCGCGATGGCGTCCAGGCGTCGTAGGTCGAATCCCAAGTGATGCCTTTGAAGCCGGCCTTCAACATGTTGTCCGCGATGAAGTGGCCGAGTTCGGTGTAGCCCTCGACGATCTGACGCGGCACGTTCGGCTCGACGGGCTGCATGTAGGGCGGAAGAAACAGACGCGAGCCGTATGTGCCCTGCTGGTGTATGTCGTGGACGATCTGCGGATGCCAGACGTTGTGAACCTTGTCCACGGTCAACTGCGTCTCGACCTGCGTGAAGGCGTACCAGTCGCGGTTGTCGTCGTGGCCGACGTACTTGTGATAAAGCTCCGGCGGACTCGTCCCCTCGTAAGGCGTGCCCAGAGTCTTGTCGTACCAATTCTTCACGATGTCCACGCCGTCGGGGTTCAAGCTGGGGACGAGCAGGATAATCGTGTTGCGTAAGATTTCCTGAACCTCCGGCTCGTTTGAAGAGGCGAGCCGGTGCGCGATGAGCATCCCCGAAAGGTACGAGCCGACTTCGGTCGAGTGGACGCCGCACGTGATGAGCACGATGGACTTGCCGCGCCGTATCAACTCTTCGGCCTTTCGGTCCGGGTTCGCGCCGAGCGTGCGCGGGTCTGCGAGTTGGCGCTGGATGTCTTTGTACTCTTCGAGCCGCGCGAGGTTCTCCGGCGCGCTGATGGTGGCGAGCACGAACGGCGCGCCCATCGTTGACTTGCCCAACTCCTCGAATCGCACGCGCGGACTCGCCGCCGCGAGACGGCGGTAGAACTCGACCGTCTGCGCCCAACTCGCGAGCTTGCGGTCGTCGCCCGGCGTGAAGCCGAGAACGTCCGCGGGCGTCGGGATATTTTCGGACTTCGCTGCGGCGGAAGACGCGCGCGGGCCGTCGGCGCGGAACGCGCTGGAGACTTGCGTCGCCGAGTACGAAAGGAGCGCGGCAAGGATCAGTGCGAATGAGAGCGTGCGTCTCGGCATCGTTCGGGCCTCGGCTTTTCCGGTCTGAATGCGACGTGCGTTTCTGTCGGGTTGGGCGCAAGAGTTTAGCACACGACGCCCGCGCCGCCTGAACGCTCAAGCCGGGGCGTGCGCGCGGCAAGATTTATTTGACAAGACTGCTCGGGCGATTGAATATTGTTCGCGCTGAATCTGGCACACGTCACTTCAACTTATCACTTTCCGATGGCTTACACGGCACAGATCACGCGGGCGAACCCGACGCTCATCATCCTGCTCCTCGACCAGTCAGGCTCGATGGCCGACCCGTTCGGCGGCGAGCAGAACGTGCGCAAGGCCGAGTTCGTCGCGGGCGTCGTCAACCACACGCTGCACGACCTCGTCATCCGCTGCACGAAGACCGAGGAGGTCAGGAACTACTACTACATCTCCGTCATCGGCTACGGGCGCTCGGTCGGGCCGGCGCTCGCGGGGCCGCTCGCCGCGCGCACCGTCGTCCCCATCTCGGAGGTGGCCGACAACCCGCTCCGCATCGAGACCGGCTACAAGCGCGTCTCGGACGGCGTCGGCGGCTACGTCGAGATGCCCGTCCGCTACCCGGTCTGGATGTACGCGCACTCGGACGGCGGGACGCCGATGTGCCGCGCGCTCGAAGTGACGCGCGGCGTCGTCTCGCAGTGGCTCGCGGAGCACCCGCGCGGCTTTCCCCCGACGGTTCTGCACCTGACCGACGGCGAGTCGAGCGACGGCGACCCCGGCGAGACGGGGCGCGAGTTGATGTCGCTCGGAACGGACGACGGCCAAGTGCTCCTCTTCAACTGCCACGTCTCTTCGCAGCGCTCGGCGAAGGTCGAGTACCCGGCGGGCGAATCAACCCTCGCCGACTCGTTCGCGCGCACGCTCTTCCACATCTCAAGCACGCTCCCCGAAAACTTCCTCGCCGCCGCGCAGCAGTTGGGCGTCCCCGCCGCCGAAGGCTCGCGCGGCTTCGTCTTCAACGCAGACCCTTCGTCCGTCGTGCAGTTCTACGAGATCGGCACAAGCTTGACGGGCATGGCCCCGCACATCTGGATGGACGCTTGAAAGGAAAGCGAGCGGTGAGCAGTAAGCAGTGAGCAGTTGCTCTCAAGCCTCCGTCTCTTTTCCGGCGGCGCAAACAGATGAACAAGACTGCTTTTACTGCTCACCGCTCACCGCTCACTTTATGAAAGTGGAGTCGAGTCTGTTCGTGCTCCCGAAAGAGGGCGCGAGCGTCGAGGAGTGCGAGGACGCGGCGTCGGCTGACGACGCCGCGTCGTGCTACGCCGTGGCCGACGGCGCGACCGAGGCTTTCGACGCGGGGAAGTGGGCGAGGCTTCTCGCGGCGGAGTGGGTGCGTTCGTCATCGCCGCCGGTTTCCGCCGATGAGTTTCGCGCGTGGGCCGCGGCGCGGGGCGAGCGGCTGCACGCCGGTTGGGGCGCGTTGTCGCTTCCTTGGTACGCGGAAGAGAAGCGGCGCGCGGGTTCGTTCGCGGCCTTCGTCGGCGTGAAGTTCGACGGGCAGGGCGCGGCTTGGCGTTGGCGCGTGGCGGCGCTCGGCGATTCGTGTTTCGTGCAGACGCGCGGCGGTTTGGTAGTCGAGGCTTTGCCGCTCGACAAGAGCGCAGACTTCAACTCTTCGCCGGTACTGTTGCCTTCAGCCGAGGCTCCGCGCGAGGCCGCGCTCGCGCGCGCGGTCTTCCGCGAGGGCGGGGCCGCGGAGGGCGACATCTTCTATCTTTTGTCGGACGCCGTGGCCGCGTGGTTCTTCGAGTCGTGCGAGTCGCGCAAAGAGAGTTTCGCGGAGTTTGATTCTTTGCTCGCGTCGTCTGAGAATGAACGCCTGTCCGAGTTCGTCGCCCGCGAGCGGGGTGCGGGCAGGTTGAAGGACGACGACGTTGCGGTCGTCCGCATCAAAGTTGTTCGCGGGTGATTCCGCGCCTTTCGTTCCGCGGCGGCGGCTCTGAAAGTTTTATGGCGAGCAGTGTGACCAAGACGTTCTGGCCGACCGCGCACGACTTCGCGGAGGCCGTGCAGTGTCCCTCGATCTGTTTCGCCGCCGCGTCGCTGCAAAGGATGTTGCCCGCGGTTGACAGGCTGGGGATGCCGCTCGTCACTTCGGGCCAGTTCGCATACGTCTTCAAACTCAACTCCGAGGTCGGCAGCGAGTCGCTCGCCGTGCGCTGCTTCCGAGGCTTCCTCGGCGACCGCGAGGAGCGTTACAGTGCGATTGACGCGCACCTCTCCGCGCACGTCGTGCCCGCCTTGCCGCACTTCAAATACCTTCCGCGCGGCGTGCTGGTCGCGGGCCGTCGCTTCCCCGTCCTCGTCATGGAATGGATCGAGGGGCCGACGCTCGACGTGTACGTCGGAGAGGTCGTCGGCA
>DASRCS010000024.1:0-5925 GCA_035652995.1 Pyrinomonadaceae bacterium
GCTATTTTCGCCCGCTTCCAGAACGTCAATCCGGGCGGCAGCGACGTGGCGACTTCCGGGCCTTCGACCGTGCCAGAGCCGATGACCATGATCCTGTTCGGCACGGGCCTGGCCGGAATCGCCGCGCGTGCTCGCCGGCGCAAGGCCAAGAACTAAACCTTCCGAAGGTTTAAAGTGCGGGCGACCGTGCGGGTCGCCGGAAGGCGGAACTGGCCGGGGCGCAGCGTTCGTCCCGGCCCTTCGCTTTTCTGATTTTGGAAATCCGTCTGACGCTTCGGATGGCACTGAAGCGCCGAAATTTTCCTTTACATTTCCTCTGGAAGCCTGTAAATTCCATTCCACTTTTCTGAAATTGCGGAAGAATTGGGCTTTTACTGCCAGTATCGTAGTACAAAGATTGAACTTTCGGCTGCCGCGGATTGCCCCCGACTGGCGACGAAAGTTTTTGAACTCGCCCGAAAGTTTCTTAACGAGCGGCGTCAAAGTGCGGTTTAGCGCCTGCCCTGAAATTGTGAGCAGTGAGCGTGCCCCGCTCCTGCGCCCGACATTCGCAACCAGTGGGAGTGCATACGAACAAGGATTCGGAAGGAACGACGGAGGAAGCATAATGACGAACCGCATTCTCGCGTTGGTGAAGCCGCTTGCGCTCAGCGTCTTCGCCCTCGCGTTCATCGCCTTCGCACAGAGCGTCGCGCGCGCAGACGAGGTGACGGTCTCCGGCTCCACGACGGGGACGGTCACGGGTGTGCCGCAACTGACCTTCGCAGGAAACTCTTTTACCGGGACGACCGCGCTCGGCGTCGGCTCGCTGAGCGGCACAGACCGGCTCGGAACATTTACCCTGTCCACCGACACGACGCAGCCGCTCTCCGGCTCGTTTACGATGAACGTCACGTTCACGGCTCCGGCTGGCATTACCGGCGGTCAGGGAACCACGTACACCGCGACAATCACGGGCAGCGTCTCGCCCAATGTCGGGCAGGGCGGCGTGAACATCCACTTCGCGAACCCGACGCAGACCTTCACGTTCAGCAGCGGTGGCACCACCGGCACCTTCACGCTGACCGTGGCCGACGTGTTCGTGCAATCGGGGCAGACGGCGAACCTGACGGCTGGAATAACGGGAGCCAGTCAGACGACCGTCCCCGAACCCGCGACGCTTCTGCTGCTCGGCACGGGACTCTCCGGGGTCGCCGCCGGCATCCGCCGAAGGCGTAGAGCGGGCGCGAAGTAACTCCGCCGTCGAAGTCATCCGTCGGATGACAGGATTCTGAAAGCAAGCGGGCCGGGTCAACACCCGGCCCGCTTACTTTTTTCAGGAAACTCCTTCGCCGCCTTCCGAAGAAAAAAATTTTCTGCGGGCGAAAATTTTTCTGGAGGAACAGACTCATTGAGCATTTCCCTCGGTTACAAACGAAACGGTAGCTCGGCGAGGCGGCAGGCGTGGCGGCAAGGCGAAGGCGGCGCGCCTTTTTTATTTTGAACTCGTCTTTCGTCCCGACCCCTTCCCGGCGTCCACGCCGCAACTCAATCACAACTGACAACTCTTCTCGTTGGCGAAACCTGCGCCGGGCGAACCGTGCGGCTGTCTGCGCGCGGGCGAGTCCGTGCTATCATCCGGCGCGTGAAAAAGGTCGTGACGGCAGAGGAGATGCGCGAGCTTGACCGCCTGACGACGGAGCGGTACTCGACGTCCTCGCTCCTTTTGATGGAGGCAGCCGCGAACGCCTCGGCGCGCGAGATAGCCGCGCGCTTCTCGCACGACCTCCGCGGCAAGACCGCGCAGATTCTTTGCGGGCGCGGCAACAACGGCGGCGACGGCGCGGCGCTCGCGCGCGTCCTCTGGATGTCGGGAGTGCGCGTGGACGTAGTCCTCTTCGGCGGCGTTGACGAAACCAAAGGCGACGCGCGCACAAACTTTGAGGTCGCGCGCAGCCTCGCGAGTTTCGCCGCAGGCTCCAGCGACAGTCCGCCGCCGCTCTCCTTCGTCGAGTGCCGCGACATCGCCGCGTGGGAGCGCGTCGCGAGCGCCCGCCACAATTACGACTTGATCGTTGACGCGCTCTTCGGGACTGGACTCACGCGCCCGCTCGAAGGCGTCTTCGCCAAAGTGGTCGCGCACCTCGAACTCCTGCGCGCGGCGCGCGAGCACGCCGGACACGCCGCGCCGCTCTTCGTCTCGCTCGACATCCCTTCGGGTTTGAACGCCGACTCGCACACGCCAATCGGCCCGACGGCGCGAGCCGACCTCACCGTCACGTTCACCGCGCCGAAGCCCGCGAACGTGTTGCCGCCCGCCTCACACTTCGGCGGCCAACTCGCGGTCGCCGACATCGGCACGCCGCGCGCGCTCATCGAGTCCGCGCCCTCGAAACTTTTTCTCGTCGAGGCGGAAGACGCGCGCGCGTGGCTCGAAGCGACGCGCTACACGCCCGACTCCTACAAGAACACGCACGGCCACGCGCTCGTCGTCGCCGGCTCGCGCAACATGACGGGCGCTGCCGTGCTCTGCGCCGACGCGGCGATGTGCGCGGGCGCGGGACTCGTCACGGTCGCGACCGCCTCGTCCGCCCTGCCGGGCATCGCCGCGCGCCTGATGCCCGAAGTGATGACCGCCGCGCTCGACGAGACCGAACTCGGCAGCGTCAGCGCCGAAGCGTCCGCACGTCTGAATGAGCTGACGAAGCGCGCGACCGTCGTCGCCGTCGGCTGCGGACTCTCCCGCGAATCGGAAAGCACGCGCCGCTTCGTGCGGGAGACGGTCGAGCGGCGCACGACGCCCGTCGTCGTTGACGCCGACGGCTTGAACTCGCTCGCGCCGTGGCCCGCGGAGTTGCGGGGTTCGCGCGAAGCGCCGATCATCATCACGCCGCACGAGGGCGAGATGCTGCGTCTGCTCGGCACGCAAGACCACTCGGCATTGAACGAACGTGCGCGCGTCGTCGCCGAGTTCGCCGAAGCGAATCAACTCGTCGTCCTGCTCAAAGGCACGCGCACGCTCGTCGCCGCGCCCGACGGTCGCGTCTTCATCAACCCGACCGGCAACGCCGGACTCGGCACGGCAGGCTCCGGCGACACGCTGACGGGAATCATCACCGGCTTCCTCTCGCAAGCCTTCGCGACTTTGAAAGACAGGGCCGACGCGGTCGCCGCAACCATCGCCGCGGTTTACGTCGGCGGACTCGCGGGCGACTTCGCGGCGCGCGAAGCGGGGATGCGCGCGATGGTCGCATCTGACATTCGCAAACACTTGAGCGCGGCGATTCGCTCGCTGGACGCCGAAGGAGAGACGCCTTGAACGCACCCGCGAGCGACGACGTGATTGAAGACAACGTGATTGAAAAGGGCGGCGGGATTCAGACAGGCGAGTGGACTTCGCACGGCCCGCAAGAAACTTTCGACGCGGGACGCCGCGCGGGCGAACGACTCGCGGGCGGCGAGATACTTCTTCTCTCCGGCGCGCTCGGCGCGGGCAAGACCGTCTTCGTCAAAGGACTCGCCGCCGGCCTCGGCCTCGACCCCGCGGAAGTCTCAAGCCCCTCGTTCACGCTCGTCAACCGCCATGCCGAAGGCCGCCTGCTCCTCTACCACATCGACCTCTACCGGCTCGACGAAGGCGCTTCAGCCGCGCACGCGGTTGACCTCGACGAACTTCTTTCGGACGAGCGCGCCGTCATCGTCATCGAGTGGGCCGAGCGGATGGGCAACTACCCTCTGCCCTCGCCCGTCTTCCGCGTCTCAATCGAAGGCGACGGCAAAGAACCGCGCCGCATCCGAATCACGGCTGGCGGTTAAATCGCCGGCGCTGTGGTAAATTAAGACCGCACCCAAACCCGCAGGATTCAACAAGGAGAAGAAGAAAATGCCGTACTCGGAAATTCTCATCAAGCCCATGCGCGAAGACCTGACGCGGCTCGGCGTCGAAGAGACGCGCACGCCCGAACAGGTCGAGGACGCGCTCATTAACACGAAGGGCACGCTGATGGTCGTCGTCAACTCGGTCTGCGGCTGCGCGGCGGGCAAGGCGCGGCCCGGAGTCGCGCTCGCGCTTCAGAACGGCGCGCGCCCCGACCGCTCGATCACGGTCTTCGCGGGCGCTGACATCGACGCGACGGCGACCGCGCGCGAGCACTTCGCGCCGTACCCGCCATCCTCGCCGCAGATCGCGCTCTTCAAAGACGGCCAACTCGTCTTCATGCTCGAACGCCACCAGATCGAGAACAAGTTTGCCGAGCAGATCGCGCACGAACTCACCGAAGCCTTCGACCGCTACTGCACTTCTACGGAGACGGCCACGGCATGAAAGCAAGTGATGAGTGATGAGTGATGAGTTAAGGCAGCTCGCTTTCAAAGCATCACTCATCACTCATCACTCATCACTCATCACTTCTCCATGTCTCTCACGCCCGACACCCCCGTCACACAACTCGCGCAGCAGTCAATCGCGCGCCTCGGCGCACAGACGGCGCGCAAGCTCGCGCTCGCGCTGGCGAACGTGTCGGGCAAGCGCGACGCGTCGGAGGTCACGGTCGAAGACCTTTTGAACTACCTGCCGATGCGTTATGAAGATCGCTCGAACCTCGCGCGCATCGCAGACCTGCGCGACGGCGTCGAAGCCTCGCTCGAACTCTACGTCCGCGTGGCCGGGGGCTTTCAGGTCGGGAAGAATCGAGGGCCGAAGGCTCCGCCGCTCTACATTTTTGAAGTGACGGCGGGCGACCCTGAGCGCACGGGCAAGCCGGTCGTCGTCTGGTGGTTCGTCTCCGGGCGAACGGGACGCCAGGCGCAAAGCGTCCTTAACTATTACCGCCAGCGCTTCGCGCGCGGCGCGCGCTTCGTCGCGTTCGGGAGGTGGGAGTGGGACGCGCGCCGCAACACGTTCGCGCTCCGTCTGAATAAGCCGGACGAGTTGGAGATGCTGCCCGGCACGTTCACGCCGCCGGAGAACGCGCTCATTCGCCTCGCCGAGCAGGAGGCGCAAGCCGGCGCGCGAGTCACAGACTCGAACGGCGACGCGGCGACGAACGCACGCGGCGGCGTTGACGCGGAAGACGAAAGCGGCGTTGACGAAGAGGCGGCGGGCGAAGATTCGGTTGACGAGGCGACCGACCCTGCGCTCGCGGCGATTCACGTCGGGCGTCGCGTGCCCGTCTATCGAAAGCTCGGCGAGTTCCGCACGAAGCGCCTGCGCGAGATCGTCCACGCGGTTCTGGGCAGGCTCGACGACGAAGCGTTCACGGAGACTCTGCCCGCCGACCTGATCGCGCGACAACACCTTGTATCCCGCGCCGACGCGATTCGACGGATACACTTCCCGCCGGACGACGTTCCGCTCGCCGAGTACGAGCGCGCGCGAAGCCCCGCGCACCTGCGACTCATCTTCGAGGAGTTCTTCTGGGTCGCGCTCGCCATCGCCCTGCGGCGCGACGAGCGCGTGAAGGAGCCGAAGGGCGCGGTCATCGAAGTCACGCCGCGCGTGCGCGAACGAATGCTGTCGGTGCTCCCCTTCTCGCTCACCGCGGCGCAGGAGCGCGCCGTCACGCGCATACTCGAAGACATGCAGTCGGACTCTCCGATGAACCGCCTGCTCCAGGGCGACGTGGGCAGCGGGAAGACCGCCGTCGCGCTGCTCGCCATGCTCGCGGCGATGGAGAACGGCTATCAGGCCGCGCTCATGGTTCCCACGGAAATTCTCGCCGAGCAGCACGCGCGCAACATCAAACGCCTGCTCGCGCCGACGCCCTACCGCGTCGAGTTGCTCGTCGGCTCGCTCAAGGCGAGCGAGAAGCGACGCCTCCACAAAGACCTCGCCGCCGGAGAGATTCACGCCGCCGTCGGCACGCACGCGCTCATTCAAGAATCCGTTTCGTTCGACAAGCTCGGCCTCGTCGTCATTGACGAGCAGCACCGCTTCGGCGTGCTGCA
>DASRCS010000025.1:0-10582 GCA_035652995.1 Pyrinomonadaceae bacterium
GACAGCTCGCGCGAGGGCGACCCGCTCGAATTCACCGTGGGCGCGGGCGAGGTCATCCCCGGCTTCGACGAGGGCGTGCGCGGCATGAAGGTCGGCGACTCGAAGACCATCGAGATCGCGCCGGACGACGCCTACGGCCAGCGGCGCGACGCGCTCACCACGACGATCCCGCGCGAGGCCGCGCAGTTCCCCGTCGAGCCGCAGGTCGGGATGCGCTTCCTGCTTCCGCTTCAGGACGGCAACCAGATCGAGGTCGTCGTCACCGATGTCACCCCCGAACACATCACCATTGACGGCAACCACCCGCTCGCGGGCGAGCGGCTCACCTTCGACGTTGAACTCGTCGGCAACGAATCGAAGGGCTAAACGGACGGACAAAAATCTTCTAGCGCCTCTTTCCGCCACGCTTCGCCTGCGGCTTCACGCGCGGCGAAGGCTTTTCTTCCTCGTCGTCTTCTGGCGCGACGCCGAAGTATTTCATCCACTCGTCCATCTCCGAGAGAGCAACGCCGCCGCGCCCCGCCGACTCCGGCTCTTCGACCGCGGCGGACGCGGCGTCGAGCCTGCGCCGGAACTCGCCGGAGCGCACGACCTCCGCGCCGCAGCGCCGGACGTAGTCGGCGAGCGCGCGGTCTGACGTGACGACCTTCAAAGTCCGGCGCTCGCGCGACGATTCGACCAACTGCTTGATGCGCGTGTCGGCGTCCGAGCCGCGCTCGGCGTAGAAGACGCGCACGCCCATGAAGTCGGAGCCGTCGGGGAAGAACTCGTCCGGCGCTCCGTCGAACACGGCCTCGACCGTCGTGCCCGACTCGCGCGCGAACCGCGCCAACTCGCCAAGCAGACGCCGCCGCGCGCCCGCCTTGTCCCTGTGCCAGCCCACGCGCTGCGCCATCACGTTATTGCCGTCAATCAGGTAAGACATACGACCGAATCTTACACTCTTTAAGACAGACCTCGGCGAAAGTTTCCCAGGCAAGCCCGCAGCGGGGGCCGCGAACAAAACATTGACAGGCCGGCTGAATGAGACTACAAGTAAGCGTCTCTTCCCAATCAAACGAAGGAGCAGATCGAGAATGAAGAAACTCAGCGCGCTACTCGCTCTCGTGTTCATCATGACGAGCGGCGTCAGCGTCTTCGCACAAGACAACCGCGACAGGCACGAAGACAATAACGGCATGCATCACCGCCGTCACCACCGCCGTCACCACCGCCGCCACCGACACCACAGAGACCACGACCGCGGCGAGCACCACGACAACGACAACCACAACCACTAATTCAAGGACGGAAGCTACAAAAACGGGCAGTCTGCCTCAGGCTTTCGGGCAAGGGGCAGACTGTTTTGCGTGTGGGCGCGGGAAACGTTTTTCGCAAGGTCAATCAAAAAGCGAAACCCGTCGCTCAGGCGTGAAAATCGCTTCCTCAAGCGCAAATCTTGCCCGCAAGACCGCACGTACTTTAAATGCGTTCCTGCCCATAGTCGCAGTATTCGACGACGGGGCAGCGCTCGCAAGAAGGGTCGCGGGGGCGGCAGATTTTGCGTCCGTGGCGGATGAGATTGACGTGGAATGAGTAGAACTTTCCGGCGGGCACGACGCGGCTCATGACGCGGTGCGCGAACACGTCGGAGCATTTCGAGGGGATGAGTCCGACGCGGCGGAGAATGCGGAAGATGTGTGTGTCAAGCGGGAAGATGTCTTTGCCGCAGGCAAAGAGGAGCGTGCAGGCGACCGTCTTCGGGCCGACGCCGCGGAAGCCGTTGAGGTATTGCGCGGCCTCTTCAGCCGGGAGGTCTTGCAGGAAAGAGAGGTCGAGCGAGCCGCGACGCTCCTTGATCTGTTTCAGCAGCGCGCGGATGACCGCCGCCTTCTGGTTCGCGAGTCCGCCGAGTCGAATCGTCTCCGCAATCGCCCGCTCGCGCGCGCGCAGAACCGCGTCCCAGGTGGGGAAGCGCTCCTTCAGTGCGTCGTAAGTGCGGTCGCTGTTGGCGTCGCTCGTCGCCTGCGAGAGGATGACCGAGACGAGCATGTCGAGCACGTCCCAGCCCGTCCACTTGTTTTCGGGGACACCGTAGGCGCGCTCTAAATTTTGAATGATGTAGCCGACGGGCTTCTCTTCGAGGACGCGCGCGACCCACTCGTCAACCGCCGTCGAAGAATGCGCGCGAGGCTTCGTGCGAACTGCGTCGCGGCCCGCGGCGGCCTTCGGCTTCGGGGCGCGAGGCGCGCGCCGCGGTTCGTCTTCGCGGCGCGCGCCGCCTTCCTCACACGGTCGCGGCTGCTTTCGACGCGGCGATGACGCGCTCATAAAAATCTATGTACTGCGGGATGACGAGGTCTGTGCTGTAACGGCTCACGGCGGACTCGCGCGCGCGCCGCCCCATCTCGCGGCGCAAGGACTCGTTCGCGAGAAGACGCGCGGCGCAGTCGCTCATCTTCTCGATGTCGCCGACTTCGGCGAGGCAGCCCGTCGAGCCGTCTTCGACGACTTCGGGGATGCCGCCGACGCGCGAGGCGATGACCGGAACTTCGCAGGCCATCGCTTCGAGCGCGGCGAGTCCGAAAGACTCCTGCTCGGACGGCAGGAGCAGAACGTCCGAGGCCGACAGGTAGTCACTGATGCGCGGCTGTTTGCCGACGAACGAGCAGTAGCTTTCAACCCTGAGGCAGCGCGCGCGATGCTCGGCGCGTGGGCGCTCGCTCCCATCGCCGACCATCACGAGCCGTGCCTTGACTCCCTTCTCGCGGACGCGCGCGAGAATCTCGACGCAGTCAACGGGTCGCTTGACCGGGCGGAAGTTCGAGACGTGGACGAGCAGCGGCTCGCCGCCGGGCGCGAGTTCGGCGCGCAGCTCCTCGCGCGGGCGGCGCTGGTAGTCGGTCGCGCAGATGAAGTTCGGGATGACGGCGATGTGGTCGAACTGGAAAAGCTCCGCGGTCGCCTGCTTCAGGTAGTTCGAGACCGCCGTCACCCCGTCCGACTGCGCGATGCCGTAGCGCGTGATCGGAAGGTACGAGCGATCCGCGCCGACGAGCGTGATGTCCGTGCCGTGCAGCGTCGTGATGACGGGGAGCGTGCGGTGCGGCTTCAGAGACTCGCGCGCGAGTATCGCGCTGATCGAGTGCGGGATGGCGTAGTGGACGTGCAGGAGGTCTAGGTTCTCCGTCTCGGCCACGTCGGCCATCTTCGTCGCGAGCGCGAGCGTGTAGGGCTGGTGCTCGAAGAGCGGGTACGACATCATCTCGACCTCGTGGAAGTGTACGCGCCCGCCCAACTGCGTCAGACGCGTCGGCAGCGCCGAAGAGATGAAGTGGACGTTGTGCCCGCGCTCGGCCAACTCCTTGCCGAGTTCCGAGCCGACGATGCCGCTCCCGCCGTAGGTCGGATAGACGGTGATTCCGATGTTCATAAGATTAGAGGTCAGAGGTTAGAGGTTAGAGGTCAGCAAGTCAATCACTAACCTCTAACCTCCGACCTCTGACCTCTGAAAATACCAAGAGGCAGCCGGCCCTCGCTACCGTCTGCCTCTCGTCTCAACTTGTCTCACCTGCGAAGGGGGGACAAGCGAGGGATTAGAATATACGCCCTCTTCGGCCTTTTGACAAATTAAATTTCCGGTACCAACAGTTTAAATTGGTACTATCGAAATGCGTACTCGGCGGGGTGAACGCAAGCTGAATTTCTGCACGAATTGCGCGCTTTTCGGCTGCGGCTTCCGCGGCGTCGGGGCGGGTCGCCCGAAGGTCGCAGGGGGCATCGCCGTCGGGCTTGAATCTGGCCGCCGACCGCCCGGAAATGCGCCGTTTTTTCAAACGCGGTATAATCCTTTCGGACGAAAATCGGAACGCGAAACAGTCGGCGCAGGCGCGCGCCGTGCCGTTCAGAGCAATATTATTGGGGAGATTATTGACTGATGCCGAAGATTGACAACATCGAAGAGACACCGAACCCGAACGCCGTTAAATTCATCCTCAAAGAGCCTGTCACCGCGGGCACGACGCGCTCGTTCCACGCCGCCGAAGAGGCCGCGGGCGACCCGCTCGCGGGCGCGCTCTTCGCCGTCGGCGACGTGGCGTCGGTCTTCTACATGGACAAGATGGTGACGGTCGAGAAGACCGAAGGGGCCGACTGGGACGAGCTTCTGCCCCGGCTCGCCGTCTCGATTCGCGCGGCGGAAGCCGTGAAGTCGAACGGCGCTCCCGCGCCCGCCGCGTCGGGCGTCGGCGGCGCGCTCGGCGCGTTGATGAGCGACGACCCGAGGCTCGCGCGCATCAACGAGATGCTCGACGAGCGCATACGCCCTTACCTCGCGTCGGACGGCGGCTGGCTCGAAGTCCTATCACTCGACAACAAGACACTGACCATCCACTACCAGGGCGCGTGCGGCAGTTGTCCGAGTTCGCTCACGGGCACGCTGATGGCAATCGAGAACATGATCCGGCAGGAGATTGACCCTGAGATCGAGGTCGTCGCCGTCTGAAATTCTCCGCCCGGATTGTTTTGGAACCCGCGCCCGCCGCCGCGCGTGTACACTCCACTCGGCGGCGGGCGCGTGCCGTAGGTTTGCCTAACTCAAGCGCCGGTCTGAACGAACATTCCGAAATTTAACTTCGAGGCGCGTGCGCGCGCGTGTTAATTCGGGAACTTTCAGCCGTGCAGGATTGAATCAAACTAGATTCTTCTGTCAGTTTTCAGTTGCCACTAGCAAAAAGTCGGCGGCAATTGACGAAGCCTCAACAGAACCTTTTGAAGTCGGAGAAAGTCATGTCGAAACGTCTTCCCCTTCTCGCCGCCGCGCTCTGCGTCGCGTCCCTGACGACGGCGCGCGCGCAGCAGACGCAGCCCGCGCAGCCGAAAACGAACGCGAAGACTTCAAGCGCGAAAGCGGCTGCGGGCGAGGCCGACCCGATGGCCGAGGTTCGCCGGACGACCGCCATCGCGCTCGTCAGCTCGCTCGCCAACGACGCGCAGATGTTCCGCGACCCGGTGCTTCGCGCGCGCGTCCAGGCACGCGCGGCGGACGCGCTCTGGAACACCGAGCGCGAACGCGCGCTCGCGCTCTTCCGGCGCGCGTGGGACGAGGCCGAGGCGGCTGACGCCGAGAGCGACCGCCGCCTCGCCGAAGAGAAGGCCCGGCAGTTGCGCGACCGCGGCACCTTCTCGGTGCAGATGCCGCCGAGCGTGCGCGCGGAAGTGCTGCGGCTCGCCGCGAAGCGCGACCGCGCGCTCGGCGAAGAGTTTTTGAAGAAGCTCGACGACGAGCGCAAGCAGGAGGCCGAGAACGCCGCGACCTCGAACGACCGGCCCGCGGCGGACGACTCGCAAGACCCCTCGACGCACCGGCGCGACCCGATGTACGTGCCGCCCGCGGTCTCGAAGCGGCTCAAGCTCGCGACCCAACTCTTGCAGGACGGCGACACCGAGCGCGCGCTTCAGTTCGCCGACCCGGCGCTCGGTGCCGGGCCGGTCAACCCTGACGCGCTCCAGTTCCTCACGCGCCTGCGGCAGAAAGACTCGAAGGCCGCCGACGAGCGCTACGCCGCGTTCGTCAGCCGCGCGGCGCTCGACCCCGCGTCGGACGCGAACACGGCCTCGCTGCTCGCCTCTTACATCTTCTCGCCGACGCTCTACGCGACTTTCAGCGACGACGGGTCGAGCATGAACTCCTGGGGGCGCGACTTCCCTCCCCCGACCGACATCGCGCCGCAACTCCGCGCCGCCTACTTCCAGACGGCGGCCTCGATACTCCTGCGCCCGACGCCGACGCCCGAACAGGATCAGACTTCGGCGGGGCGCAAGGGCTGGTACATGGTCATCTCGCGGCTGCTCCCGCTCTTCGACCAGTACGCGCCCGACAACTCCGCCGCGCTGCACGCGAAGATGGCCTCGCTCTCGCCGGACGCGCCGCCGGAGATGAGGACGGACGCGGGCGACGACATCGCCCGGCGCGGACTCGTCCCCGAAGACCCGAACCGCGACCGCGTGCAGGAATACCTGAACCGTCTCGACGCGGCGAAAACTTCGGACGAGCGCGATGAACTCTACCTCGACGCCGTCATGGCCGCGCTGCGGAAGAACGACCCGCGCGTCGAGGAGTTGGTCGGCAAGATCGAAGACGCGGACTTGCGCCAGCGCCTGCGCGCATACGTTGACTTCCAGTCCGTCCACAACGCGCTCAGCCGGAACGACACGGCGGAGGTCGTGAGGCTCGCGCGCGCCGGCACGCTCACGCCCGAGCAGACGGCTTGGGCGCTGACCGAGGCCGCGAACCTGCTCTCGAAGTCCGACCCCGGACGCGCCGCGCAGCTTCTGGACGAGGCGACGAGGGAGGCGAAGGAGCACATTGACGACGCGTCGCCGCAGCGCGTGAGCGCGCTCGTCGCCATCGCCACGCGGTACGTCGTGCTCGACCGCGCGCGCGCGTGGGACGTGATGGCCGAAGTCGTCAAGGCGGCGAACGCCGCGAAGACCTACACGGGCGAGGACGGCAGGCTCGACACGCGGCTTGAGACGAAGGGCATGACGATGATGTCTTCCTACGGCGCGGAGTCGTTCGACCTCGACGGCGTCTTCTCGAAGCTCGCGGCGGACAACCTGCAACGCGCGATTGACCTCGCCCGCGGCTTCGAGGGCGAGTCGCCGCGCGCCGCCGCCACGCTCGCCATCGTGCGCTCCATCCTCGACAACAAGGACGAGAAGAAGCGACCGCAGCAGCGCGCCGCGGCCAACTGAAAATCCGTCCCCTCTCATTCGGCGGGCGCGGGGAAGCAACCTCGCGCCCGCCGTTTTCACGACGTTTTTTTCCGCGCGTCGTTGTCTTTCCGCGACCGCGGCCTTAATATGCCCGCGGCGGAGACGACTTCGACACCGGCCCTTCGAACAACCCTTTCCGCGACCCGCGGCGAAAGCGCGCCGCGCACTTCGGCCCGAAGCTTCGAGACCCCAACGGAGGATAGAACATTGAGAGCCGCTAATTTTATCTCGGTCGCCGTCGCCGCGTGCGCGCTCGCGCTCGGCTGCGCCGCGCCCCAAACGTTTGCCGCCGGCGTCGGCGGCGTCCGACCCCACTCGACCATTTCCGCGAGCGCCGCAGCGTCGCAGTCCGACGACCACACGTTCACACACAAGGAGGGCGGCATCACGTTCGAGCTGCCCGACGGCTGGAAGGCCGAGCCGGACGGAGACCAGTTGACCGTCTCTTCCCCCGACAAGAGCATCGCCGTCGTCTTCTGGGTGACGGAGGACAAGGACTTCGACGCGGCGACGAAGGCGCTCGGCGAGGAGCTTGGCAAGCAGATCAAGAACCTGAAGTTCGACGGCGAGGCGAAGGGGGACACGCACAACGGCATGGCCCACTCCTACGTCTCCGGTTCGGGCCAGATCGAGGGGCAGGACATCCTCTTCCGCACGGACATCCTCATGGCGAAGAGGCCCGTCATCGTCCTGACCTTCGGCTCCGCCGACAACCTGCAAAAGCACGCGGAGGACTACTCGAAGTTGGTCAAGAGCATCAGGAAGGTCGAATAAACTTCGCGCACGCCTGCGACGTAAGAAGGGCAGCCGGCGGGGCTGCCCTTTCTCTTTCAGACGTTTTCCGTGGGAGACTGTATCAATGAAGAGGACGAAGTGGTTCGAGAGGCGGTTCGACTTCAACCTGCCGGTCGGCGTCTTCCCTTCCGTGGTCGAGCGTCTGCGCGGGACTCCCGCTCGTCTCGAAGAGCTTGTGCGCTCGCTTCCCCCTGCGGCTCTGACCGCGCGGCGGGGCGAGGCCTGGACGATACAGGAGCACGTCGGCCACCTCGCAGACCTCGACGAACTGCACGAAGGCCGCCTCGAAGACTACGCCCGCGGCCTCGACACGCTCCGCCCGGCAGACCCCGCCAACCGCAAGACCTACGAGGCGAGCCACAACGACGCTCGTCCCGAAGACCTGCTCGCGCGGTTCCGCGCCGCGCGGCTTCGATTCGTCCGACGGCTCGAATCGCTCAACGAGGACGAGGTCGCCGCCTCCGCCCTCCACCCGCGACTCAATCAACCAATGCGCGTCATCGACATGGCCGTCTTCGTCGCCGAGCACGACGACCACCACCTCGCGACGATCACCGAGATTTCCCGACAGCCTTAAATCCGCAATCCGAAATCCGCATTCCGCAATAAAAAGCCGCCCGGCGCGTCGTCCCACGCCGGGCGGAAACCACAGGAGAACCATCCAACTTTACCCCTGACCGCTTTCCCCATGCGGCCATGAAGGTAATCGCTATGCTGTCTCTTCGGATGCGCGCCACTCGCCGCGGCGTTGCTTAAAAAAGCTGAAAGCTGAAGGCTGAGCGCTGAACGCTTCTTCACCTCTCGTATCTGAGGACGAGGCCGTCGCCGCCGACCGCCCAGCCGTTCTTCTTGCTCTTGTCGAAGAAGAGAGCGTAGAGGTTCTGGCGCGTGCGGCTCTCCTGCTGAACCCAGTTGTCGCCGCCGGTGTCCGAGCGCAGAATCACTCCGCCGCGACCGACCGCCCAGCCCTCGTCGTCGCTGACAAACTGCACGCTCAAAAGCGTCGCCTTCGTCGGCGACCTGACCGCACGCCACGTGACGCCGCCGTCCACCGTTCGGAGTATCGTCCCGCGCTCGCCGACGACCCACCCGCGCTCGCCGCGAAAGTCAACGTGGTAGAGCGCTGACGTAGTCCCCGAAGCTTGCAGCGTCCAAGTCTCGCCGCCGTCTTCGGTGTGGAGAATGCGACCGTTGCTGCCGACGATCCAGCCGCGCTTGTCGCCGTCGAAGTCGAGGTGGATGAGTTCGTCGCGGACGGGCACTGTCTGCCGCAGCCAGTGCGCGCCGTCGGTCGTGTGGAGCACGAGGCTTTCAACGACCGTGTCGCCGCGGCTCAAGCTACCGACGACCCAGCCGCGCTTCTTGCCCGTGAAGCGGACGCTGTAAAGCTCAGGCTCCGCGCCGCCGAAGTCGGGCGCGAGGAAGCGGCCCGAAGGCTGCCACGTCGCGCCGCCGTCGTCCGTGATGAAAATCTCGTTGCCCGCGAGCAGGTAGCCGTCGTCCTTGTTGCGAAAGTAGATGTCGTTGACGCTCGACGAAGTCCCGGCGTGCTGCGGAGTCCAGCTCGCGCCGCCGTCGCCCGTGTAGAGAATTATTCCGCCGTCGCCCGCGACCCACCCGTGTTTCGAGTCAACGAAATAGACCGCGTTCAAATCCTTCCCGGCCTGACCCTGACGACCGCCAACCCACTGCGCGCTCGCCGCCTCCGCGCCCGCGAAGTAGGCGAACGAAAAAACTATGGCCGCGCACATCAAACGCGCGGCCACGCCCTGCGAAATCGCTCTTGACTTCATCTACGAAAGACGCTCCGTCGAAATGAGTCCGCCCGAAAGCTTCCGCCTGAATCCTCCCCCTTGCGCGCACACCTTTGTACATGAACGCACGCCGCCGAGACAAGCGAAACAGAACCCTTCGATTGCGGAATGCGGATTTCGGATTGCGGATTAGAAAGACATCTTGCTTTCAATCCGCAATCCGAAATCCGCATTCCGCAATCCCGTGGCCGCTCGCGGTTCTGTACTGCACTAACTCATGGCTTGCTGTTCACTCGATAGACGCGGCCTTTGTAAACGACCACGACGCGCTCGCCGAGCGAGAAGAAGCGCGCGAGTTGCGGCTCGCGCTGGATGAGCGCGAAGTACTCGTCGCTGCCGAAGTCGAGCGCGGTTTCGGGGAGCTTCGCCTCCGGCTTGAACTCGGAGTCAACCCACGCGCCGTCGCGCAAATAGAAAGTCTTGTCGCCGACCTTCTGCGCGCCGGTCTCGACCCGCAGCGCGTCGTCTTCGCCGTCAATGGTCATGGCGTTCTGCGCCGCGCGCTCACGCTTGCTCTCCTGGACGGCAATCGCGCCGGTCGTGGCCTTCGCGGCCTCCTTCGGTGGAGGCGCGGGCTGGTCGCGCGCGCCTCCACCGATTCCGCCGAACCTGCCGTTGACGGCGGTCGGGCGGTTCGTCGGAGCCGTTGTGCTCAAGCCCCGCTGGTCGCGCGTGACTGTGACTGTCTCGGCCACCGCGCCCGGCTCGACGGCGAGGTAAGAGGTGTACGGCGTGACGATGCCGTAGCGCGTGCCGAGGTCAACGATCTCGTCGGTCAACTCCTTCTGCTCGCCGTTCGTGCGAATCTGCTCCATCAGCCAGCCGACCCTGCGCGTCGCCCAGATGCGCGGCAGGAAGTCGTTGCCGTCTTCGGTCATGGGGAAGTTGACGTTCTCGTAGGTGAACGTGCGCGCAGCCGCGCCCGTCCGCCCCGTCAGACGGAGGACGGCGTTGCGCACGTCGTACTCGTTGCGGTAGCGACCGATGAGCGTGATCTGCGAGCCGCGGAAGAGGTCGGGCATCTCGCGCGGGTAAATCAAATCGGTCTGCACGCCGCCCATGTCGAGCGCGAGGTTCGTCAGGACGGGATGATTTATCTTCGTGAAGAAGTTCGAGACCTTGACCTCCAAATCTTCCTTCGGCTCGACGTACTCGGCGACGCCGCCGTTGTCCGCGGCGAGTTTGTCGAGCAGCGCCGTGTTCACGTCGTAGCCGAC
>DASRCS010000026.1:0-68523 GCA_035652995.1 Pyrinomonadaceae bacterium
CGGAACAGGCCATAGACGGTCGGCAGGTCTGTCTCGACCGCGCGGCGCACGAGAATCTCCTTCCTCATGCGGTAGCGCACGAGGTCTGCGACCGTAATCATCTTCAGGCCGTGAAGCGCGGCGAACTCTTCGAGCTGCGGCAGGCGCGACATCGTGCCGTCCGGGTTCATGATCTCGCAGATGACCGCCGCCGGGTACAGGCCGGCGATGCGCGCGAGGTCAACGCTCGCCTCGGTCTGACCGGGCCGGACGAGCACGCCGCCCTTCTTCGCTCGCAAGGGGAAGACGTGGCCGGGCCGCGCGAGGTCTTGCGGCTTGGTCTTGGGGTCAACGGCGGTCAGGATTGTGGTCGCGCGGTCGGCTGCGGAGATGCCCGTCGTCACGCCTTTGCGCGCCTCGATGGAGACGGTGAAGGCCGTGCCGAGGAAGGAGGTGTTGTCGGCGACCTGCATCGTCAGGTGCAGCTCGTCGCAGCGCTCCTCCGTGAGCGGCATGCAGACGAGTCCGCGCGCGTGCGTCGCCATGAAGTTGACGGCTTCGGGCGTGACGAGTTCGGCGGCGCAGACGAGGTCGCCCTCGTTCTCGCGATCCTCGTCGTCCACGATGATGATCATGCGGCCTTCGCGCAAGTCAGCGGCGGCCTCTTCGACGGAAGCAAAAGGCATAGGGGTCTCGCCCGTAAAACTCAACTGTGGAGAGCTTTTGTAGTCGCCGGGTATGTTACCTGAAAGCGCGCCTTTTTGCGAACGGATTGTCGGCGCGGGCGAGGAGGTCCGACTGTCCGTTAAGAAACAGACGCGCCTTCTTCGCGCCCTCCGCGGTTGAAGAGGCTTGCTTGCTTGACCGCGGAGGGCGCGAAGAAGGCGCGGAAGCGTGTCGCAGAGTTTCGGCCTCTTACTGGCCGCAGAAGCGCGCGCGGTACTCGCTCGATGTGATGAAGGCTTTGACCATCTCGGCGCGGACGTAGTCGCCGCCGAACTCGTCGAGCTTACTCAACCAGAAGTTATAACCGCTCATGTCGTGGTCGGGCGCGTCGTCGGGGTTGCGCCGGAGGTAGCCGAAGTATTGCATCAGGACGAAGGCGCGGTTGAACTCCCTCTGCCGGAAGCCCGCGTCATCGGCGACGGCGCGCAGGACTTCGGCGCGGGTCTTGTTGCCCGCCGAGAGGTCTGCGACGAGCGCGTCGCGCGCGCCGGTCGCGGGCGTGATGCCTGCGTTCGCGAGCAGGCGGTCAACGTACTGCGCGTCGGAGAGTTGATCGAACGCGGACTTGAAGTCGGGGCGGCTCACCCATTCGTCGAGCAGCGCGCGCGTGTTCGCTTCGAGCGTCGCCTGCCACCCCGCGGCGTTGACGATCACGCCGCGCGAGGCGGCGCGCGCGTCGGGCAGAAACTCCTCGCGCCGCGGCGCGCGACCGTAGGAGGCCACGTAGAGGCGGTGGACGAGGTAGCCGGTCTGCTGGAACTCAATCGAGAGGAAGAAGGCGGCGGAGGTGTCAACGCGCTTGCGCTCGACGCAGGCCGCGTCGCCCGCGGGGCAAGCGGCGGTCAGGTTGCCAGTCCAGAAGCGGAAGCCCTGCGCGTCCGGGTCGCGACCGAGGAAGTCTTCGTAGTGCCGCCAGACGAAGACCGACGCGTCGTCCGCGGGGTTCGACACGGCGTCCGACGCCGGGCCGACGACGAACTGCCTGCTCGCGACGAACGTGCCGCGCGAGTTGAGCGTGAAGGTATATGTGCCCGGCGCGAGCGCGCCGAGGTCGTAAACCTGCTCGGCGAACGTCTGCATCTGGATCGAAAAGCCCGTCCAGCGCTCCGCCTTCACGTCAACGGAGAAGTTGCCGCCCGCGCCCGCAGCCTGTCCCCAGTCGGTCACGCGGTAGCCGCCGTCGTTGAAGGTGAACTTCACTTTGGCGAACGTCCTGCCGCCGCACGTGAGAACGTCGAGTTCGGTCTGCTGCGCGACCGGTGTGTAAGAGACCCACGTCTCGGACGGGGTTTGCGCCGAAGCGCGCCGGAGCACGACGCCCGACGCGGCGAGCAGCAGCGACGCGACGAATAGCGAGAAGAAAACGGATTTATTTCTGACGAGAAGTCTGGGCACGATTTTCATGAGGAGCCTCCTGCGCGGCGAATTATTCAACGCGCGCGGCGAGTTGTAAAGAAAATTTCCCGCGGCGCTTCCGCGGCTCGATTCGCGCGGGCCGCGCCGCGCTACTTGTAGCCGAGTTCGGCGAGCCTTTCCGCCGTGACGGAAGTGCCGCCCGACCCTCCGCGCGCGCCGAAGAAGAGGATGCGCTCGACGTACTTCGCGATGATGTCGGCCTCGATGTTGACGGGGTCGCCCGCGCGCAAGTGCGAGAGGTTCGTCACGCCCCACGTCTTCGGGATGATGGCGACCTCGAAATAATCTTCGGCGAGTCCGGCGACCGTCAGGCTGATGCCCTCGACCGCGACCGAGCCTTTGAAGACGAGGTAACGCGCGACCTCCGCGGGGTAAGCGATCCTCACAGTCCAAGAGCCGCCGTGCTCCTCCGCGCCGAGGAACTTCCCGCGCGCGTCAACGTGGCCCTGAACGATGTGGCCGCCGAGCCGCGTCGAGGGCGTCACGGCGCGCTCAAGGTTGACGGGTGAACCCGCGCGCAAAAGGCCGAGCGTCGAGCGCTGCAAGGTCTCGCGCGAGCCGTCCGCCGCGAACGAGTCGCGCCGCACGTCGAGCGCCGTCAGGCAGACGCCGTTGACCGCGATAGAATCACCGTCGCGCGCGTCCACGGTCACGACTCGCGCCTCGACCGTGAGGCGCACGCCCTCGCCCCGCCGCTCGACCGAGCGCACGCGCCCCAACTCTTCGATCAGTCCCGTGAACATCTCGCGGCCTGGCCTCCTGCTCCTACTGAGTTCCTGTGCGCGCCTGACGCTCGCGGACGACTTCGAGCATACGTAGGAAGACCTCTTCGATGGTGAACTCGGTGGTGTCAATGACGACGGCGTCGGACGCTGCGCGGAGCGGCGAGTCGTCGCGCGTGGAGTCGCGTTGGTCGCGCTCGTTGATGTCGGCGAGAGTCTCCTCGAAGGTCTGCGTCTGGTCGCGCGCGCGCTCCTCGTCGAGACGGCGGCGCGCGCGCTCTTCGGGTTTGGCGGTGAGGAAGAACTTTACGCCCGCCGAAGGGAAGACGACCGTGCCGATGTCGCGACCGTCGAGCACGACGCCGCCCTGCGCGCCCATCTCGCGCTGACGCCGGACGAGTTCGCGCCGCACTTCCGGTATCGCCGAGACGACCGACGCGGCTTGACCGACGCCCTCGCCGCGAATCTCCCGCGACACGTCGCGACCGTCGAGCACGACGCGCAGAGAGTCGGGGTCGCCTTCGAGTCTGATCGAGGCGCGGCGTGCGACCTCGGCCACGCGCGCTGAGTCCGAGAGTTCGACGCCCGCCGTGACGGCGGCGAGCGCGACGGCGCGATACATCGCGCCCGTGTCAATGTAGAGCAGCCCCAGCTCGCGCGCGAGGCTTCGGCCCAGAGTTGACTTGCCCGCGCCCGAAGGGCCGTCAATGGCGATGATGAGAGGCTTCGACATAATCTCAAACAAACGTGGCGAAGACTTCGTTCGAGAGCAGAGCGCCCGCCGGGGTCAGGCGCAGCACGTCGCCTTCGAGTTCGACGAGGCCGGCCTCGTCGAAGCGCGCGATCTCTTCGGCGTAGTCGGCGCGAACGTCCCTCCGAAAACGCGCGCGGTGTTCCGACAGGTTGACGCCGCGCGAGAGAAGGCGCAGGCCGAGGAAGAGTGCTTCGGCGCTGCGGTCGCGCGCGTCCAACCCTTCGCGCCAGACGACGGCGCTTCCCTTCTCTTCGACCAGCGAAACGTATGCGCGCGTGTCGCGCTCGTTCGACCAGCGCGCGGCGCGTCCGTCGAACGAGTGCGCCGAGCATCCGAAGCCGAAGTACGGCTCGCCCGTCCAGTATTTCATGTTGTGGCGCGACTCGCGCCCCGCGAGGCAGAAGTTTGAAATCTCGTACTGCTCGTAGCCGGCGTCGCGCGTGCGCTCGACGAGCGCGCGGTACATCTCGGCGGCGAGGTCTTGGTCGGGCGCGGCGTAGCGGCCTTGCCTGATCTGTTCGGCGAGCGGCGTGCCCTCGTGGACTTCGAGCAGGTAGAGCGAGAGGTGTTCGGGGCGGAGCGCGAGCGCTTCGTCGAGGTTGCACGCCCAGGCATCGAGCGTCTGTTCGGGCAGACCGGCGATGAGGTCGAAGCTGATGTTGGTGAAGCCCGCCTCGCGCAGCAACGCGAGCGTGCGGCGCGTGTCGTCCGCGGTGTGCGTGCGCCCCAGACGCTTGAGTTCGCGTTCGTCGAAGGTCTGCGCGCCGAAGCTCGCGCGGTTGACGCCTTCGCCGCGGAACGCGCGCAAAGCTCCGGGCGTGACGGTGCCCGGATTCATCTCCATCGTCACCTCGGCGTCCGCCGAAACGTCGAAGCGGCGACGAACCGAGTCGAGTATGCGCGAAGCTTGCGCGGGCGTGAGCAGGCTCGGCGTGCCGCCGCCGAAATAGATGGTGTCAACCTTGGTGACAACATCGCTGTCGGCTTCGGTGCGCGAGTCGTCAACGTCCGCGCGCGGCACGCGGAGGCCGAACGATTCGATCTCGCGCGCGACGGCGCGGACGTACCTGTCGGCGAGCGCGCCTTCGTAAGCGCCCGTCGCGAAGTCGCAGTAGGAGCAGCGCGCGCGACAGAAGGGTACGTGTATGTAGATTCCGGCCCGGCTCATCTCTGAAGAGTTCGTGTCCGACGAGTTTTGAAATTATAGCACGCGCCCCTCAGGCGGCCCCGTCGCGTGTGCGCCGGAAGACAAAGGCGGCGCGCGGCGTGTACGTTTTTTTGCCGACGCCTGTACGACTTTAATTTGGGCGGAATAGTACCAAGCCCGCGCGGGCGTCGCGCCGCCCGCATCGGTGCGCCGCGATTAGCGAGCAAAAGAAGCACGGCCCGAACTCCGAGACTGTCGCCGCGACGCGCAGTCCGAGTGGCATGAGTTTTGTTTCTGCCAGAGCGGGAAAAGGTATAAGTGGGTGAACGCGCGAGACCGCACGGCTTTCTTTCCGTTGCTGCGTCTGCGCCGTTCATCTGTCGGCTCACGACCAACACATACAATGGAGGAGAGAGTCATGGCAGATAACATGGAAGGACAGGGCGGCAGCGGCTCTGGCGGCGGCGGCACTTCGGGCGGCTCGTCGGGTGGTTCTTCTGGCGGCGGCGGAGGCACGGGCGGAGGCGGCAGCACCGGCGGCGGTGGCGGCAGCTCGTCCGGCGGTTCGAGCGGTGGTTCGAGCGGCGGAAGCTCCGGCGGTGGCGGCGGCACTTCGGGCGGCGGATCGAGCAGCGGCGGCGGCGGCGGTTCCAGCAGCGGCGGCTCTTCGGGCGGCGGCGGCGGAAGCTCTTCGGGCGGTTCGTCTGGAGGCTCGTCGGGTGGTTCGAGCGGCGGCAGCTCAGGCGGCGGAAGATAGTAGTCACGCCGCGCAAAAGGATTCAGCCCACTGCGGCTGAATGCGTCAAGGGGGAAAGGGCGGGCGCTGGTTTCGACTCAGCGTCCGCCCTTATTTTGTGAAGCGTAAACTGTGCGCCGGGAGCGCGGGCAAAGGTGTACGCGTTCCCGGCTAAGGCGCGTCAACTACTTCGTCTGAGCGTCGAGCCGGCGCAGGTTCCCCTCGCCGCTGATCTTGCGCCGCTCGACGCGGGCGACGCGCTCGACCTCGGCGAAGGCGCGCATGAAGTTGCCGCCCAAGATTTTCAGAATGTCCTGCTCGCTGTAGCCGCGCCGCAGAAGCTCGTATGTGATGCTCGGCAAATCCTCTACGCCGTGCATCCCGGCGGGCAGCGTGACGCCTCCGTCGAAGTCCGAGCCGAGTCCGACGTGGTCAATGCCGGCGACCTTCGCGATGTGGTCAATGTGGTCAACGAGCACCGAGACTGTCGTCTCCGGCAGAGGGTTCGCGTCTTCGAGCTTCTGCAACTCTTCCGCCAGACGCTTCGGGTCGTTCTTGTACTGCGCGCTCAAAGCGTCGCTCTGCGCCTTCAGCTTCGCGTCGCGCTCGACTGAAGCCTGACGAACCTTCTCGTCGAGGAAGACCGAGTAGAAGTTGACCATCACGACGCCGCCGTTTGCCCCGATGCGCTTGAGCAGGTCGTCGGGGATGTTCCGCTTGTGGTTCGAGATCGCGCGCGCCGAAGAGTGCGACGCGATGACCGGAGCCTTCGACACGTCGAGCGCGTCCGACATCGTCTTATCGGAGACGTGCGAGATGTCAACGAACATCCCCAGGCGGTTCATCTCGCGCACGACATCCTTGCCGAAGTCGGTCAGCCCGTTATGACGCGCCTCGTCGCAGCAGGCGTCGGCCCACTCGTTCGTGTTGTTGTGCGTCAAGGTCATGTAGCGCACGCCGAGCCGGTAGAACTCGCGCAGCGCCGAAAGCGAATTCTCAATCGCGTGCCCGCCCTCGATGCCCATCAGCACGCCGACCTTCCCCTCGCGCTTCGCGCGCCGTATGTCTGCGGTCGAGGTCGCGAGCATCAGGTCGTTCGGGTACTTCTCGACCATCCTGTACGTCACGTCAATCAGGTCGAGCGCGCGCGCAGCCGAGCCGCCCTCGACGACGTAGTGCGTGCTCACCCAGTCGGGCGTCGCGTACTGCCGGTCAACGTAGATCGAGAAGAACTCGCCCGTCAGCCCCGACTGCTTCAGGCGCTGCAAGTCCGTGTGATACTTCCCCGCCGAAGGCGTGCCGAGGTCGTAATTCTCGTCAACCATGACCGACGGGATGTCGTTGTGCCCGTCAACGATGATCGCCTTCCGGTGAATCGCCAGAGCCTTCTGCCACAGCCGCTCGTCCCGCTGCGGCGTGGCCGAGGTCTGCGGCGTCGGAGTCGCCGAGCTTCGCGCGCCGGACGAAGCTTGCGCGCCCGACTTCGACGCGGACGCGGCCTTGCCCGAAGTGAATGAGAGCGACGAAGCGGCGAGCGCGCAAGCGACGACGCCGACAAACAAAGCGACGCGAAGAGTCCTGTTCATCTGCTGTCCCTACTTTTTCCGAAGAGGTCTTCACCAGCGGAAAGCGCGCAGGATTATAAGCCCGACCGGAACGGTTCTCAATTAAACGTGTGAGGTAATGCTGACGACGTACTCTAAATAATCGCGGGGACGCGCGGACACTCAACGCCCGCGTGCCCCCGCACGTTCGAGGGATTCGCCTAAATTATTTTACTTCGACTCCCCTCCGTTCCCCTTCTTACGTTTCGAGGGGCTTTTATACTCCAACTTCTTCTTCCTCCCCACTGACGCCACCTGATCCGAGTTCGAGCCGAACTGCGCGTCCACCTGCACCTTCGCGTCGAGCATCGCGTTGTGGAACGCCCACGCCGCCGCGATCTCCGCGTCACGCTTGGCGTCGGCCTCGGCCTGTGCCTGTGTCGCCTCGCGCTGCGCTTCGTCCAGACGGTCGCGCAGGGCCTTTATGTTCGTCACCGTATATGCCTGATTCGCGGGCGCGTAGTTCTCAATCCCCTGCAAAGCGTCGAACGCGTCGCGGTCAGACGCAAGTTGCGCGGATGGTAATCTCCTCGTCTGATTCTTCGCCATAAGTTTTTCCTTTCGGCATGAGGTTAACGGTTTGACGAGTCTCAATGAGGCTCGCCGTAGGCAGTGCGCGCGAGTATGGCGCGGATTCTACGCCCCCCGCGCCGCCGCCGCAAGACTTTTCTACGCCGCCGCCCCCTGCCGCGACGCGACACGCCCCGCAATCAAGCAAACACGCCCTGCTACGACGTAATCACGCCCTGCTACGAAGAAATCGCACGCTGCTACGAAGTAATCACGCGATACTACGCCCCAACAATCCGTGATTACGTCGCAACACGCGCTGCAATAAGCCAATCACGCCCTGCTACAAAGCAATTCCGCCCTGCAATAACATATTTCCGCGCTGCTACGACGCAATTTCGCCCCGCAACGACCCGGAAACGCCTCTCTCCACCCCATTTTCCCCTCAACCACTCACAACCGCGCCCGCGCCCCCGCAATCATCTCCCCATACCCCGCTACGCTCCCCCGCGCCACTGAGCAAGCGTCGCACGTACTACATTGGCATTTGGCGACTCAATCTGCTCGAAAATCTCAAGCGCCGCTTCGGCGTGCGCGATAGCGTGTGCGCGGTTGCCAAGTTCGTCGAGCGCCAAACTAGTGTTGAAGAGGTCAATCCCCTCGCCGCGTCGGTCGCCGATTTCGCGATCAATGATTAATGCCTGCTTATAGAACTCGACGGCGCGGCGCGTCTCGCCCAACGCCGCGTAGGCGCTGCCAAGATTGCCCAGCGCATTCCCCTCGCCGCGCCGGTCGCCTATCTCTCGCGCGATTGCAAGGTCTTGCTCATAGAACTCGACGGCTCGCCGCGGCTCGCCCAAGCTTCTGTAAGCGACGCCGAGATTGCCCAGTATTGCCCCCTCGCTGCGGCGGTCGCCGATCTCACGCATGATAGCTAGTGACTGCTCGTGGAATTCGACGGCTCGCCGCGGCTCGCCTAAATTTTTGTAAGCAACGCCAAGATTGCCCAGCGCATTCCCTTCGCCGCGCCGGTCGCCTATCTCTCGAACGATGACTAATTGTTGCTCGTAGAACTCGACGGCGCGGCGCGTCTCGCCCAAATCCGCGTAGGCTACGCCAAGATTGCCCAGCGCATTCCCTTCGCCGTGGCGGTCGCCTATCTCTCGTGCGATTGCGAGAAGTTGCTCGTGGAACTCGACGGCGCGGCGCGTCTCGCCCAACGCCGCGTAGGCTACGCCAAGATTGCCTAAATGTCTTCCCTCAGAGGCACGGTCTTTAAGTTGACGCGCAGCCGCCAACGCAGCTTCGAGCCAGACGATGCGCTCGTCGCGTTGATGTTGGCGCAAGTCAAGCACGAACACACCGGCGTCAGGATAAGCATTACACAACCGCGCGGCTGTCTCGTCCCCGCCGGATTGCCCGCACGCCCACTTCTGCCCGACCTCTATGTTCTGTCGCTCGGCGTCAAAGAGCGAAAGCCCGCTCCTGATTGCATCGCCGCCCCGCAAATAGAACTCGTCACACTCTCCGAGCACTCTCAGGTAATGCCAAGCGTGACGCATCAGGCTCTCGCTTCGCTCCGCCTCGCTCTGGCGAGAGTCCGCGAACAGGCGCGCGAGGTCGTGCAGGCGATAGCGATGCGTCTCTGTGTTGTAGAGTACGAGGCTGCGGCGGACGAGTTCGCTGAGATGTTTGTGCCCCTCGTCTTCACATATCGCTGCTTCCGCTCCGGCGTCGAACGTCGCGGGGAAGACCGAGAGACGGCGGAAGACGCGCGCGGCGTCCGTCGAAAGACGCTCGTAGCTCAGGTTGAAGGAGGCTTCGACGCCGATGTCAACGCCCTCAGTCCCGATATTCTCAAGGCGCGTGCGCTCGTCGCCGAGTTGCGCGGCGTACTCTTCGGGGTCGAGGTCAACCGTCACGTCGAGCAGGCTTCCCGCCGCGCGTATGGCGAGCGGAAGATAGCCGCACAGGTAACAAACACGATCCGCAACATTGTTGGGGACACGCGCGCAGATTCCCGTTAAAAGTTCGCGCGCTTCCGTCGCGTTCAGTTGGTCGAGCGTGACGCGCGTCTTCATGCCCGGCAGCACAATCGCGTTGCGCGAAGTGATGAGCAAGGCCGAACCCGCCGGCGGCAGAAGCGGGCGCACCTGCGCGCTGTCCGAGGCGTTGTCGAGCAGTACAAGAGCGCGCTTGCCTTCGAGGACGCTCGTGTAGAGTTGTTTTAACGATTCGATGTCGTCGGGCAGGCGCTGCTCGACGCCGACGAAGGCGCGTATGCACGAGGCGAGCGCGTCCGCGGGGTCGCGCGGCGCGTCGCTCGTCCCGCGCATGTCCAGAACGAGTTGCGCGTCGGGGTATGCGTCGCGCAGGCGTTCGGCGACGTAGAAGGAAAGCTCTGTCTTGCCGATGCCGCCCATGCCGCTGATGCCCGTGATGGCGGCGCTCCCGCCGCGGCGCAGCGTGGTGAGCAGTTCGGCAATCTCCTTCTCGCGCCCGACGAAGTCACCGACGGGTGCGCGGAGTTGATGCAGGGTCGGAATGACGGGGCGGGGCGCTTCCTGGACAATCTTGTTGCCGCGCACCACGTCTCCCGCCGCATTTTCCACGACGACGTTATCGTCGCCCGTCACGGCGAGGTTGTCGTCTCCGCTGACGGCGACCGAGCGCGCGCCCGTAGCGATGTTGAATCCCGCGCGGCGCAAACTCGACAGCAGGTTTTGATCGAGGCCGCTGAAATCTCTGATGCCGTCGAGCAACTGTTGAGCCTCGGCGCGCTGCACCTCGCCGCGCGCCGCGCGTTCCAGCAAGGGCGTCAGAAAGTCTTTGAAGATTAGATTGTGAAGGTCGGCGGCAACGTCGGCGGCGAGTTTGCCGGGGCTTGTGAAGTCGGGGCCGATGATGTGGTTCGTGCGAAGTTCGTGTTTGAGCGTGTCGAGCTTTGCCGTCTGCGCCGCGTCGGTTTCGCGCAGGTCGTCGGGGATTGTAGCGTCCGACTTGAAGTAGATGAGGCACGGCAGGCCGCGCTCGCGCGCGCGGCGGTATTCGTCTTCGGTTATGCCTGAGCCGTAGCGGGCGGCGAAGATGCCGACGTAGATGCTGCTCCGGTCAACGTCGTCGAGCGATGCGCGGCGCGTCGTCTCGTCGCGGCTGCCGAAGTATTCCATGCCGACGAACTGCGTCTCCTTCATCCGCATGACGGCTGCGCGGACGGCGTCGCGCTCAGGCTCAAGGTCAAGCCAGGTCGAACTGACGAAGACGGGGAGGATGGGCATTGCCATTAGCTCGCTCCTCACGCGAAGGTTTTTGTGAGTCCGTGCGCGCCGGGTCGCGTGTCAAGGTTCGGCGGCGGCTGCGGCGGCGTTGAATGTCGCGGGGCAACGATACAGTCGCAAGCGCCTGTTGTAAATGGATTCGACGCGCGCCTGGTGCGTGCGCGAGAAAGATTGCGGGCGGCGCGATGCGCTTGCCGCGCGGGGCGGTTTCTGATACACAAGCAGCCACGCGGTTAATTTCTCAGACGCAGAAGGGCGCACGTGGTCTCCTGCCGCGCGCGTCCGTCCAGTTCTTCGAGTTGAGGTTTTAAGGCGAACATGTCTTCCGTCTCGACCAACATCGAATCGGTGCTGCACGAGGAGCGCGTCTTCCCGCCGCCGCCGCAGTTCTCGGCGGGCGCGCACGTCAAATCAACGGACGAGCTGGAGGCCCTGAGGCGCGAGGCGAGCGAGTCGCCCGAAGAGTTCTGGGCGCGCATGGCCGAAGGCGAGCTTCACTGGTTTAAGAAGTGGGACGCGGTTCTGAAGTGGAACCCGCCGCACGCCGAATGGTTCGCGGGCGGGCGCATCAACGTCTCGTACAACTGCCTCGACCGTCATCTTTCGACGTGGCGGCGCAACAAGGCCGCGATCATCTGGGAGGGCGAGCCGGGCGAGCAGCGCACGCTGACTTACGCGCAACTCCACCGAGAGGTGTCGCGCTTCGCGAACGTCTTGAAGCGCGCCGGTGTTGAGAAGGGCGACCGCGTCGCGCTCTACATGCCGCTCGTGCCCGAACTCGCCGTCGCGATGCTCGCCTGTGCGCGCATCGGCGCGACGCACTCGGTCATCTTCGGCGGCTTCGCCGCGCAGGCCATCGTTGACCGCGTCAACGACGCCGGCTGCAAGCTCGTCGTCACGGCGGACGGCGGATACCGTCGCGGCTCCGAGGTCAGACTCAAAGACACCGTTGACGAGGCGCTGAAACACACGCCGACGGTGAAGGGATGCATCGTCGTCAAGCGAACCGGAAGCAAGGTTCAGATGAAGGCGGGGCGCGACTACTGGTGGCACGAGGTGATGCAGGCGGTCGGCTCGGAGTGCGCGGCGGAGGAACTCGACAGCGAGCACCCGCTCTACATCCTCTACACTTCGGGCACGACGGGAAAGCCGAAAGGCATCCTGCACACGACCGCAGGCTATCTTCTGCAAACACACCTGACGACCAAGTGGGTCTTCGACCTCAAAGACGAAGACATCTACTGGTGCACGGCGGACATCGGTTGGGTGACGGGCCACAGTTACGTCGTTTACGGGCCGCTCTCGAACGGCGCGACCGTTCTGATGTACGAGGGCGCGCCGAACTTCCCCGAACCGGATCGCTTCTGGGACATCATCGAGCGCCACCGCGTCCAAATCTTCTACACCGCGCCGACCGCCATCCGCGCCTTCATCAAGTGGGGCGAGCAGTGGCCGCTCAAGCACGACCTCTCTTCGTTGCGACTGCTCGGCACGGTCGGCGAGCCGATCAACCCCGAAGCTTGGATGTGGTATCGAGAGATCATCGGCAAGGGCGACTGTCCCATCGTTGACACCTGGTGGCAGACCGAGACGGGCGCGATCATGATCTCGCCGCTGCCGGGCGCGACGCCGACGAAGCCCGGCTCCGCGACGCGGCCCCTGCCCGGAGTCGAAGCGGCCATCATGTCGAAGACGGGGCAGGAGGCGGGCGCGAACGAGGGCGGCTATCTTGTGATTAAGCGACCGTGGCCTTCGATGCTCAGAACCATCTGGGGCGACGACGAGCGCTACCGACGCCAATACTTCGACGAGATCGAGGGCGTCTATTTCGCGGGCGACGGCGCGCGGCGCGACGAGGACGGTTACTTCTGGATCATGGGGCGCGTTGACGACGTGATAAACGTCAGCGGCCACCGGCTCGGCACGATGGAGGTCGAGAGCGCGCTCGTCTCGCACGCGGCGGTCGCCGAGGCCGCGGTCGTCGGTCGCCCCGACGAACTCAAAGGTCAGGGCATCGTCGCCTTCGTCACGCTCGAAGGCGAGCGCAAGGCTTCGGACGATTTGAAGAACGAGCTTCGCCAGCACGTCGCGCACGAGATCGGCGCGCTCGCACGCCCCGACGAGATACGATTCACAGACGCGCTCCCCAAGACTCGTTCCGGCAAGATCATGCGCCGCCTGCTTCGCGAGATCGCCTCGTCCGGCGCGGTTTCCGGCGACACGACGACGCTCGAAGACTTCTCCGTGCTCGAAAAGTTGAGAACGCATGAAGAAGAATGATGAGTGCGGAATGATGAGTGATGAATGATGAATGTGGAGCGGCGGGACTTGTTTTCAATTCATCATTCATCACTCATCACTCATCATTTCCCCAAATTCCGGCGGCTTTAGCCGTTTATTTCTAACGTCCGAAAGTTCTGATTCCAACGGAGGCTCGATCATGTCCGTCCACTTTACCGAACAGCGCTTGGGGCCGCGCTACCTCGTCCACATCAGCGTGCGCGCCGAGTGGGACGACGAGCGTTCTGGCGAGCACGTCGTCGCCGAGGGCGAGACCGAGAACATCGGGCCGACGGGCGCGCTCGTCCACCTGGAGCGCCTGCCGGATGTCGGAAGCCGCGTCCACCTGACCGTGCCCGACCCCGAAGGCAAGCCGCTCGAAACGGTCGCCGAGGTCATCAGGTTGGAGCGCAACCCCGTCCAGCCGCTCGCCGCGCTGCAACTGACGGGCGAGACCGACGAGTGGCGCGGGCTGGTCTGGGAACCCGCAGGGATACGCGAGCAGCAGCCGGACGAGAACTACGAGGACTACATCGAGTAGCCGCGCCGCGCGCCGGTCGTGCGTCGCAGGCCCGACCGCGCGCCGCCGCCGAAGACGACGAACGCCCAGCCGCGCTGTCGAATCAGCCCGGCTGGGCGTTGTTTTCGCGAGGCGAGTTGGTGCATCATGGCGGCCAAGTCGAAGCGCCCGGCGGCGGGTCTCGAAAGCTCAGGTCAGTAGCGTTGAGAGTTCGGGCGTTAGAAGGAGACCGAAGTTGGCGAAGCAGAAGGAGGTCACGCGGCACGGCAACGTCGTCCGCGAGGACGAGCGCCGCGACGCGGAGTCGAGGGCGGCGGTCGCGCTCACGGAGGCGAAGGCGCGCGTCGTGCTGCGGCTCGCGACGCGCTCGGTGCTGTGGCTCGCCTTCCTCGTCCTGATTCTCTACTACCTGTTCGAGGCCGCGCTCTGGGTCGTGGACACGATGATGGGCATCCTGCTCGTCATCGTCCTCGCGATCTTCTTCGCGTACCTCATCGCGCCGCTCGTCGAACTCGTGCGCCGGCCCTTCAACGCGCGCGGGCGCGAGCGCGTGATGCCGCGCTGGCTCGCCATCGCCGTCGTCTATCTGGCGATGTTCGGCTCGTTCGCCGTCGCCGCGTGGGTTCTCGTCCCGCGCGTCGGAGTACAGATGGCCGAGATCACGACGAACGCGCCGCAGTACATGACGAACGCGAAGACGCGCGCCGACCGCCTGAATAAGATTTACGAAGACCTCAACCTTCCGCCCTCCGTCCGCAAGGCCGCGAACGACGCCGCCACGCGCACCATCAACGAGGCCGGGGCCTACATCACGGGTCAGGGCTTCGAGAGCGCGGTCTCCCTGCTCGGCTACCTGCCGTGGCTCGTGCTCGTGCCGATACTCGCCTTCTTCTTCCTCAAAGATGCGGACAGCTTCCGCCGCTCCGCGCTGATGATGCTCCCGCAGGGGCGCATCCGCTGGCGCGGCGACGAGTTCTTTCAGGACGTGAACTCGACGCTCGCCGCCTACATCCGCGCGCAGCTCATCGCGTGCCTGCTCATCGGGAGCATCTGCACCGCCGCGTTTGCCGTCGCGCAGGTGCGCTATGCTTTGGTGCTCGGCGTCGTCGCGGGACTGTTGGAGTTCATCCCTTTGCTCGGCCCGCTCGTCGTCGCCGTCATCGCGGGCACGGTCGCGGGCTTCGACTCGGCGTCGAAGGCCCTGCTCATACTCCTCTTCCTCGGCGCGCTGCGGATCGTGCAGGACTACGTCCTCTACCCGCGCATCATCGGCTCGGGCATCCACCTCCACCCGCTCGCCGTCATCCTCGCCATCCTCGCCGGCCACGAGATCGCTGGCGTCGCCGGAATCTTCCTCGCCATCCCGGTCATCGCCGTGCTCACGGTCACTTATCGTCACTGGCTCGAACACCGCGGCAGCGCCGGACTCGTCGCCGAACTTCTGAGGCCTGCCGAGACGCCCGCCGTCGAGACGCCGCCCGCGGCGGAAGAGATCGCCGGAGCGGAGAAGGCTTCGTCGCCCGCGCTGCAATCTTCGTCGCCCGCGAAGAATGTTGGTACTGCGGACGCGCCGCCGCAGCCCGCCCAATAAACTTGTTGATTATTTTTCCGAATTGAGGCTTAATGTCCGCTGTTCCAGGTCGCCCGCAGCAGACGGAAGCACGTTCACTTCCGTACAGACAAGGGGGCGATTATTCTTTAGCTTTGCCCTTTGCGTTTCGCGCCCTGACTTCCACACTCTGCCGGACAACAGATTTAAGGAGTTCCCCCGGATGTCGCATCCCCGCAGGCGCATCCTTTGCGCCGAACCACACGAAGACACGTGTAGCCTCATCACCCTGCTGCTCGAAGAGCAGGGCCACGAAGTAGTCGCGGCCAACTCCGTCGCCGAGTGCGTCGCGCTGGTCGGCCACGAGCGCTTCGACCTCTACATGCTCGACGACGAGTACATTGACGGGTCGGGCATCGAACTCTGCAAGCGCCTGCGCGAGATGACGCCGGAGACGCCCATCCTCTTCTTCTCGGCACAAGCCTTCAGCCGCGAGCGCGAGTTGGCGTTCGGCGCCGGCGCGAGCGCCTACCTGACGAAACCCAACGACCTTTTCGAGATCGTCCAGACCGTTAACTCGATCCTCCTGGGCAAGGCGACTCGCCGCGGCCCGGCGAACGAGGCCGAAAAGCCTTGACGCTCGCCGCTTCTGCGTTTAAATTTACACATCCCCTGAGCTTCCCCTTTTTTCTGACTCTCTCTTCGTCGGGGTGTGTCTGATGCAAGGAGGAAAGCGGCGCATCCTCTGCGCCGAGTCGAACAAGGACGTGGGCGACCTGATCGCCCTGATGCTCACGCAGAAAGGCTACGAGGTCGAGTCGGTGCAGACCGCCGCCGACTGTCTGAAGCTCGCGATGACCGAGCGCTTCGACCTCTACATCCTCAACGACACCTACATTGACGGCGACAGCCTCGAACTCTGCCGCGAGCTGCGCGCGCTCGACCCCGCGACGCCCGTCCTCCTCTTCTCGCTCGAAAGCTCCGGCCCGAACCGCGACAAGCCCGTCCAGACCGGCGTCAAAATCTACCAGAGCAAGACCTCCGACTTCGTCTCGCTCGTGCAGACGATTGACCGGCTCCTGCGGTCGTAGAAGAGGGCGAAGGCAAAAGAAGGCGAACGGGAAACGGCGCGGCCCTCAACTTTCAACGAGGGCCGCGCCGTTCCTTGTCTGCACTTTTGCCTTTTGACTTTGGCCTCAGCCCGCGACGCGGGACTGCTCCATCAACTCGATGAAGCGGCGGAAGTGGTGCTCGGCGTCGTGCGGGCCGGGCGCGGCCTCCGGGTGGTACTGCACCGAGATGATGGGCAGGCTCTTGTGTCGCATCCCCTCGACGCAACTGTCGTTGAGGTTGACGTGCGTGACTTCGACATCCGCGGGGAGGCTTCCGGCCTCGACCGCGAAGCCGTGGTTGTGCGAAGTGATCTCGACGCGGCCCGTGTGCAAGTCCTTGACGGGCTGGTTGCCGCCGCGGTGCCCGAAGCGGAGTTTGTAAGTCGCCGCGCCGAACGCGCGACCGAGCAGTTGATGACCGAAGCAGATGCCGAACGTCGGCACGCCTTCGCCCACGAGCTTGCGAATCTCCTCGACGACCGCCGTCATCGAGGCCGGGTCGCCCGGCCCGTTCGAGAGGTAAATCCCGTCCGGCCCCATCGCGAGGACTTCCGACGCGGGCGTCGAGGCCGGAACTACGCGGACGCGGCAGCCCGCGCGCGCAAGCTCGTTCAGGGAGTTGCGCTTCACGCCGAAGTCGTAGCAGACGACGCGGAACTTCTCTTCGCCGACCGCCGCGACTTCGTAAGGCCGGCTCGTCGTCACCACGCTCGCGAGTTCCCTGTTCTCCATCGGCGCGGACGCGAGCGTCTTCTCAAGCAGACTCTTCTCGTCGAGGTCAACCGTCGAGAGGCACGCGCGCATCGCGCCCTTGTCCCTGATGTGGCGGACGAGAGCGCGCGTGTCCACGCGGTCAATCGCGGGGATGCCCCAGCGCTTCAGGTACGCGTCCAGACTCTCCTCCGAGCGCCAGCTCGACGCCACGGCGCTCGCCTCGCGCACGACGAAGCCCTCGACCCAAGGGCGCGATGATTCTTCGTCGGCGCGGTTCACGCCGTAGTTGCCGATGAGCGGGTAGGTCATGCAGACGATCTGCCCCGCGTATGAAGGGTCGGTCAGGACTTCCTGATAGCCCGACATCGAAGTGTTGAAAACCATCTCGCCGCAGCGTTCGCCTTCCGCGCCCCACGCGCGACCGCGGAACGCTCGACCGTCTTCGAGCACGAGCAGCGCCGGCCTGTTCTCTCTGTTTGTCATCCCGTTTGATTCAAAGCTGCGTGATTCCTTCAAGCCTGTGTCCGCAAAAATTGCTGGGCCTCGTTGAGCCAGCGCTTGTCGGCGCGGTACTTGTAGGCGGGCGCGGTGCGGACTGACTCGACGCAGCGCTGCATCCACTCCTTCGCCTCGCGCGGGTTGCCGAGTCCGAAGACCGCGCGCCCCATGAGGTAAAGTCCCTCGGGGTCGGAATGGCGGCGTTCGAGGAAGCGCCGCAATGCGTCGCGCGCGTCGGCGTACTGCCCCGCCGCGAGGTAGGTCGCGCCGACCTCGCGCCAGATTTCGTGTTGGGCGTGCGCGTCGTCGCGCGTGACCACCTCGCCGAAGTGTGCGATGGCGTCGGGCAGGCGGCCTTGCGCGCGCGCGATGCGGCCGAGCTGGTAGTGCGCGTCGGTCTCTTCCGGGTCAATCTCGATTGCGCGCTGGAAGCGCTCGCGCGCCGCCTCCAACTCGCGGCGCTGCTCGTGAAGTAGTCCGAGGTTGTAGTGCGCCGACGCGTCCGCGGGGTTGAGCGTCGCGGCTTCGAGGTTCTGCCGGAACGAAGCGCGGGCGCGCTGGCCGCGCATCAACTCGCCGACGTAGCCGCGCAGGAAGAAGAAGAGCAGCAGGATGATGAACGGCGCGCCGAGCAAAGAGGTGAGGATTCGCAGCACGAGGGGCGAGAGGACGAACATCAGGATCGTGCTCAACACGACCACGAGCAGCGCCTTGAGCCACGACACGCGAAAGACCTCGCGCACAGCCGGCACGGCCCACAGGCTGAAGAGCGTCAGCGGTTGAATCAACATGAGCAGCAGGGCGTTCCTCAGCACGCCCATCATCTGACTCAACTGATTCATCTGCTCGGGCGTCAGGTCGCCGGAAGCCGGGTGGCTGAAGGCCTGCTGCGCGGTCTGTTGCGTGGCGGCGAGCGTCTCCACCACCGCCGCCTCGTTCAGGCCGGCGGCACTCGCGACGTAGGCCAGCGGGATCGCGATGATGCTCGCGGCGGCCAGCGCGTAGAAGGTCGCCGAGGCCATCGGCGCGTACTCCTGTCGCAGCACGACGCCGAAGCTCGCCCGCCGCTCGAACAAGTTTGTCAGAAGAATCGCCAGCGGGACGAAGACGAGCGCGACGATGAACAAGTACCCGGCGGAGGCGAAGAGCGCGCTCACGAACGCCAGCGCGCCGGAGAGCGCGGCGACGCCGGCCAACAGTTGCCACTGTGCGAAGACCGTGTGCGCCGCCAGAAGCAGGAGCGCGAGCAGCGCCGCCGGGCCGAGCGGAGCGCGGTCGCGCACCTCGGCCATCCCGCGCGCGGGCGCGTAGAACATCAGCAGCAATGGTCGCAGCCAGTCGGACATAAAAGCAGGCGGCAGTAGGCAGCGGGCAGACGGCTGTCGTTAGTTTGCAATTTCAAGTTTGAAATTTCAAATTCAAAAGCCGGGTCGAATGCCCGGCTTCGTAAAAATCAGAGCCTGAAATGTTCGGCCCGGAATCGCCGGGCGTCGAAAGCCGGTCGGCAGTTCGCCGCCTCTCCCGCGAGCCGCGCCGACGCGCTTCCGACGGCTTGTGATTCTTCCGCGTCACTCGTCCGACTCTTCCGCGTGCTGCGCGCGGCGGTCGGGGACGCCGGGGTAGTCGGTCTCGTGGCGGATGATGCTGGCCTTCGAGAGCGGCCAGTAGCGGACGAGCGCCTTGCCGTAGATGTACTTCTCCGGCACCAGCCCCCACGAGCGCGAATCGCTTGAGTTGTCGCGGTTGTCGCCCATGACGAAGTAGTAGTGCGGCTTGACGTAGGTCGGCGGGCGGTCTTCGTCGGCGACGTTCAGGGTCGGGTCAATGTAAGGCTCCGGCAGTTCCCTGCCGTTGATGTAGATTCTCCCCGCGCGCATCTGCACGGTCTCGCCCGGCAGGCCGATGACGCGCTTGATGTAACTCTTCGAGGGGTCGTCGGGGAACCAGAAGACGACGATGTCGCCGCGCTGGATTTCGGGCAGGCCGTAGTAGATGAGCTTGTTGACGAAGATGCGCTCGCCGTCGTGCAGCCGCGGCAGCATCGAAGTCCCCTCGACCTTCACCGGCTGCGCGACGAAGACCAGCACCAGCGACATGATCATCAGCGCGAAGACCAGGTCGCGGAACAGCAGCCGCGCCTCGCCCCAGAAGTGCGCGCGCGATTCGTCCGAGAGGCGGCGCACCTCTATGTCGCGGTCGTCGCTCGCGTCAACGTCGCCGAACGCGTGCGTGCGCCGGCCATTTCGTCCGAAGAAGAGCATACGTGTTTTCAGATGCGCCGGCGGACTGCCGCATCACGGCTGCGCCGCACGTCCGAGGTTAGTCGCGGCGCGCACGCCTTGTCAAAAGCAAGTGAGCGGTGAGCCGCAAGCGGTGAGCAGTAGTCAGCGACTGCGGGCGTCGGGCGTTCAACTCCTTGACTGCTTACCGCTCACTGCCCAAGCCTTGACAGCCGTCGCGGGGCGTCTCTATTATCGCGACGCGGAAAGCGTTGGCATCATTCGACAAATCTCTCTCCCCGAAAAGTCGAAGGCGGAGGCCGAAACCAGGTGATTAAACTCGACATCGTGAACCGCGTCGCCGAGCGCACGGGCGTGCCGAAGATGAAGGCCGAGCAGGCCGTTGACGCACTCTTCCATTCGATGAAGGAGGCGCTGGCGCGCGGCGAGCGCATCGAGCTTCGCGGCTTCGGCGTCTTCGTCGTCAAGCCCCGCAAGCGCGGCGTCGGGCGCAACCCGCGCACCGGCGAGGAGGTCGCCATCCCCTCCGGCAAGACCATCCGCTTCAAGCCCGGCAAGGAGCTTCAGGCGCACGGCTTCCACGTCGAAGGCGACCACGAGGACGACCACGACGGGCACGAACGGGACGCGCCGGGCGCGCCTGCTCACGAAACGAATTTCTAACAATGCAGAGGTCAGAGGCCGGGGGTCGGAGGTCAGTGAAAAGCCGCCTGCTTTCTACTGACCTCCGACCCCCGGCCTCTGACCTCTTTTTTTTATGGCCGAATCAATCCAGGGCGTCCCGACTTTCGCGCCGCGCGCGGCCACGCTTGCGCGCCGGGCGGCGCGACCGACCGCGCGCGAGTGGACGCTCCACGCGGCACTCTTCGCGCTCACCTTCCTGACGGTCGCGTGGGCGGGCATGAGCATCATGATGCCGTTCGGCGACGTGGAGCCGAGCGTCGCCGCGCCCGCCGCGCCGCTCGACTACCTGCTCTACGTGCCGCGGTATTACGTGCTCGCGCTCGCGGCCATCGGCGCATACGCGCACGCGCACCCGCAGTACATCTTCGACGGGCTGAAGTTCGCCGCGGCGCTGCTCTCGATTCTGCTCGCGCACGAGTCTGGGCACTACGTCGCGTGCAGGCTCTACGGCGTTGACGCGACGCTGCCGTTTTTCATCCCCGTGCCGCCGCCGTTCCTCGCGGGCACGCTCGGCGCGTTCATCAAGATCAAGTCGCCGATCCCTTCGCGCCGCGCGCTCTTCGACATCGGCGTCGCCGGGCCGCTCGCGGGATTTCTGGTGTTGATACCAATCGCCGCCGTCGGACTCCTGACCGCCGTGCCGTCGCCGCCCGTCCCGTCCGACGCGGGCGCGATCATCTTCAACGACCCGCTGCTGCCGCGCCTGCTCGCGAAACTTCTCGGCGCGCGCGACCCCGCCGGAATCACGATCAACCCCTTCTACTTCGCCGCGTGGATCGGGCTGCTGGTGACGAGTCTGAACCTGATGCCGGTCGGGCAGCTCGACGGCGGGCACGCGACGTACGCGGTCTTCGGCAGGCGGTTTCACCGCCACGCGGGCCGCGTCGCGTTCGCCGCGGTGGTCGTGCTCGCGCCGCTCGGCCTCCTCTGGCACGGCGCTCCGAGCGGGTTCCTCTACGCCGTCCTCCTCTTCATCATGCTCCGCGTCCGACACCCCGAAGCCCTCGACGAGAACGACACGCTGGGCACGGCGCGCACGCTCGCCGCCGTCGTGACGCTCGCGGTCTTCGTGCTCTCGTTCACTCCCTTCCCGATTGCCGTGAGGTGAAGACGGCCCGCGCGCCGCCGACGCGAGGCGAAAAGGTTTGACGACTAAACGGCGAGAGGGCGCGCCTCGCATCTTTCGAGGCGCGCCCTCTCCGATTATTGACTGACGGCTGTGTCGGCTACGGCCTGTTGGAGTTGCCGGGCCTGCCCGTGCCGGTGTTGGTGCCCATGCCGCGGTTCGAGTTGGTGCCGGTGCCGCGGTTCATGTTCCCGCCGGTCGTGCCCATGTTGCCGTTCATATTGGTGCCGGTCGTCGTGCCGGTATTCATGTTCGTGCCGGTGCCGGTCGTGCCCATGTTGCTGTTCATGTTCGTGCCGGTCGTCGTCGTGCCGGCGTTCATGTTCGTCCCCGTCGTGGTCGTCGAACTGTTCAGGTTCGAGCCGGTCGTCGAGGTGTTCACGTTGGCGTTGCCGGCGTTCGCGTTATCTCCGCCCCCGTTGCACGCGCCGACGAGGCCGGCGGCGGCGAGGAGAGACAAGAGAGCCAAAGTTCTTCGCATTGAAATTCCTCCTGTGATTTCGGTAATGCGCGGCGATGTTACTTCACACGCAGGCCGATGTCTGTCCCTTCGCGGACAGACAAAGAGGCCGCGCGCGAATATGCTGTCGGCGTGTTGGCGCATCAACTGGTTCACACCGCCGGATAGCTTGTTTCTCCTGTGACCGGCGTTCGGCAGGAAGCCAGAAGTGCGGAGGGCGCGGAGTTCGCGACGGGACTCCGCTCCCGACTTTAGAGGTACAAAAGCAAACGACAGCCGCCGTCAATTCAAAGACGGCGGCTGTCGTTTTTTGCGCGCGGGTTGTTATCGCCAGTCCGCGTCTTGCGTCTCCCGCGGAAGTAAGCCGTCACTCTTCCTCACACAGTCGCAACCGAAGGCGAGTCTGCTTTAGTGCTTAACCGTTTATGTACTTAATAGTGCAGAAGTGAGTCCGCCGAGTTATGTAACATAACTCGGCGGGCGGCAGGTCAGGGCAACTAACCCGCCCCTTGTGGGCCAGGGTTGAAACCGGCCTAGCCGCCCGTCCTGTAACGTAGGACGCTCATCGCCATCCGCCGGTTACGGGTGTTGGTGCTGCGCCCCGTGGCGTTCGGTAATAACGTTTACGAGGCGTCAAGCCGTCGCAGCCGAAGGCAGAAGACCCTTTATCTCCCTGACGATTCTCTGCGCGTCCTCCTGGTCGCGGAGGGCTATCATAAAAAACTTGTAACCCTGCTGGATGCAGATGACGCCGTTGGCGAACAGCCACACGCCGTCGAGGACGGGGTTGCCGCCGAGGAGCCAACTGACGGGCGCGCCCACAATCGAGCCGGGTCGAAATATCTGCGCCCACATCGCGACCCCCGCCGCGCAACTGAACGCGCCGAGCAGCGGAGCGCCGACGTAGCGAACCATCCGACGCTCGAACTCGACGCGCTTGCGCTCGGCCTCTTCGAGTTCGCCCTCGGCGACGAGGCGCTCGCGCTCGCGCAGGTACGAGTCGAACTTCTTCGCGATGCGGCGCACGGCCCACACGGGAAGCGCCGAGTGCGTGAACCAGTGCGGGTGCGCGCCGAGGAAGACGGCGTCGAGTCCGGGGAACGAAGCGCCCGCGCGCACGCCCGCCGCGAGCGAGAGCGTGACGACGATGGCCTGCTTCGGGTTCTGACGCGCCCAGTCGTATGCGCGAAAGAGTCCGACCGACGAGGCCGTCGTCAGGCGCGTCGCGCGCACGCCGATGTTCGCGGCGCGCGCGGCGTTCCGGTAATGCTTCTTCGCGCCGCCGAGAACGTCGCCCGCCGCACGCTCGGCCTTCTGCCCCGCGTCGCGCACGCGCCCCCCCACCTCGCGCGCCACTCGCGCGGCCTCTTCCGCCGCGCGCGACGCCTGATCGCGCGCGCCCTGCGTGCGTTCGCGAACGTCCTGCGCGCGGTCGCCGATCTCCAAGTCTTCGCCGAGCCGCTCGGCCTCGGCGCGCGCCCTCTCCGCGCCCGTCTTGACCGCGTCCGCGCCGCGCTTCGCCGCCTCGCCCGCGGCTCGCGCGCCCTCTTCGACGCGCTCGCGTATCTGGTACTTGTCGTCCAGCTCGCGCGCCTTGCGCCGCGCCGCCTCGCGCCACTCTTCAAGCTTGTCCCGGTAGTCAGCCATAAGTAAGTTCCTTCAGAATTTAGAGGTCGGAGGTCAGTTGAAGCCGACTCAGCAGTTATCCGAGATGAATGTGGGCCGAACGGCTCACGCGACTACTGACCTCTGACCTCCGACCTCTAACCTCTGCTTTGGGATACGCTGCCCGTCGCCGTCAGGTTCGACGCGGCGGGAGCGAAGGCCACGCGGTCGCGACCGCCGCGCTTGGCCTCGTAGAGCGCGGCATCCGCCGCGGCGCGCAGCCCTTCGCCTTCGCGCGCGCACGAGGGCAGTTCGGCGACGCCGATGCTCGCCGTGATGCGACCGACGCCTTGCGCGCCGAGCGCGGCGATCTCCCCGCGCAGGCGCTCGGCCACTTCGAGTCCGCGCGCGAGTCCCGTCTCCGGCAGGATGACGGCGAACTCGTCGCCGCCGATGCGCGCGCCCGTGTCTATGCCGCGCGTGCCGGACTGGATGACGTTCGCGACGCGCCGTAGCGCCTCGTCGCCCGCGTCGTGGCCGTTGGCGTCGTTCACCTCCTTGAAGTTGTCCACGTCAATCAAGAGCAGGCAGAACGGGCGACCGTAGCGGGCCGTGCGCGCGACCTCGCGCTCCAACTGCCGCTCGAAGCGGCGCAGGTTGGCGAGTCCGGTCAGGTGGTCTGTGAACGCGGCCTCCTGGCACGAGTCGAGGTACTGCTTGAATTCGAGCAGCGTGCGCGCCCGCGCCCTCAGCAGGTCGAGGTCGGTCGGGTCTGTGATGTAGCCGAGCGCGCCCAACTCCGAGCCGAAGCGCACGTCGCGCGACTCGTTGCGCGCGGCGGACTGGATGATGACGGGGATGAACTTCGTCTGCGGGTTCGAGCGCACGCGGCGCACCATCTCGTAGCCGTCCATGCGCGGCATCATCACGTCGGTGACGATCAGGTCGGGCTGGCACGCCTCGACCGCGGCGAGGCCCTCGACGCCGTCGTCCGCCGTGTGGACTTCGTAGCCCTCGCTCCGCAAGGCGAAGGCGAGCAGGAGCCGCTTGTCAGGCTCGTCGTCAACGACGAGGATGCTCAAGTTGCTTGTCATAAATTTTGCAGCAAACAGGTCTTGCGCGCGCGCGCCCTTCGTGCTATCGTGCCGCCTACTTCAAAGGGACGGTTTCTCGCTCGTTGCGTTTAACTTTTCCTCATCGAACAACGGTTAGGTTAAAAACAGCCTCGTGACTTTGAAGGATTCCGCGCAGCTTTAACTCCCTTCTCCGGTCAAGATAGCTTTAAGCCCCGTTCTTCCGGTCTCGCGCGCCGCGGATTCCCGAACGCATGCTCTTGAAAAGTTCCCCGACTCCGAAACGAGGTTCCCCCGTCATGCAACAACCGCCGACGCGCGGCGACTACGCCGCCGACCGCGAAGAGATTATACGCCAGTCCGAGATAGGCGACGGACTCGACGACGCGACGCTCGCGCTCCTCGCCGAAGCCTCGGACGCGGTCGAGTTCCGCCGCCGCCGCTTCATCTACCGCAAGGGCGACACAGCCGACGCGCTCTACGTCATCGCCGTCGGTCGAGTCAAAATCTGCTCGACCGACGACACGGGCCGCGAGGCCGTCATAGACATCGTCGGCGCGGGCGCGCTCTTCGGCGAGTCGTCGCTCTACTCGGCGGGGGTGCGCGAGAAGAACGCCGTGGCCTACGAGAACGCACGCCTGCTGCGAATTCCCGCGGGGGTTTACAGGGAGGGGATGGCGGCGAGCCGCGAGCTTTATGATTACACCTTCCGCATGGTCGGTCAACGCCTTTCTCGCGCCGAGCGCCGCGTCGTTGACCTCGCGCTCGACGCCATCCCCGCGCGGCTCGACAAACTGCTCGCCGACCTCTCGGAGCGCTACGGGCGGCCCGACCCCGAAGGCGTGCTGATTGACTTGGCGCTCCCGCACCGCGAGATCGCCTCCATCGTCGGCTCGACGCGCGAGAGCGTGACCGTCCGCTTGAATGAGATGCGCCGCGCCGGTATCATTGACTTCGTTGACCGAAAAATTTTAATCAAGACTCCCGCCGCCTCGGCTGCGGCATGAGAAGCTATCAGCACTCAGTCGTCAGCTTTTCAGCCGAAGCGGAGGGGGTTGATTTGTTTTAGCTGAAAGCTGATTGCCGATGGCTTTAAGGAAGTGCCCGTCCTGCCACAGACCCGTCAATTGGGAGAACAACCCTCACCGCCCGTTCTGCTCCGAGCGCTGCAAGCTGATTGACTTCGGCGCGTGGGCCAACGAGGAGTACGGCGTGCCCGCCGAGGACTCCGCGCCGTCGCTCGAAGAGTTGGAGCGGGGCACGGCGACTCCCGAAGGCGACTCCGACCAAACAAACCCGGCGCCGAGACGCTGAGTCGTCGCGCGTGCCACGCCCGCGCGCCTTCGTGTAGAATGTCACGCGCACGGAGGAGTTGGCAGACCATGCGAACGAGAGTTACAGGTAGTTTCCGCACGCGGCTCTTCGCGGCACTCGCGGTCTTCGCGCTCGCCGCGCTCGCCGCGTCGTGCGACCTCGACGGCGCGTCGAAGAAGCGGGCGATGGAGGCGAACGCGGCGAAGGACTCGACCGCCGCGACCAGACCGCCGCGCACGAACCTGCCGATGCCTCCGGTCGAGCCCGCACACGGCACTTCCGCGGTCGTGCCGCGCGGCGCCTGGACGCAGCTCGACGGTCGCCACTCTTCGCTCGAAGACTTGCGCGGACAGGTCGTCGTGCTCGACTTCTGGGCGACCTACTGCCCGCCGTGCCGCGAGGAGATTCCGCACCTCGTCAAACTCCAAAGGCGCTTCGGCCCGCAGGGCTTCAAGGTCGTCGGCCTCAACGTCGGCGGCGAAGACGACCAGCCGAAGATTCCCGACTTCGTCAAGCAGTACGGCATTCAATACCAACTCGCCAACCCCGACGAAGACACCGTCAGCCTCTTCCTCGCCGACGACGACCGCATCCCGCACACCTTCGTCATCGACCGCCAGGGCCGCATCGTCCGCGACTTCGTCGGCTACGACGAGGACGCCGCCGCCGAACTCGAACAGACCATCGCGACCGTGGTCGCCTCGAAAGCGAACTGAAAGGCAAGTAAGCAGTGAGCGGTGAGCAGTCAAATCGCTCGCTGCGACTGACTGCTCACCGCTCGCTGCTCACTGCTCACTGCTTACCGCTCACCGCTCACTGCTCACTTGCTTCCGTCGTTGACTATTCGCTGGCGGAGTATTACAACGGCTTCAGTCGTCCAACGAAAAATCATCAGAGGGGTCGCCGAAGGTGAGGAGAGCCAAGATACTTGCCACGCTCGGGCCAGCCTCGCGCGAGTCGAGCGTCATCGAGTCGCTGCTCGCCGCGGGCGCGAACGCCGTCCGCATCAACATGTCGCACGGCACGCAGGAGGAGCACGCCGAGACGATCAAACGCGCGCGCGCCGCCGCCGAACGCCTGAAGCGACCGCTCTCCGTCCTCGTTGACCTCGCGGGGCCGAAGATCAGGACGGGGATGCTCAAAGGCGGCCAGCCCGTGCAGCTCGAAGCGGGCGCGGTCTTCACGCTCACGACGCGTTCGGTCGTCGGCGACGCGCGCGAGGTCTCGACGAACTACGCCGGGCTGGCGCACGACGTGAAGCCCGGCGCGCGCATACTCCTCGACGACGGCGCAATCGAACTCGCCGCCGAGAGCACGACCGAGACGGACGTTGTGACGCGCGTCGTCAACGGCGGCACGCTCTCCGAGCGCAAGGGCATCAACCTTCCGGGCGTCTCGCTGCCCATCCCCTCGCTCACCGACAAGGACAGGCGCGACTTGAACTGGGCCGTGCGCGAGCGCGCCGACTACATCGCGCTCTCGTTCGTCCGCCGCGCCGAGGACTGCGCCGAGGCCAAGTCGCTCATCCGCGCGACGGGCGGGCGGCAGCCGCTCGTCGCCAAGATCGAGATGGCCGAGGCGATTGACAACCTCGAACAGATCGTCGCGACCGCCGACGGCGTGATGGTCGCGCGCGGCGACCTCGGCGTCGAGACGAGCGTCGAACTCGTCCCCGTCTATCAGAAGCGGATCATCGGCGAGGCGAACCGGAAGGAGCGCGTCGTCATCACGGCGACGCAGATGCTCCAGTCAATGATCTCGGAGCCGCGACCGACGAGGGCCGAGGCGTCCGACGTGGCGAACGCCGTGTGGGACGGCACCGACGCCGTGATGCTCTCGGCGGAGACAGCCGCCGGCAAGTACCCTGTCTCCGCGGTCGCGACGATGGCACGCATCATCGAGGCCGCCGAGACTGGGAAGCCCACAGCCCTGCGGGACAGGAGGCGTTTCGAGGGAAGGCAGTCGGGGCGCGTGAGCCGCGCGCTCTGCGAGGCCGCTTCGTTCGCCGCCGAGGAGATTGACGCGCGCACCGTCGCCGTCATCACCGAGTCGGGGCTGATGGCGCGGCGTCTCTCGAACCTCCGGCCCGCGCAGCGCATCGTCGCGCTGACGACCGAGCGCGCCGTGTGCGACAACCTCTCGCTCGTCTGGGGAGTCGAGACGCTCGTCCTCCCGCCGTGCGACAGCACCGAAGAGATGCTGAAGACTTGCGAGCGGATGCTGCTCGAATCCGGCATCGCGCAGCACGGCGAGACCATCGTGCTGATGGCGGGCCGACTTTCCGGCCTCGGCCTCTCAAGCTCCGTCACGCTCTACACCATCGGCGGCCCTCTGCCCCGCCAACTCTGAGACGGATTCTGGAACAGAGTCGCGCTTAGAGGCTGCGACTGCTTGTCCGAAGCCGTACTGTCAGCGTGAGAGCCGAAGCCGTCACGTTGATTGACCCACGCCGTTCAGGTTGACAGGTCGGGCCGCCGTTCACTCCGCTTTCCTCAAATTTCCCTTCAAAAGCGCGCATTCGACTCGCGGCACGTCGCTCGCCTCTACGGACGCCGCCGGGCGTGCGCCGGGCAAGACTTTTAGTCTTTGACGACAACAGATTCGACAAGCAGGTATCTTGAGATGAAACCGAAGACTCCCTCGTCCCTCGTTAAGTTATTCGTTTCAGCCTCGTTGGCAGCATCCATTTTGGTGGGCGGAGCCGCCACAGTCCACGTCGGGGCGCAAGCCGAGCGCAAGACCACGCAGCACACGCAGCAGTACCCTGTGCTCTCGCGCTACGCGAGCGACCTGACGCGGCTCGCGCGGCTCGGCCAACTCGACGCCGCGGGCCACGAGTCCGACGCCCGCAAGGCCGTCGAGATTCTCTCGCGCGTCTCGAAGAACAACCCCGTCCTGCTCGCCGAGTCCGGCGCGGAAGCTTCGGCTGTCGCGCGCGGCGTCGCCGTCGAGCTGGCGTCGGCCCAAGCGCCCGCCTCTTTGCGCGGCGCGCGCGTCTTCGCGCTCGACCGCGACGCGCTGACGGCGGGCACGAAGACCGCGGACGAGTTCGTCGCGCGCCTCAAGTCCGTGCTCGAAGACGCGGCCTCTTCGCGCGGTCGCGTCGTCCTCTTCGTCGCGGACTTCCACCAGTTCGCCGGCACCTACACGTCGCGCGAGGCGTCCGACCTCGTGCGCTCGGCCCTTGAGCGCGGCGACCTGCGAGTGATCGGCGCGACCAACCCGGAAATCTACGGCGAGCACGTCGCGAAGGACGAGTCGCTCGCGAAACTCTTGCAGCCCGTCCAACTCTCCGGCGGCGGCGACGCGCGTACCGACAGGGACGAGTCTGCCGGCGTCACCCTGTCCGACATGAGGCTCTCGCCCGACCTGCGCGAGATGGTCGGCGGCGCGAAGCCTGGCGAGCGCGTCGGCGTCATCCTTCAGGCCGACGACCTGAGCAACTCCGAGCTTTCGTCGCTGCTGCGCCGCTACAACGCCGACGTGAAGTCGCGCATGGATCAGCTCGGCGCGATGCGCGTCGAACTGCCCGCCGAGGCTTTGAAGGAGATCGCGAAGAGCGGCGCGGCCAGCTACCTCTCGCCCGACCGCCAGATGCTTCCGCTCGGCCACGTCACTTCGACTACGGGGACGGACGCCGTCCGCAACGGCGGACTCATCGCCGGACTCACGGGCACGACCGTTGACGGCACCGGCGTCGGCATCGCCATCCTCGACTCCGGCATTGACGCGGCGCACGCGGCCTTCTCCGGCGGTCGCATCAAGTTCAAGAAGGATTTCACGTCCGAGGCGACGGACGGCAGCAAAGACCCCTACGGCCACGGCGCGCACGTCGCGTCTTCGGCGGCGGGCGTCAGCACCGTCTCCGGCGGCACCTACGAGGGCATCGCGCGCAACGCCAACATCATCAGCCTGCGCGTGCTGAACTCGCAGGGCGTAGGCAAGACCTCCGACCTGCTGGCCGCGCTCAACTGGATTCTCAGCCCCGTTGACCCGACCAAGCCGCTCAGTTCGTCGAATCCGACGAACGCGGTGAAGTTCAACATTCGCGTCGTCAACATGAGCCTCGGCGCTCCCGCCGTTGACTCTTACAAGAACGACGCCGTCTGCCTCGCCGCGCGCAAGCTCGTTGACGCCGGAATCGTCGTCGTCGCGGCGGCGGGCAACAACGGCAAGGACGCCAACGGCAATAAGCTCTACGGCCAGATTCACTCGCCCGGCGACGAGCCTTCGGTCGTCACGGTCGGCGCGGCCAACACCTTCGGCACCGACGCCCGCTCGGACGACGGCATCGCGACCTTCAGCTCGCGCGGCCCGACTCGCGGCAGTTGGACTGACGGTGCAGGCGTCAAGCACTACGACAACCTGATGAAGCCCGACCTCGTCGCCCCCGGCAACAAGCTCATCTTCGCCGAGGCCGACAACGGTGCCAGCGGCTGGAACTACCTCGTGACGCAACACCCGGAACTCGACACCGGCATCACGACCAGCGACAACAAGAAGCTGATGTACCTGTCGGGAACTTCGATGGCGACGCCGATTGTCGCGGGCGCGGCGGCGCTGATGCTCCAAGTCAACCCGAAGCTGACGCCGAACATGGTCAAGATGATCCTGATGTACACGGCGCAGCCGCTCGCGGGCTTCAACGAACTCGAACAGGGTTCGGGCGAGTTGAACGTCGTCGCCGCCGTGCAAATGGCGAAGCTCGTCCGCACCGACCTCGGCTCGAACCCGGCGCAGGGCACGCCGCTGCTGACGACCTCGACGCTCCCGACGCCGCAGACGACCATCGCGGGCTACACGTTCCCCTGGGCGCAGGGCGTCATCCTGAAGCAGAACTACGCGACGGGCACGAACCTCATCGCGCAGTATCAGACCGTGTACGGACTCGGCATGGTTCTCGGCGACGGCTACGTCTCGACGGACGGCACCGTTTCGGGGAGCGGCATCATGATGGGCGACGGCATCATGATGGGCGACCAGATAACGACGAGCGCCGGCATGGTCATCGGCGACGGCGCGCCGTTCATGCCCTGCGGCATCCTGTTGGGCGACGGGATACTCATGGGCGACGGCATGGTCGTCGGCGACGGGATACTCATGGGAGACGGGATGGTCGTCGGCGACGGCATCCTGATGGGCGACGCCGCGCTTCAGGCGATGTCGGCGGCGGTCGGGGGCGACCCCGGCCCGGCGATGCAGCCCGCGCCCTAGCTGCCGCAAATTCATCCGTCCCGCGCGCGCGGGGCCAACATCAACCCCCTTGCCTCCTCGCGGGGAAGGCGCTTCGAGCCGAGGCGTCTTCCCCGCGTCCCAAATCTCACCCGAACAACTTTCGGCAATTCTTCCGACTCGTCGAACCGACGCGTGAAGGGTGCGGCCCTCGCCGCGACGAAGATGAAGAACGAACGGGCAAAGCTCATCAAGTTCTACCAGTGGTCGGTCGTCGCCGCGGGCGCGGTCGTCGCCGCCGCGTGCGCGTGCCTCGTCACGCCCGCGCGGCTCGACCTGCGCTTCGCGCTGCTGGCCTTCGTCACCGTCGCCGTCAGTTCGCGCATCTCGGTCAAGATTCCGCGCCACGACTCGAACATCACGCTCGCCGACACGTTTGTCTTCCTCGCCGTTTTAATCTACGGCGGCCCCGCCGGCGTCCTGCTGGCCGCGGCGGAGGGCGTCTCGTCGGGCCTGCGCGTGAGCCGGCAGAAGAAGCCGCTCACGATCCTCTTCAACGCGGGGATGATGGCCTGCTCGACCGCGGCGGCGGTCGGCGCGCTCGCGCTCGTCTCCGGCGGCGTCGGGGACTTCTGGCGGCACAGCCTCGACCGCCTGCTCATCGCCGCTTGCGCGCTCGGACTCGCGCAGTTCGCGGCCAACAGCGCGCTCATCGCCGTCGTCCTCGCGCTCAAGACGGGACAGCCCGTCGGCCAGACCTGGAGCAAGCACTGCGCGTGGCTCTCGGTCTCGACCTTCGTCGGCGCGGGCGCGGCCTCGGCGATTGCGAACTTCATCAGCTCGACGGGCTTCTACGCCCTGCTCGTCGCGCTGCCGATCATCTGGCTCGTCCGCTACACCTACGACAAGTACCTCGAAGACATCAAGACGACCGCCGCGCAGGCCGAGCGCGCCGAGCACGCGCGCGCCGAGGCCGAGCGCGAGCGCGCCGAACTCGCCGAGCGCCACGTCGAGGAGCAGCAGCGCTACATCGCCGAGCTTGAGCGCGTGAGCCGCGAGCTTCAGGAGAGCCGCGAGCACTTCCGCCACGCGGCCTTTCACGACTCCCTGACGAACCTGCCGAACCGCGCGCTCTTGGCCGACCACCTGCGACTCGCCATCGAGCGCGCGCGGCGGCACGACGGCCACCTCTTCGGCCTGCTCTTCCTCGACCTCGACCGCTTCAAGACGCTCAACGACTCGCTCGGCCACGCGGCGGGCGACCGCCTGCTCGTCGAAGTCGCGCGCAGACTTGAGCGCTGCTCGCGCCCGACCGACACGGTCGCGCGCCTCGGCGGCGACGAGTTCGCCGTGCTGCTCGACGGACTTGAGTCGCAGTACGACGCCGTGCGCGTCGCCGAGCGCGTGCAGGACGAACTCGTGCGCCCGTTCTACCTCGGCGGCCACGAGGTCTATACCGCGGCGAGCATCGGCATCACCCTGAGCGCGCACGGCTACGACGACCCGGAAAACGTCCTGCGCGACGCCGACACGGCGATGTACCGCGCGAAGGAGAAGGGCAAGGCGCGTTACGAACTCTTCGACGCCGAGATGCACGCCGACGCGCTCGCCCGCCTACGGCTTGAGAACGACCTGCGCCGCGCGGTCGAGCACCGCGAGTTTGAAGTTTACTACCAGCCCATCGTCGCGCTCTCGACGGGCAGGCTCTCCGGCTTCGAGGCGCTCGTCCGCTGGCGTCACCCCGAGCGCGGGATCATCATGCCTTCGGAGTTCGTCCCGCTCGCCGAAGAGACGCGGATCATCTCCGACATCGGCGAGTTCGTCCTGCGCGAGGCGTGCCGGCAGTTGGGCGAGTGGCGCGAGCTTCTGCCGCTGCCACAGCCGCTCACCGTCAGCGTCAACCTTTCGAGCAAGCAACTGACGAAGCCCGGCCTCGTCGAGAGCGTCCGCCAGATTCTGCGCGAGACGGGGCTGCCCGCCCACTGCCTCAAGCTCGAAATCACCGAGAGCGCCGTGATGGACAACGCCGAGTCGGCGGCGACGCTCCTCACGCAACTGCGCTCGCTCGGACTCCAACTCTCGATTGACGACTTCGGGACGGGCTACTCGTCGCTCTCGTACCTGCACCGCTTCCCCGTTGACACTCTGAAGATTGACCGCTCGTTCGTCAGCCGCATGGGCGCGGGCGACGAGAACGCCGAGATCGTCCGCACCATCGTCACGCTGGCGTCGAACCTCGGCATGGTCGTCATCGCCGAGGGCGTCGAGACCGAGGAGCAGCACGCGCGGCTCGAAGCGCTCGCGTGCCAGTACGGGCAGGGCTTCCTCTACTCGAAGCCCGTTGACGCGGAGTCGGCCCTCTCGCTCATCCGGCGCAACCAGAGCGCGCCGCTTTCGCCCAACCCCGCGCGGCCCGCCGACAACTCGCTCGCGCGCCTCTCGCAGATACTCGCCGCGTGACGGCGCGGTACCACACACATCCGCTCGCGCCGCGCGCTCGCCAAAGCAGCCGCGAACATTAAAGACAGATTTTTTTTCCGCGCGTCGCTGGAAGGCGACGGCCTTTCACCCTTTCTTCAACTTACAACTACAAAAACCAAGGGAGACTGTCATGAGCCGAATTCTCGTCAAGTCAGTATTTTCGCTGGCGGCTTTGATTCTCATCGGCCTGAGCGCCGGCAACGCCTACGCCGACGGCATCGTGTTCGTCGGCCCGGACCCATGCTTCCCCGCGGGAGTCGGTCGCGGCTGCGGCCCCGACCGCGCGCCGCACGTCCTTTCGGTTCAGTCGCCGGGCAGTAGCGTCAACGAGGCGGGGGCGGTCGGGCGCTCGATCTCATCGTCGGGCGACGTGCGCACGGGCGACTGGCTGCGCGGGAGCAACACGCAGACCGTCTCGCTCTCGCAGATCGGCACGACCAACGCCGGCCAGATTCAAATCTACTTCGACGTGAACGAGCCGAACGGCGGCGGCGTCAGCGACCTGACGCTGAACTCGCTCGTGCTTAACGCGTTCGACGCGAGCGGCAACAACGTCTTCAGCGCGTCGCTCATCGGCGGGCCGTTCACGCTCCAGCAGCTCGGCAACGGGCAGGGCCATTCCGACTACGTGTTCGCGCTGGACGCCGCCGCCGCCGCGCGGCTTCAGGCGGCGATCAACGCGCACCCCGACCTGCTCCTGGGTCTCAGCGCGGGCCTCACGAACGCGCAGGGCGGCCCCGAAAGTTTCTTCATCGGCAGCGCACCCGCGGCGGTGCCCGAACCGGCCACGATGCTGTTGCTCGGCACTGGACTCGTCGGCGTCGCCGCCAAGGTTCGACGGAGGCGCAAAGCCTGAGCTTGAATGCGCGTCCGCCGCGGCTGATTCAACTTCGCGCAGTCCGCGGGCGAACTACAAAAGGGCAAGCCGCCTTCACGACGGCTTGCCCTTCATCTTTATCCGCGGCCTCCGCGAGTTTACGCGAACGCGCCGCGGAAGAATTTAATCATCTCGCCGAACGCCTCGTCGGTCGCTACGGGGTCGTAGCGCGGCCCTTCGTCGCGCATGAAGGCGTGCTCCGCCGCGTAGAGCTTCACGTCGAAATTAACGCCCGCCGCGCGCAGAGCTTCGACGATCTTCTCGCGCCCTTCTGCCGGCACGTGCGGGTCAGCCGAGCCGAAGACGAGCAGCAGCGCGCCGCGAATCTCGCCCGCGCGCGCCAGCGTGCCCGCGTCCTCGTCGCTGCCGAGTTTCCCGTTGTGAACTCCGGTCGGGTAGAAGCAGACGGTCGCGCACACGTCCGGCTGCAAGGCCGCGCGAAACGCCAGATGCCCGCCGATGCAAAAGCCCGCCGCGCCGAGTTGCCCTCCTGCGACGCGCGGGTGCGCGGCGAGATAGTCGAGCGTCGCGCGGCAGTCTTCGTCGAACTCCGCGACCGAAGTCCGCGCAGCGTCTTCGAGTCCGCGCGTGCGCCCCGCGTCGTCGAAAGGGATGGCCGTGCCCGGCGCTTCGATGCGGTGGTAAATCTCCGGCGCGGCGACGACGAAGCCGTAGCCCGCCAGCCGCGCGCACGCGCGCACCGTCGGCCCCGTCAACTGGAAGATGTCCGAATAGACGAGCACGCCCGGATGCACTCCGTCGCCTTTCGGCGCGAACACCTGCACGCGCATCGCGCTCCCGCCGACATCAATGTCAACGTGTTCAGTCGTGATAACCATCAGCTCGCCCCGCGAGAAAGGATGAAGGCGGAAGGATGAGGGATGAAGTGAAGACAACGCTTCTTTCATCCTTCACCTTGCAGCCTTCATCCTTCTCTCATGCTGCTCCGTATTTCTTGAACCATGCCTGAAGGCGGTTCCAGCCGTCGGTCGCGGCCTCCTTGTTGTAGGAAGGCCGGTAGTCGGCGTTGAAGCCGTGGCCCGCGTCCGGGTAAACGACGAGTTCCGACTCGTGCGCGGCCTTCGACTTCGAGTTCTTCAGCGCCGTTCGCATCTGCTCGACCGTCTCGACCGGGATGCCCTGATCCTTGCCGCCGTAGAGTCCGAGCACGGGAGCTTTTAACTCGTCAACGAGTTCGATGGGCTGCTTCGGCGTGAGCGGGGTCGGCTTCGCGTTGGGCGCGGCGACGAGGCGACCGTACCACGCGACGCCCGCGCGAAGATTCGGATTGTGCTCGGCGTAGAGCCAGACGATGCGACCGCCCCAGCAGAAACCTGTGACGGCGAGCTTCTTCGCGTCGCACTTCCCCGTTGACTTCGCGTAGGCGACCGTGGAGTCTAGGTCTGACATCACCTGCTCGTCGGGCACCTGCGCGACGATCTTCATGATGTCTTCCATCTTCGCCTGCGACACGTCGCCCTGCCGCGCGTAGAGCGACGGCGCGACGGCGAAGTAGCCGAGCTTGGCGAAGCGGCGGCAGATGTCTTTGATGTGCTCGTGGACGCCGAAAATCTCCTGCACGACGAGTACCAACGGAAAATTCTTCCCCTTCGCGGGCATCGCGCGGTAGCCGGGAATCTCTCCGTCGCGCACGGGAATCTTCACCTCGCCCGCTTCGAGTCCGTTCGCGTCGGTCGTGACGACGGTCTGCGCCGTGACGGGCTGGACGGCCAATGCGAAACCGGCGGCGAGGCTCGTGACGATGAAGCCGCGGCGCGAGACCTCTTCGGGCAAAAGTCCGATTAAATCTTCGTGCATCTGTTTTAAGTTTCCTTTCCGAAAGAAGGTTTCGCACAACTCTATCGCAACCGCGCCGATGTTGGAAGACTCCGTCTCAAATTTTCTCGCCGCGGCTTCAACGAAAGTTAACCGCCCGCGCCTTGAAAGCGCGCGCCGCGCGGCGTAGATTTGCTTCCGCCTTCAAGACTCTTCAGAAACGGGAAAGGAAATTTTTATGAGCATGTGCGAACCGCTGGCGGCGGAGTTGCAACACGAGGCCGCGACGACGAGAAGGTTGTTGGAGCGCGTGCCGGAAGATAAGTTCGGCTGGAAGCCGCACGAGAAGTCAATGGCGCTGGGCCGACTCGCCGGCCACATCGCGGAGTTGCCGTCGCTCGTCGCGCCCGCGCTCACGCAGGACGAGCTTGATTTCGCCTCCGGGAACTATCAGCCGTTCGTCCCGACGAGCGTCGCCGAACTGATCGAGAAGTTCGACCGCAACGTGGCCGCCGCCGTCGGACTTCTGAAGGAGCAGTCCGACGAGCGCATGAACGACAAGTGGCGTCTGCGGAGCGGCGACACGGTCATCTTCGAGTTGCCGCGCGCCGCCGTCGTCCGCACGATGGCGCTCAACCACGTCGTCCACCACCGCGGCCAGCTCTCGGTCTATCTGCGCCTGCTCGACGTGCCGCTCCCCTCGATCTACGGGCCGTCGGCTGACGAAGGGCAGCGCGCCTCCTGAAGGCCGAGGCCGGGGCGAACCGAACTTGAGTGAAGCGCTGACTAAGATCGGCTGCTGCGGCTTCCGCGCGTCGCGCGAGTCTTACTACCCCCTGCTCGACGCGGTTGAAGTCCAGCACACCTTCTACCAGCCGCCGCAGGTTCCGACGCTCAGGCGTTGGCGCGAGGAAGCGCCGCGCGGCTTCGAGTTCACGCTCAAGGTCTGGCAACTCGTCACGCACCTGTCTTCGAGTCCGACCTACCGGCGACTCAAGCGGCAACTCGCCGAAGAGGAGAAGGAGGAGGCCGGCGCGTTCCGCCCGACGAAGACGGTCGCCGCGGCGTGGGAGTTGACGCGCGAGTGCGCGGCGGCGCTCGAAGCCCGCGCGGTTCTGTTCCAGTGCCCGGCGAGTTTCAAGCCGACCGCCGAGAACGTCGCTAACCTCCGAAAGTTTTTCAGAAAGGCGAAGCGCGACCGCCTCAGCTTCTGCTGGGAGCCGCGCGGCGGGTGGCCGCGCGAGACGGTCAGAGAGTTGTGCGACGAGCTTGACCTCTGGCACGTCGTTGACCCTTTCGCCGAGCGCACCGCGACGCCGCGACGCTGCTACTTCCGCCTGCACGGTCGCCGCGGCTGGCGCTACAAGTACGAGGACGGCGAGCTTGAGGAGTTGCGCTCGATGCTTCCGCGCGGCGAAGTCTCTTACGTCTTCTTCAACAACGTCGAGATGCTCGACGACGCCGTCCGCTTCAAGGAGATCGTCGCAGCCGAAGCGTGACGCGCGACGCAGCAACCCGACGCGCGATGCATCCGTTCGCCCGCCCGCCCTCGTAAGTAAGATTGCACTGAACCGAAACCGAAAGGAGCAAGAGAGCATGAGCGATCAGGACAACTCGAACGTGGTCAGGCAGGCTTACGAGAACTTCAAGACCGGGGACATCGGGACGCTTCTCGGACAGATGTCGGAGGACGTTGACTGGCGCTTGCCCGACATCGAGGGCGTGCCGTTCGCGGGCGCGCGGCGCGGGGCGGGGCAGGTCGCGGAGTTCTTCTCGACGCTCGGCGACGCGCAGGACGTTCTCTCATTCGAGCCGCGCGAGTTCGTCGCGCAGGGCGAGCATGTAGTCGCGCTCGGCGAATACAAGTGGCGTGTGAAGAAGAACGGGCGCGAGTACGGCGGCGGCTTCGCACACGTCTTCACCGTCCGCGGCGGCAAGATCGTCGCCTTCCACGAGTACATGGACACCGCATCCGCCGCCGACGCGTACAAGTAAGACGCCTTTGTGTCCCTCTGTGAAATCCTTTGTGGCCTCTGTGGTTGAGTTCGGATTCTTTAATCACAGAGGCCACAGAGGTATTCACAAAGGGCACAGAGGGATTAAAGCTGAAAGCTATTGCAGCACGCGCAGGTCGCGCTCGCCGACGATCTTCCAGCCGGCGGGCGTGCGTCGCCAGCGAAGCTCTTGCAGGACTGCGCCGCTGCGCCCCGAAGTGCCGCTGCCGATCTGGTACTGCTTGCGGAAGCGCATGACGGCGGTCTGCCCGTCGCGGCTCAGGCGTATGTCGGGCGCGGAGGCGCGCACGTCAACCGAGTCAACCTTGCCGAAGACGCGCGCCTTCTCCGCGCGCACCGCCTCGCGCGAAGCGTTGCGCGTGAGGTAGTAGTCTTCGACCGTCGGCGCGTAGTATTTCATCTGCCTGTTGATGTCGCGCGCGTTCGTCGCCGCGACCCAGTCGCCGAGCGCGGCCTGCAACTCCCCGCGCGTGCCGGCGTCCGCCTCCGCCGTCGCCCCGCCCGAATCGTCGCCTTCATTCTTCGGTGGAGACGAAGCCGCCGCGCCCGCTGCGTTCGCATTCGCCGCGGCGTTGTTTGCAGTCGCGTCCGAAGGCTGCTGGCTTCCGCTCGCGTCGGCGCTCTGACTGTTCGTCGAGTTCTGCGCGTCCGTCTTCGACGGCTGTCCGGGCGTCGTCGTCGGGGCCGTCGCCGACTCGTTGGCGTTAGCCGCCGTGTCGCCCGCCGCCTGCTGCTGGGCGTCGCGCGGGTTGTCCCTGAAATAGTAGGTCAGTCCGAAGCCGACGAGCGCGCCGCCGATGAGTCCGACGGCGACGCAGGTGACGACGACCGCGAGCGGCCACGAGCGCACGCGCGTCCGCAGGTTGAGCGGGACGGCGGCCCTCGCCGCCTGTACGGATTTTTCGTCGAAGCGCGGCGTCGCGAGCGTCCTCTCCGGGTCGTTGGGAATCGTCCTCTCCGTTGGACTTACAAACAAGCCGCCGTCTCTGCCCGCCATCTCGCACACTCCCCCTTGAACGCAAGCGATACACCGATTCCTGAACCTGAGAGCTAAAGCAATAACCAGTCCAAAGCCGCGCGCCGCCGGACGAAGCCGCGTGAAGTCGGCGAGCCTGCTCCGCGCGGCTCCGCCCTCCTCGTTTGACTCTCCGGCGGATTTGGCGTAGATACTTTTCGCTCCGTCAGCCTTCCGAGAGAAAACAAAATCATGAGAGCCGCGCTGCTGACATTCGTCATCCTCCTCGCCTTCGTGCTGCCGCAGGCGGGCTGCTCGCGGAAGCAGTCGAACCAGAACGCGAAGCAGTCTTCGTCCGACGCGGCGGGCGGCGATCAGCAGGGCGCGGCGGGCGGCGACGCGCGCGCGTTCTTCGACCGCGGCATAGACGCCTACAAGAACGACCGCGACGACGAGGCGGTCGAGGACTTCAAACACGCCGTCGAACTCGACCCCGACTTCGCCGAAGCCTACTACCGACTCGGCATCGCGCAGCACGTCGTCGGGCAGGAGGACGAGTCGAAAAAATCTTTCGAGCAGGCGGTCGCGGCCTACGAAAAACTCACGGATCGCGAGCCGAAGAACTCCGACGCCTTCTACTTCCTCGGCCTCTGCTACGAACGGCTCGACGAGTACGAGGACGCCGTGGACGCGCTCAAGGACGCGGTCAAGACTTCGGAGAAGGACGACGACGACAAGTATTACGAGCTGGCGCTCGCGCAGTACAAGCTCGCGCACTACGACGAGTCGGTCGCGGCCCTGAACAAGGCGCTTGAGATCAACCCCGACAACTTCCCCGCGCAAGACCTGCTGGAGAAGGCGAAGGCTGGCGCGTCGCGCGTCGCCGAAATGCGAAAGCACGAGGAGCAGCTACTCAAGCAGAAGAACGCCAACGCGAACTCCAACAACTCCAACGGCAACTCGAACGCGGGCGCGAACACGAACGCGAACTCCGCCGCCGCGAACAAAAACGCCGCGACCTCTCCGCACGACTGAGCGCGCCGCGCTCCTTAAAACCCTCTGCCCTTCTTTGTGCCTTCGCGCGAAGTGAACTCCCGCCGCGGCGCAAAGAAGCGAGGCTCACGAATTACAATTTTTTTACATGGCCGGGTTTGACCCGCGCGCCGGAAGTTGGGAAGAATGGTCGCGCTCTGTTCCGAACGACACACAGGAAAATCAGGCCGCAAGACTCCGCGCATGAAGAAACTTCTCGCACGCACCCCGTCGGTCTTCCTACTGCTTCTCCTCTTCCTTCTCGCGCCCGCGACGCGCGCGCAGCAGCCCGCGACGACGGACGCCGCCGAGACCGAACTCGCGCTGCGCCAGCTCGGCGTTGTCGGCAGCGTCCTCTACGTCGGCGCGCACCCGGACGACGAGAACACCGCGCTCCTGGCTTATCTCGCGAAGGGGCGCGGCGTGCGGACGGCTTACCTTTCGCTCACACGCGGCGACGGCGGGCAGAACCTGCTCGGCTCGGAGAAGGGCGCGGAGCTTGGGCTTGTACGCACGCAGGAGCTTCTCGCCGCGCGACGCATTGACGGCGCGGAGCAGTTCTTCACGCGCGCGATTGACTTCGGCTTCTCGAAGTCGCCCGAAGAGGCCCTGCGAATCTGGGGGCACGACGAAGTGCTCTCGGATGTCGTCTGGGTCATCCGCCGCTTCCGCCCCGACGTGATCATCGCGCGCTTCCCGACGACGGGCGAAGGCGGCCACGGCCACCACACAGCCTCAGCCATTCTCGCGGGCGAAGCCTTCGACGCGGCGGGCGACCCGACACGCTTCCCCGAACAGCTCAAGTACGTCGAAGTCTGGAAGCCGAAGCGGCTGCTCTGGAACGCCTTCACCTTCCGACCGGGCGAGCGACCGAAGGACGCCGACAAGATGTTGAGCGTTGATGTTGGCGACTACAACGCGCTGCTCGGAAAGTCCTACACCGAGATCGCCGCCGAGAGCCGCACGATGCATAAGAGCCAGGGGCAGGGCACGCCCTCGCGCCGCGGCTCCGCGCTCAACTACTTCGCGCTCATCAAGGGCGAGCCGGCGACGAAAGACATCTTCGACGGCGTTGACCTGACTTGGCACCGCATCAGAGGCGGCGACGCCGTCGGACAAATTCTCGCCGACGCCGCGCAGAAGTACGACGCCGCGAACCCGCAGGGCGTTCTGCCGCTGCTCGTCCGCGCCTACACGCTCCTGACCGGCATGGAGACTTCCAAGATTCCCGCCGACCCGTGGGTCTATGAGAAGCGCGACAAGGTCGGCGAAGTGATTCGCGCGTGCGCGGGACTCTGGATCGAGGCCGTAGCTTCCGACCCTTACGTGACGCCGGGCGGTCAGGTCAAAATCACGACTACGGTCGTCAACCGCTCCGACTTCCCTCTCAAGCTTGAAGAGGTCGGCGCGTCTTCGGCGGGAGTTGACGTGACGCGCGTGGAACTCAAAAACAATCAGCCGCTGACGCGAGAAGTCACACGGCCTGCTCCGACAGACCTGAGTCAGCCCTACTGGCTGCGCGACGAGCCGGGCAAGGGACTCTACACGGTTAAAGATCAAACGCTCATCGGCTGGCCGGAAAACTCGCCGCCGCTCGACGTGTTCGTGAACATCTCGGCGAACAACGGCGGCGATAACTTTTCCTTCGACGTGCCCGTGCTCTACCGCTGGACTGACCGCGTGCGCGGCGACCTGTACCGACCCGTCGCGGTCGTGCCGGAAGTCGCCGTCGGCGTCGAAGAGAAGACGCTCGTCTTCCCCGACCGCGCGGCCAGGCGCGTGCGCGTGACCCTGAAGAGCAACGTCGCCGCCGCGACCGAAGGCACGCTGCGCTTGAAGCTTCCCGCCGGTTGGACTGCCACGCCCGCGCAGGTGCCCGTCGCGTTGAAGAACAAGGACGAAGAATTCAAGGCCGAGTTCAACGTCACGCCGCCGCAGGGCGCTAGTGTTGCCGAGCTTGCCGCCGAGTTCGAGTCTAACGGAAAAATCTTCACGCGCGGGATGGAGGAGATTGATTACCCGCACATCCCGCGGCAGACGCTCTTCCCACTGGCCGACGCCAAACTCGTGCGCGTTGACTTGCAGCGCCGCGGCAGCCGCGTCGGATACGTCATGGGTTCGGGCGACGAGATTCCCGAAGCGCTCCGGCAGGTCGGCTACGACGTGACGCTGCTTTCGGACGAAGACCTCGCGGGCGCAGACCTCTCGCGATTCGACGCGGTCATCACGGGCGTGCGCGCCTACAACACGCGCGCGGCGCTCCGGCAGAATCAGCGGCGTCTGCTCGAATACGTCGAGCGCGGCGGCACCCTCGTCGTCCAGTACAACACGCCCGACCGCACGCTCGAAGGCGTGCAGCTCGGGCCTTATCCATTCAAGCCGGTGAGCGACGAGCGCGTCACGGACGAGGACGCAGGCGTAACGGTGCTCGCGCCCGAAGACCCGATTCTGAACGCGCCGAACAAGATCGTGCCGTCGGACTTCGACGGCTGGGTGCAGGAGCGCGGACTCTACTTCGCGCACGAGTGGGACGCTCGCTACACGCCACTCTTCTCCGCACACGACCCCGGCGAGCACGACCTGAAAGGCTCGACTTTGGTCGCGCGCGTAGGCCGTGGCACATACGTCTTCACCGCGCTCGCCTTCTTCCGCCAACTGCCCGCGGGCGTGCCCGGCGCATACCGGCTGTTCGTCAACATGATTTCGGCGGGCGCGAAGTGACTTTGTCTGACGAAGAATGCCGTAGGGGCAGGGCTTGTCCGCGGCCCGTGTCGTACCGAAGGGACAACGTGAATTGTAACGAATGACCGGCAGGGACAAGCCCTGCCCCTACAGACATGAGACACGGATGCAAACCGCCCACGATCAGATGAGACACGAGACGGACGAAGCGCCGCCGTTCGGTCGCAGTTGGGCGACGCTCTACGCCGTCGTGCTCGCGACGCTCGCCGCGCTCGTCGTGCTCTTCTACCTGTTCACGCGGGTTTTCGGATGAGGCCGCTCGACTGGATAGTTCTGTTCGCCGCGCTCGCCGGCATCGTCGCCTACGGACTCTGGAAGGGGCGGCGCACACGCGACCTCGAAGACTTCCTCGTCGCGAGCCGACGCCAGCGCTGGCACCACGTCGCGCTCTCGATCATGGCGACGCAGGCGAGCGCGATCACCTTCCTCTCGACTCCGGGCCAGGCGTTCACGGACGGGATGCGCTTCGTGCAGGTCTATCTCGGCCTGCCCGTGGCGATGGTCATCATCTCCGTGACCGCCGTTCCGATTTACCACCGGCTGAAGGTTTACACCGCATACGAATACCTCGAAGGCCGATTCGACCTGAAGACGCGGACGCTCGCCGCGCTCCTCTTTCTCGCGCTGCGCGGGCTTTCGACGGGCGTCTCGATCTACGCGCCTTCGGTCATCCTCTCGGTCATCATGGGCTGGGACATAAGATTGGTCATCTTCATCATCGGCGCGTCCGTGATGCTCTACGCCTCGACGGGCGGCGCGCGTTCTGTTGACAACGCGAACTTCCTGCAATTCCTCATCATCATGGGCGGGATGATCGTCGCGTTCGTCACGCTCGTCCGGCTTCTGCCCGCGGACGTTTCGTTCCTCGAAGCGACGCACGTCGCCGGAAAGCTCGGACGCCTCAACGCAATTGACTTCTCGTTCGACATCAAAAATCAATACAACTTCTGGTCGGGACTCGTCGGCGGCTGTTTCCTCTCGCTCTCGTACTTCGGCACCGACCAGTCGCAGGTGCAGCGCTACCTGACGGGACAGTCGGTCGCGCAGAGCCGGCTCGGCCTCCTCTTCAACGGCATGGTCAAAGTGCCGATGCAGTTCTTCATCCTCTTCATCGGAGCGATGGTCTTCGCCTTCTACCAGTTCACGCAGCCGCCCGTCTTCTTCAACCCGGTCGAGGCCGACCGCGCGCGCGCGGGCCAGCACGGCGCGCAGTTCCGCGGGGTCGAGTCGGAGTACGCGGCGGCGTTTGCGGCGAAGCGCGACGCGGCGATGAGCTACGTCGGCGCTCTGCGCTCGGGCAACGAGGCGGCGACCGAGTCGGCGGCGCAAAACCTGAGGGCGGCGCAGCAGCACGCGGACACTGTGCGCGAACGCGCCGTCGGAATCATCAAGGAGTTCGACGCGAAGCCCTCGGACGCGAACTACGTCTTTCTGAATTTCGTCACGACCTACCTTCCGGCGGGCGTCGTCGGGCTGGTGCTCGCGGCGGTCTTCCTCGCCTCGATGTCCTCGACCGCTTCGGAGTGGAGCGCGCTGGCCTCGGCCACAATCGTTGACATCCAGCGGCGTCTCATCAAGCCGAACGCGGGCGAGCGCTACTACTTCATCTCGTCGAAGGTCGCAACCGCATTGTGGGGCGTGTTCGCCGTTTCGTTCGCGCAGTACGCCGGACACCTCGGCTCGCTCATCGAGGCGGTCAACCGTCTCGGCTCGCTCTTCTACGGGACTATCTTAGGCATCTTCCTGCTCGCCTTCTATTTCAAGCGCGTCGGCGGCACGGCGGCGTTCGCCGGCGCGGTGGCGGGCGAGTTGGTCGTGCTCTACTGCTTCTTCGTCACGAACATCGCCTACCTCTGGTTCAACGTCATCGGCGCGCTCGTCGTCATCGCCGCCGCGCTCGTCGTGAGCGCGGCCACACCAAAGCAGAATCGTTTAGCCGACGGAGTCGGCGGCGGAATGTAGCCCGCGGCGCGAGGGAATGCGACGCGCAAAAATAATCGAAGCCCCGGAGGGGCGAAAGAGCTTCGAGGCGTTGAACATCAACGTACCTTGAAATTCTGTCGCCCCTCCGGGGCTTCAATCTTTTTATTGTCGCTCGTTCCCACGGCTCGCGCCGCGGGCTACATTCCGCCGCCCCTAAAGGGGCTTTCACTCTGCCTCCGTCACATCGTTACGGAGAAAGCGTCGCTTCTCACATCTTCGCCTTCCAGTCGGCCACGCGCTTTTCGAGGTCGGCGATGTTGTTCGGGCTGACGCCGGAGTCGGGGGCCTTCGCGAGTTGCAGCGCGCGCTCGGCTGTGGCGACCGCCTCGGCGTTCTTGCCCTGTCCGGCGAGGACGCGCGCCTTCGTGTAGAGGTTGGCGAAGTTCTCCTTGATCTTGATCGAACGGTCGAGCCACTGCCACGCCTCGTCGGTGTTCGAGAGGTTGTTCTGATAAACGTAGTTCGCGGCCTGAAGCGGCGTGCGCCAGTCGTCGGGCTTGGCGGCGGCGACCGCGGCGCGCATCTTCTCGACCGCCAGTGCCTTCACGTCCTTGACCACGACGGTGAAGGGCACGAGCACGTGCTCCCAGCGGATGTTGACCTGCGCCGAGTTGTCGGTGACGGGGTCGAAGGTGTAGATGAGATTCTCCTGATTCTCAGCGACTCTCTGCGGCTTCGTCTTGACGCGCAGCACGTCCTTCTTCGAGTCGTAGGTGAAGCTGCCCCACTGGCCCGCGTCGGAGTTAAAGATAATCGTCCACTCGTCGCTGCCGGGAATCGTGTGCAGGCTGTAGGTTCCGGCCTTGAGCGGCTGGCCGTTGACTAGCACGTCGTCGGTGACGATGAACTGCGTCGCCTCGTTCGCGCCCGCGCGCCAGACGTGGCCGTTCGGCTCAAGCGGGAAGTCTTTGCCCGCGCCCGGCGCTCCGTCGAGCGTCGCCTCGCCCGCGGTGGCCGTCGCGCCGAGAGCGGTCTTGATCGTGGGGAGCTTGTCGGCGGGCACGTCGCCCCAGATTGTGCGCCCTTTGACGGCGGGGCGGCTGTAGATGATCGTGATGTCGGTGACGCCGACGCTCTGCATCACGCTCGCCTTCTGGCTCGGTCGCGGCGTGCGGAGCTGCGCCTGCGCGCAGACGCCCAGGAGCGCGACGAGCGCGGCGGCGAAGGGGAGGAATTTTCGTTGTGACTTCATCTCTTGACTTCTCCTCGTCTCGTTAAAATTTCGGGTTACATCTTTCCGGCCTTGATGTCGGCGAGCTGCTTCTCGAAGCGCGTGGTGTCAACGCCGTCGGCCTTGCCGCGGGCGATGGCCTGCTCGGCGACGGCGATGGCCTCCTGCTTCCGGTTCATGTTGAAGAGGAGGTTCGCCTTCGTCCGAAGGTTCTGGAAAGTCTCCTTCACCTTGATGGATTGGTCAACCCACTTCATCGCCTCGTCGAACTTGTCGTCGTTGAAGTAGGCGTTGCCGACGGCGAGCGGTATCTGCCAGTCGTTGGGGTTGGCGGCGATCTGCGCGTTGATCTTCGCCATCGCCACCGCGTTCACGTCCGGCACCTCGACCGTGAACGGCACGGCGACCTTCTCCCAGCGGATACGGACCTGCGCCGTGTTCGCCGTCACCTGCGGGATTTCGTAGGAGAGGACTTCCTGCGACTCCTGAAGCCAGACGGGCTTGACACGCACGCGCAGCGCGTCCTGCTTCGCGTCGTAGCGGAAGCTGCCCCACTGGTCGGCGGTCTTGTTGAAGATGATCGTCCACTCGTCCTTGCCCGGAATGACGTGCAGGCTGTACGCGCCCGCCGCGAGCTTCTGTCCGTTTATCAGAACGTCGTCGGTGACGGTGAACTTGGTCGCCTCGTTCGCGCCCGCGCGCCAGACGTGGCCGTTGGGTTCGAGCGGAAAATCTTTGCCGCCGCCCGGCGCACCGTCGAGCGTGCCTTCGCCCGTCGCGTCGGGGCCGACCGCGTTCGCCTTGATGAGCGCGGCCACCTTGTCGGCGGGCACGTCGCCCCAGACCGTCCGGCCCCTGACGGCTGGACGATGGTAAACGATTGTGATGTCGGTGACGCCGATGGTCTGCGAAAGTGTGGACGCCTGACTCGCCTGCGGCATGCGCACCTTCGGGGCCTGCTGCGCGGCGGCGGCGACGGCGAGCGACGCGAGCGCGAGCAGAGTGGCCGCGGCGCGGAGCGAGAATCTTTGCAGGGGTTTCATCTTGAACTTCTCCTCTTCGGAATTTGTCTGACGGAAGTCTCTGACGACGGAAGCTTCGGGCGTCGGCGGACGCACCGCCCCGCAGCGTTGTTCGTGTGACCGCGCATGGTATCAAAAAGCGCGCGGAACTTTCTTGCGCTGATGTAAAAAATTGTAACCGAACCACCCGAATGCCGTGCGGCGGATTTCCGGCTACAGATTTTGGATCAGTGGCCGGCGCTTGGTTAAGGGGCACGCGCGCGAATATGATTGGCGCATGACTTCTCTTCCCAATCAACAGCCGTCGCCGAACCCTCTGCGCGGCGCGCGGCTCTCGTTCGTCGGCGTCGGCGTGATGGCCGAGTCGATGATCGCCGGACTCCTGCGCCGCCGTCTCGTCGAGCGCTCGCAGATCGTCGGCAGCCACCCGCGCGCCGCGCGCCGCGAAGAGTTGCAGACGCACTACGGCATCCGCGCGGTCGAGTCGAACCGCGACGCCGTCTCGCCCGCGCCGGAACGCGAAGCGGCGTCGCCGGCGCGTGAACCTGCGAACGATGTGGCGACTCGCGAGGGCGAACGGCAGGACGAAAGCGCGCCTTCCATCGTCGTCCTCGCCGTCAAGCCGCAGCGCCTGAGCCGCGTGCTCGGCGAGATCAAGGGCGCGCTCGGCCCCGGCCAACTCGTCCTCTCCATCGTCGCGGGCGCGCGCGCCGAGGCCGTCGCCGAAGAACTCGGCCAGGCGGCGGTCGTGCGCGCGATGCCGAACACCCCGGCGCAGATCGGGCAGGGCATGACCGCGTGGTTCGCCACCCCGCAGGTCAGCGACCGGCAACTCGAAGAGGTGCGCGCGATGCTCGGCGCGCTGGGGCGCGAGATGAGGGTCGAGAATGAGAACATGATTGACATGGCGACGGCGCTGTCGGCGACGGGGCCGACCTACATCTTCATGATGATGGAGGCGCTCGTTGACGCCGGAGTCCACATGGGATTCTCGCGCCACGTCGCCGAGGAACTCGTCATCCAGACGATACTCGGCTCGGTGCTCTTCGCCCGCGAGTCGCACAAGCACCCCGCGGAACTCCGCAACATGGTCACGTCGCCCGGCGGCACTTCCGCCGAGGCCATCTACCAGATGGAGAAAGGCGGCCTGCGCACGGTTCTCTCCAAGGCCGTCTATGCCGCCTACCAGCGCGCCGTCGCGCTCGGTCGGAAGTAAATGTAAGGAGTCCTTCGATGCCTGAAGATAATGAAGCCCCGCAGTTTTGGAATTACAACGTCACTTCGGAATACACTCCCGACGCCGATGCTGTTATCGCTCCCGGCGATTGCCTTGTGACTCTGGGTAGGCTGCCGAGCGGATTAGCCAAACTCGTCATCACGTCGCCGCCTTACAACCTCGGCAAGGCTTACGAGAAGGTGACCGAACTCGACAAGTATCTCGACGCGCTCCGCCCCGTAGTCGAAGAGATTGTGCGCGTTCTTTCGCCGGAAGGCTCTCTGTGCTGGCAGGTCGGGAATTACGTTGAAAGCGGCGAGGTCTTTCCGCTTGATATTTTCTATTACAGGCTGTTTAAGGAGCGAGGTTTCAAGCTCCGCAATCGCATCATCTGGCATTTCGAGCACGGGCTACACGCCTCCAAGCGATTCTCCGGGCGCTACGAAACGCTCCTCTGGTTCACGAAGAGCGATGACTATACTTTCAACCTCGACCCCGTGCGCGTGCCCTCGAAGTACCCCGGTAAAACTCACTTCAAAGGCGAGAAGAAGGGGCTGCCCTCCGGCAACCCGCTCGGCAAGAACCCTTCAGACATCTGGCGCATCGTCGCCCACGATTTCGAGACCGCGCTCTGGAACATTCCGAACGTCAAGGCCAACCACCCTGAGAAGACCGTCCACCCGTGTCAGTTTCCCATCGAACTGGTAGAGCGTTGCGTCCTCGCGTTGACCGACGAGGGCGATTGGGTTCTCGATCCTTTTTCGGGCGTCGGCTCCGCGCTCCTCGCCGCGCTCAAGAACAGGCGCAGGGCCTTCGGCTGTGAGAAGGACGACGAGTACGTTCGCATCGCGCACCAACGGATCGCCGATCTTGCTTCCGGCAAGTTGCGCTACCGGCGACTCGGCAAGCCCGTACACCAACCTACCGGGCGCGAGAAGGTCGCCCAAGTCCCCCTCGAATGGCTGACGAAGGAGGCGAACCAATGAGGCTCGCCGCGCAGTTTTCGTTCAAAGGCGGTCTTGAATCAATCAAGGCGCGCAACCCACAACTGCTCGACGAAGTGCTGGACGCGATCCGCTCGATAGACGCTTCGCAAGCGCGGACGAAGGTCAGTAAGGAAAAGACAATGACGGGGCAGACGCTCTACAGTCCCGTCGCGCTCAACGCGGCTTTCAAGCGGCAACTGTTCACGAAAGGCTGGAAGAATCTGAAGGTTAATTGTGACTACCCGACCGAGTATTACCTCGAAGACTACAAACACCGGGCAGAGATAAAAGGCGCGTTCCGCGACATGGACTTTGTCAAGGAGAGGCTCGGCGTCGAAGTCCAGTTCGGCAAGTATTCGTTCATGGTCTATAACGTCTGCGCGAAGATGACCATCTTCCACAACCTCGGACACATTGACTGCGGGATAGAGATCGTGCCCGTCAAAGCCCTCGCCTTGCAAATGTCGTCGGGCGTCTCTTACTTCGAGCAGTTCGTCTGGGACTTGCGGCAGCGGGGCGTCGCCGACATTGACATTCCTGTTCTGATCCTCGGAATTGACGCTTGAGTTGGCGCGGCCCTCGTCGAAGCCGCAAGGTGCGCCGGGCTAGGCGCGGTCGAGCGCGCCGGCGCGTTCGGCCTCGTCGCCGAGTTCGAGGATTTCGCGGCGGATGAGGCGGCGCTCTTCGAGGAGGCGGCGGAAGAAGCTGCGCTCGCGGAGGAAGAAGAGCGCGGCGCGCGTGCCCGCGAGGAAGCGGTCTAGCCCCTCGCGCGTCCGCAGCGCGACGTAGCCCGCTAGCGGCGCGAGGGCGAGCGCCGCAAGAACTCCCCACCAGCCCGCGAAGAAGTAGAGCGCGACGGCGAGCGCGAGCCACGTCAGCGGAAAGAGCAGGAGCGCCGCGGCGATCTTGAAGGTCGAGAGGATGTCGTCGTACTCGCTCGCGAATTTAGTCGCGAGCAGGCCCGCGAGTTTGTAGGCCGGATAGTGAACGACGGCGCCCGCGAGCGCGAGCGGCGAGAGAAGGAGGAAGAGTGCCGCGCGCGCGAGCGTCGTCCAGGCGCGCGCGTACTCCGAGACGGTCGCGGGCGACAACTGCCGCGGGTCTTCGAGTCCGGCTTGCCGAAGTTCCTCCTCGTACTGCCGTATCCGCCTCTCCAGAATCTCCAGACGCGCGGGCGAGTGCTGACGGTGGAAGGCGTAGCCCTCGACGAAGCGACGACGCCGCCTCAACTCTCGCTCAAGACTCTGCCCCTCCTCGTCTTCCTCCGAAGAGAAGATGCGCTCGGCGCGCGCGACAAGTGCGAGCGCCTCGTGACGGTCGGCGTTGAGCGTCAAAGAGCGCAACGCGTCGGCGATGCGCGCGGAGAGTTCGGCCACACGTTCGCGCGGAGGCTCGCCGCCCTCGTCCAGGGCGACTGGCCCGACCTCTATCGGCTCGCCGAAGTAGAGCAGCGCGCCGCTGCGGAAAGTCGTCTTCGCCGTGTAGTACAGACCGGCGGGAACGATTTTCAGGGAAGGATGAAGGCGGAAGGATGAAGGGTGAAGTGAAGGCAGACCAGCTTTCACTTCACCCTTCATCCTTCCGCCTTCATCCCTCATCCCACCGCTTTCATCCTTGACCGACGCCGCGCCGAGCGCGATGCGCGCCGCGCCGGTCTTCAAGGGGAGGAGGTACGGCTCGCTGTGGGAAGCGCCTTCGGGACAGATGGCAATGGTGCCGCCGCGGCGGAGGAGTTCGGCAGAGCGCTCGAAGGTCTCGCGGTTGCGCGTGGTGTCCGCGCCCTCGTCCTGTCGGCGATAGACGGGGATCGAGTCGAGCGCGCGGACGAAGAAGGAGATGACGGGCATTCGGAAGAGCGGCGACTTGGCGAGGAAGGAGACGCGGCGCGGCGCGAAGCAGAGGAGGAAGACGGGGTCAACGAGTCCGTTCGGGTGGTTGAGGACGAAGAGGCACGCGCCTTCGCGCGGCACGCGCTCGCGGCCCACGACCTCGACGCGGCGGAAGAAGACCCGCAGCGCGAACCTCAACACGACCGTGATGGCACGCCTCAGCAAGCCGGACTCGGAATCCTCCCCGCGCGAAATGAAAAGCCCGGCGCGAACCGTTCGACGGTTCGCGCCGGGCGACATTCTACTACGCGCGCGGCTCGGTTCGGGCCGTGTGGCCGCGCGGCGCGCGTCTTCAGGTGATGACGTTCGGGCCGAACCAGCCGCGGCTGCTGTAGTCGGTGAGCGTGAGCAGGAGCAGGATGAGCAGCCAGAAGAACATCGAGGCGACGATGACCCAGATGAGCCGCGAGCTGTAGCGCACGTGCATGAAGAACAGCAGCACGAGCATCATCTTCGTCACCGCGATGGTGATCGCCACCACGTCGTTGAACTTCCCCAACGGCACGTTGGCGACGAAGACCGTCAGCGCCGTGAAAAAGATCAGCGCGCCGAAGACCATGTAATAAGTTTTGCGCGGGACGATGTGTACGGACATAAACCCAAGCCTCGTGAACCGTGAACGGTAAGCCGTGACGAGATGAAAGCCGTTCTCCCTCGTCACGGTTTGAAGTGCGCGCCCAGAAGGTAGAGCAGCGGGAAGAGGAAAATCCAGATGATGTCAACGAAGTGCCAGTAGAGTCCGAAGTTCTCGACGGGCGCGTGGTACTCCGGCGAGTAGCGCCCGCGCCACGCCCAGTAGATGATCGGCGTGATGATCAGGACGCCGACGATCATGTGGAGCGCGTGCAGCCCGGTCATCGCGAAGTAGAGCCAGAAGAACATCTGGTACTGCCCGAGGCTGACGTTCGCCGGGATGTGCGAGAGGATTTCGTGGTTGGGGTTGAACCATCCGGCGATGGGAACCAGGCCGTCCACGTACTTCTCGTGATACTCGTATGCCTTCACCCCGAGGAAGGTGAAGCCGAGCAGCACGGTCGCCAGCATCAGGGCGACCTGCACCTTCGGCGCGCGGCCCGCCTGCGTCGCCCACACCGCCAGCGCCATCGTGAGCGAGGAGGTGATGAGCACCGTCGTGTTGAAAGCGCCGATCTTCCAGTTGAGGTGGTTGCTCGCGGCCATGAAGGCTTCCGGGTAGCGCATCCGGTAGATGAGGTAGGCGAGGAACAGCCCGCCGAAGAACATCACCTCCTGCGCGATGAAGACCCACATGCCGAGCGTGCCGGCCTCGCGCTGCTGTTCGAGGTTGTCGAAGTGGTGGGCGAGGGCCGCGTGCGCCGACTCCGGCGCGTGCCCGTGCTCGATTGCCTCTGCGTTCGTTGCCAAACTCAAACCTCCTCAAGAGCAGTGACGAGTGACAAGTGACGAGTGAAAACCTGTGTGCCGTAAGCCCGCGGGACACGACAAGGAAGACCACTTGTCACGGTTCACGGTTCACGGCAATTCCTCCGTCTCCGCCTGGGTTGAGCGGGTGCTGGCCTCCGATTGGCTCGTCGGGCGTGCCCGGCCCGATGACGGCCATCTCCTCGACGGGGCGGAACTCGTAAGCCTCCCACGTGACGACGGGCGTCACCGGGAAGTTCTCGGTCGGCGGCGGGCTGGGCGTGCGCCATTCGAGTCCCGTCGCGGGCCACGGGTTCGCCGGCGCGAACCGCCCGTAGCGCATTGACCAGATGAAATAAATTCCGGGGATCAGCAGCCCGATGCCGAGTATCGAAGCCCCGCCCGTGCTCATCACGTGCAAGACCTGCCACAGCGGCTGGTCGGTCGGATAGACGTGGTAGCGCCGCGGCATCCCCATGTAGCCGAGGAGGAACTGCGGGAAGAAAGTCAGGTTGAAGCCGACGAAGACGACCAGCGCGGCGAACCTCGCCCAGCCCTCCGGGTACATCCGGCCCGTCATCTTCGGCCACCAGTTGTGGAGTCCGCCGAGGTAGCCCATCATCGCCCCGCCGACCATGATGTAGTGGAAGTGAGCGACGACGAAGTAGGTGTCGGTGACGTGCACGTCGAAGCCGAGAGCGGCGAGCATCACGCCGGTCAGACCGCCGATGGTGAACAGCCCGATGAAGGCGAAGGCGTAGAGCATCGGCGCGTCGTAGGAGATCGAGGCCTTGTAGAGCGTCGCCGTCCAGTTGAAGACCTTGACCGCCGAGGGGATGGCGACGACGAACGAGATGAGCGAGAAGATCATCCCGGCATAGACCGACTGGCTCGACACGAACAGGTGGTGCCCCCAGACGAGGAAGCCGAAGATCGCAATCGCGAGAGACGAGAAGGCCACGAACGAGTAGCCGAAGATGGGCTTGCGCGCGTGCGTCGCGATCAGCTCCGAGATGACGCCCATCGCCGGCAGGATCATGATATAGACCGCCGGGTGCGAGTAGAACCAGAACATGTGCTGGAAGAGCACGGGGTCGCCGCCCAACGCCGGGTCGAAGATGCCGACGTGCGCGAGCCGCTCGACGGCGACGAGCAGCACCGTGATGGCGATGACCGGCGTGCCGAGGATGAAGATGAGGCTCGTCGCGTACATCGACCAGATGAAGAGCGGCAGGCGGAACCACGTCATGCCGGGCGCGCGCATCGTGTGCGTCGTGACGATGAAGTTGAGGCCCGTCAGGATCGAGGAGAAGCCGTTGACGAAGATGCCGAGGCCCGCGAGCACGACGTAGGTGTTCGAGAAGTTGGTCGAGTAGGGGACGTAGAACGTCCAGCCGGTGTCCACGCCGCCGAAGAGGAGCGCCGCGAAGGTGATGACGCCGCCGAGCATGTAGATGTACCAGCTCAGCAGGTTGATGCGCGGGAAGGCGAGGTCTTTCGCGCCGATCATCATCGGCACGAGGAAGTTTCCGAGCGTCGCCGGGATTGAGGGGATCAGGAAGAAGAAGACCATCATGATCCCGTGGTGCGTGAAGACCTTGTTGTAGGTCGCCGACTGCATCAGGTCGCCCTGCGGCGTCAGCAGCTCCAGCCTGATGGCCGCGGCGTATGCGCCGCCGATCATGAAGAAGAACGTGATCGAGGCGAGGTAGAGCAGCGCTATCCGCTTGTGATCCTTCGTCAGCAGCCACGACTTCCAGCCGTAGTCCGCATTCAGGTAGTTGACCGTGGGGAAGCGGCTGCGCCACTCGTGCGCCAGCGTCCCCGCATTCGCTTCGTTGCTCATAAAATTACTTCTTCCCTAAAGATTACTGCCCCGGAAAAATCATCGGACGCGGTTCGCGTTCGCCTGCCCGCCGCCTCGCGGAGACGCGGGAAGTTGCGGCTGCGGGCTGCCCTGCCGCGGCGAGGTCGGAGCGAGCGGGTTCGAGCGCTGCGATGCGGGCGTGACGCCGCCCGTGGTCGGCCCCGCCGTCGTTCCGCCCGGCGTGCCGCCGCCCGCCCCCGCGCCGCCCTGCGCCGCGCCGAGCGAGCGTATGTAGGCGATGAGTTGGAGTATCTGCTCCTCGCTCACCTGCCCCTGGAAGGTCGGCATGATCGGCTGGAAGCCGAGCGCGATTTTCGCCTGCGGGTTCAGGATTGACTCGCGGATGTACGCTTCGTCAACCGTCACCTGCCCGTCGCCGTCTATCGCCTGCTGCTTGCCGAACAGCCCGTAGAGAGTCGGGCCGCGCCCCTGCTGGCCGCCGGGGTCAACCTGATGGCAGGACGAGCAGCCCCGCTCCTGAAAAAGTTTCTGCCCTTGGGACGCGGCGGACTCGGAGCCGGCCCCGCCCGCGAGCCACTCCTGGTAGGCCGCAGGCTCCATGACGATGACGTGCCCGCCCATCCCGCTGTGGTTCGTGCCGCAATACTCCGCGCAGAAGATCGGGTAAGTGCCGGCCTTCGTCGCCTCGAACCACAACTGCGTGTAGCGGCCCGGCACCACGTCCTGCTTGATGCGGAAGGCCGGGAAGTAGAGGCTGTGGATCACGTCCTCGGTCGTCATCGTCAGCTTCACGCGCGCCCCCAGCGGCACGTGCAGCTCGTTGATCTCGCGCTGGCCCGTCTGGTGCTGGAACTTCCACATCCACTGTTTGCCGACGACGTAAACCTCCATCGCGTTGTGCGGCGCGCGGTAGGCCTTGAAGTAGGTCGAGGCCCCCCAGACGAAGATCGTCATCGCGATCATGAGCGGGATGACCGTCCAGGTGACTTCGAGCACCATCGAGCCGTGGCGCGGGCGCGGCACCTCGTCGGGGCTGCGCCGGCGGTACTTGATGGCGAAGAAGATGAGAAGCACCATGATGATCGTCGTGAAGGAGATGGTAATCAGCAGCAGGTAGAGGTAGAGCGCGTCAACGTGCGGCGCGAACGTCGAGGCCTGCTCCGGCGAGAACGGCACGCTCACTTTCGGAATCGGTATGCCCTGAATCAAGCTCACTAAAACTCCCCTCCCTGAAGGGAATCAGTCACGGCCTGCGCGGTCGGCCACGTATCAGAGTTCACGCGTTAGATTCTGTCGGTACTTGCCTCATCAATTGCCACGAGCTTTAGCTCGTGGGGAACAAAATCCTACATTCATCGGCTTGAGCCGAAGCCCTCGGCTCAGGCCGAGCGACTTGAGGGGGCTGCTCTCCACGAGCTTTAGCTCGTGACAATTAAGCGTGCCCGCCGACGTTGATCTCATCTTCCCAGTGCTCCTGATTGCGCCGCGTGCGGCGGCTCAAATAGAAGATGAGTCCGACGAGGCCGAAGACCGTCAGCACGCCCGCGCCGCGCAAGACCGCCATCACGGGCGCGAATTTTCCGGTCGCCGGGTCGTAGTGGTAGCAGTAGAGTATGAGCGCGTCCACCGGCGAGCCGATCTTCCCCTCGGACGACTCGACGAGCGCGAGCCGCAAGTCCTTCGGCGAATACTCGATGCCGTAGAAGTAGTGCGAGAGCTTCCCTTCGGGCGTGGCGACCATGATGGCCGAGGCGTGCGCGAACTGCTTCGACTCGTCGTCCCACTGATACTGGAACCCGGTCGCCTGCGCGAGCCGGTCAATCGAATCCTTGTCGCCCGTCAGGAAGTGCCAGCCGTTGGCCGCGCCCTCGCGCCCGAAGCGCTTGAGGTACGTCTCCTTCTTCTTCGCGGCCAGCTCCGGCCCCTCGCGCGGGTCGAAGCTGACGGTGACGACCTGAAAGTCTTTGCCCGGCGAGAAGGTCACGGCTTCGAGCGCGCCGACCAGCCCGTTCAAGGTCTGGTTGCAGAGCATCGGGCACTCGTAATAGACGAGCGTCAGGACGACGGGCTTGCCGCCCTGAAAGTAATCTCCGAGCTTTACGTCCTGCCCGTACTCGTCCTTGAACTTCAGGTCGAGCGGAATCTGGCTGCCGAGCTTCTGCTCGATGCCGACCTTCTTCAGAATCTCCGTGGACTTGCCCGTCGGCACGGGGCCGACCGGCGGCTGCGCGTACTGCGCGACGGCAGCGGGCGGCGAGCAGCACGCCGCGAGCAGCACAAAGCCGAACGCCCACGCCGCGCGACGCGCGACTCCGACACACGCGAACTTCTTAAAACTACTTCTCACGAAAAACTCACTTTCAAACTTCTCAACGCCTGCCGCCCGCGGCGTTCTGATTCGCCTGCGCGCCGCCCGGCGTGTCCTGCGGCGTCCCCGCCGCGTTGTTCTTCTGCGCGCCCTGCTGCGCGGCTTGCGCGCCCTGCGGCGTCTGCTGCCCCTGCTGCTTCGACTGCTGGCGCTGGAGGTAAAGACTCATGGCCTCGTTTATCGGGAGACGAACGGTGCCCGCCTGCTGGTCGGCCCAGCCGTAGTCGTTAAGCTCCCTCGTCCACTCGTCGCGGACGACCGCGAATTCCGACTGCGGCTGCGGCACGTGTTCCGTCCCCGGCTTGTAGTAGAGGTCGTGCTTCTGCCCGTCGTCGGTCGTCACCTGCCAGCCGGGCGCGAGTTGCAGGCGCGGCTCCGGCGGCAGGCGCTCCTGCGCCGAGCGCGCCAGCGGCGACGCCTCTATCTCCTGCGACTCTTCGCGCTTCTGGAAGTAGTTGAACATCAGGAGCACGATCAGGCACACGACAATCGTGAAGAACGTCAGCCCGCCGACGAACCACAGCAGCGGGCGCACCGCCACGTCCGACTCCTCGTGCGCCACGTCCGGGTTCGTGATGAAAGACACGTCCGGCGTCTCGTGTATGCTGTCTCTTTTTCTCCCGCGTGCCATAACGCCGGTGATAAGCGATGGGTGATAAGTGATAAGAAAAGACGCTCGCCTTCTCTTAGCCGCTCATCACTCATCGCTCATCACTCATCACTCCTCTCAATGGTGTTCCGTCGCCGCAATCGCCTTCTCAAGTTCGGGCGCGCCGAGCGGGAGCAGCGGTCGCGCGGCCAACTGGCCGAAGTAGTGCCAGAGCCAGACGCCGCCCAGTCCCGCCGTCATCAAGAGCATCGGCACGAAGCTCGTCAGGATGTCGCGCGCGCCGAACGCGGTCTCGCCGCCCTGGTGCGCCGAAGGCGCGAAGAAGAAGACGAGGTCGAAGGCGCGCATGAAAAGCATCAACACCGCGACGTGCCGCAAACTTCGCGGCTGCCGCTTGAGCTGCCGCGAGAGCAGAAGCACGAACGGCAGCGCGAAATGAAACAGGATGACCATCAGTCCGACGACCTGCCACCCGCCGCGCAGGCGGCTCAGGTAGAACGAAATCTCTTCGGGGATATTCCCCGACCAGATAATCAGGAACTGCGAGAAGGCGAAGTACGCGTAAAGCATCACCATCGTGAGCAGGAGCTTGCCCCAGTCGTGAAAGTGCAAAGGCTGGTAGGCGTGATCCATCGGCTCGTGGCGACTGAGGAAGGCCGCCACCGTGATGATGAACGCGATTGCGGAGAGTCCCCAGCCCGCGAGCACGATGAGGCCGTAGATGGTCGAGTACCAGTGCGGCTCAAGGGACATCCCCCAGTCGAACGCGGCGAACGTCGCCGTCAGCCCGACGACGAGGATGACGAGGCCGGAGATGTCCTGCATCCTGCGGCGCAGGCGCGGGTCGCCCGTCTTGTCCTGCTCGGCGGACCAGCGATTCAGGCGGCTCGCGAAGAAGTACCAAGCGGCAAAGTAGATGACGCCGCGCGCGACGAAGAAAGGGATGTTCAGATACAAGCCCTTCTGTTGCAGTGCAGAGTCGCCCGCGACGCGAGCCTTGTCCGTCCACTCGTAGAGCGAGAACGTGTGCCCGTTCACCTGCTCGTGGACGAAGAGCGCGATGACGACCGGGACGAAGAAGAGCGCGCAGAGCGGGAGCGTCCGCGTCGCGGCCTCGAAGAGTCGGCGGCTCGTGATCGCCCACGCGCCGCCCGTCATGTGGCCGAGCGCGAGCCACGTGAGGCTGCCGACGGCGATGCCCGTGCAGAAGACGAACGCGGCGAGGTACGAGCGGAAGACGTGGACGATCCCGCCGTAGCCCGCCCAGGAGCCGAGCGCGAAGGCGAGCACCGCGCCGACGACGAGCAGGACGACGCCGGCGACGAGCGCGCGACCGCGGTAGCGCGCGACCGCCGGAGGTGCGTTGAAGTTTGCGTGCGCGTCCATCCTAGTGCTTCTCGCCCCCTTCGGTTGACTGCAAGTACATCTGCCCCGACTCCTCGGAGACGGGCTTCTGCGCGCCGCTCAGAACCTTCTGCTGCATGTCGGGCGAAAGGTCGTTCATCTTCATCTTGCGCGTGAGCTGGAGCGCGCGGATGTAGGCGATGATCTTCCAGCGGTCTTCGGGCGCGATCTGCGCCGAGTAGTCGGGCATCGCGCCCCAGCCGTTCGTGATCACGTCGAAGAAGTGCGCGGCGGAGGCGTTGCCCTCCTGAAGCCGGTCGTCGTAGTACGAGGGCGGCTTGCGGTAGCCGCGCCGGACGATCATCCCGTCGCCCTCGCCCGCCGCGCCGTGGCAGACGATGCAGTAGATGTTGAAGCGCTGCCGACCGCGTTCGAGCGCGGCCTGGTCAATCGTGATCGGAAACACGTCCGGCCCGCCCGTCGCGGCGGTCGAAGTGCCGGGGACGCTCGCGCCCGTGTTGCCGAGCGCGTTCGCGCCCGTCGCGGCCATCGAACTCGCGGGCGTCGTCGCCTGCGCTCCGGCTTGGCCCGCGGCCTTGCCCGTGTAGAAATAGTCGTCGCGGTCGCGGTAGTCGCCGAACTGCCGCGCGACAGTCCCCTCGACCGGCGCGCGCGACGAAGAGCCGTCGGGTGAGAACTTCTTGTCGCCCGCGCGGAACGGGATGTACTTCGGCTGATCCTGCATGTCCATGCGGCAGCCGGAAAGTAAAAAGGCAAAAGGCAAAAGGCAAAAGATGAGGAGCAGCCGCACAGAAGCGCATCGCGCGACGCGCGCCCACACTTTTGCCTTTTGCCTTTTTACTTTTGCCTTCACGTCAGTGTTCGACATCAGTCACCTCAATCGGCCCGAGGCTCCGCAGGAACTCCGTCGTGCGCTCGCGGTCGAACTTCGGGTCGGAAGACTCGACCAGCACGAAGAAGCGGTCGCGCGAGGCGAGCGCGAAGCTCGGCGCGTTGAAGACCGGGTGGTACGGCTCCGGCAGGCCGTTCAGCGCGAGCATCCCGAAGACCGCGAAGAGCGCCGCGCCCAGCACGGTGCACTCGAACGTGATCGGGATGAACGCGGGCCAACTGTAGTAGGGCTTTCCGCCGACGTTGATCGGGAAGTCAATGACCTCGATATAGACCTGCATCAGGAAGCCGAGCGAGCCGCCGAGCAGCCCGCCGAGCAGGACGATGAGCGGCATGTGCGTCCTGTGCACGCCGATGGCCTCGGACAACTCCTCGACGGGGTACGGCGAGAAGGCGTCAACCCTGCGGTAGCCCTCCTCGTGGACGCGCCGCGCGGCGGCGACCGCGGCGGTCGGGTTGTCGAACTCGGCCAGCAGGCCGTAAGTCGGCGGGCGCGTGCTCTTCCTCATCTCACGCCTCCTCCTTTATCTGCGCGTCGGGCACCATCGTCCTCATCTCGAAGATGGAGATGACGGGCAGGAAGCGGATGAAGAGGAACAGGAGGAAGAAGAAGAACCCGATGGTCCCGAAGAACATCGTGAAGTCGAAAATCGTCGGCGCGTACATCCCCCACGAGGAGGGCAGGAAGTCGCGGTGCAGACTGATCGGGATGATGATGAATCGCTCCAGCCACATCCCGACGTTGACGAACATGGCGATGACGAAGAGCATCACGTGGCTGTGGCGCACGCGGCGAATCCAGATGAGCTGCGGCACGACGACGTTGCAGGTGATGAGCGACCAGTAGAAGAAGGCGTAAGGCCCGACGAAGCGGTTGATCATCATGAACTGCTCGTACTTGTCCGCGCTGTACCACGCGATGAACGCCTCGCTCATGTAGCCGTAGGCCACCAGCAGCCCCGTCGCCAGCATGACCTTGCCGGCGTTTCTCAGGTGCCGGTCGGTGATGAAGTCTTCCAGCCCGTAGAATTTCCGCAGAGGGATGATCAGCGTCAGAACCATCGCGAAGCCGGCGTAAATCGCGCCCGCGACGAAGTAGGGCGGGAAGATGGGCGTGTGCCAGCCCGGAATGAGGCCGACCGCGAAGTCGAAGCTGACGATGGTGTGAACCGAGAGCACGAGCGGCGTCGAGATGCCCGCGAGCAGGAGATAGACCACCTCGTAGCGCGCCCAGTGTCGCGCGCTCCCGCGCCAGCCCAGAGACATCATGCCGAAGACGATGCGCCCGAACTTCGAGCGCGCGCGGTCGCGCAGCGTCGCGAGGTCGGGCACGAGTCCCGTGTACCAGAAGAGCGCCGAGACCGTGGCGTAGGTTGAGACGGCGAACACGTCCCACATCAGCGGCGAGCGGAACTGCGGCTGGATGTTCATCGTGTTCGGATAGGGGAAAAGCCAGTAGGCGAGCCACGGTCGCCCGGTGTGCAGCAGCGGAAAGAGTCCGGCGCAGGCGACGGCGAACAGAGTCATCGCCTCGGCGAAGCGGTTGATCGACGTGCGCCACGTCTGCCTGAGCAGCAGCAGAATCGCGGAGATCAGCGTCCCGGCGTGGCCGATGCCGATCCACCAGACGAAGTTGATGATGTCGAAGGCCCACCCGACCGGCTGGTTGTTGCCCCAGATGCCTATCCCTGTGAGGACGAGGTAGGTGATCGTCGCCATCAGCATGTTCGTCAGGGCGAACGAGAGTGCGAGTCCGATCCACCAGCCGATGGGAGTGCGCTTGCGCAGGACGAGCGAGCTGATCTTGTCCGTCACCGAGTCGAAGGTGTGCCCCGGCTCGATGACGGCTGGCGTCACGTGTATCCGTGTGTCGTCGTATGGGTCGTATCTCTCCATAAACGTCCTTGCCTGCGGCCTTCCCCCCTTGCGACCTAGCTCGCGGAACTCTCGCCCGGCCCCACGACCTTCCCCCCCGGCAGCGCGTCGTTCGGGTTGCGAACCGAAGCGAGATAGGTCGTGCGCGGGTGCGTGTTGAGGTCTGCGAGCAGGCCGTAGTTGCGTTTCTGCGCCTTGAGCTTCGCGACGCGGCTCGCCGGGTCGTTGATGTCGCCGAAGACTATCGCCTCGGTCGGGCAGGTCTGCTGGCAGGCGGTCTTGATCTCGCCGTCCTTGACCTTGTCGCCGCGCTTCTCGGCCTCGATCTTCGCGTACTCGATGCGCTGGACGCAGTAGGTGCACTTCTCCATCACGCCGCGCGAGCGCACCGAGACTTCCGGGTTGCGCATCATCTTGTAGCTCGGCGTGTCCCAGTCCTGGAAGAGAAGGAAGTTGAAGCGGCGCACCTTGTACGGGCAGTTGTTCGAGCAGTACCGCGTGCCGACGCAGCGGTTGTAAACCATCTCGTTGATGCCCTCGGCGCTGTGCACGGTGGCGTGGACGGGGCAGACGCCCTCGCACGGCGCATTCTCGCAGTGCATGCAGGGCACGGGCATGAAATAGACGCCCGCCGGGTTCTCGACCGCGCCGCGGAAGTAGGCGTCAACGCGGAGCCAGTGCATCTCGCGCGAGCGCGCGACCTGCTCCTTGCCGACGACGGGGATGTTGTTCTCGGCCACGCAGGCGACGACGCAGGCGTTGCACCCGACGCACGTCGAGAGGTCAATCGCCATGCCCCACTTGTAGCCGCGCAGCCCCTCGTCCTCGTGCTCCGAGTAGTCGTACTGCGGGTAGAGCGACTCGCCCTGCTCCGGCGTGCGGTTCTCGCCCGCGGGTTCGGGCGGCTCGCTGTGCTCGCGCGGCGGCGCAAGCTCCGGGTCGCGCGTCCAGTCGGCGAACGTGCCGTGGCGGACGATGTCGCGCCCCTCCATTCGGAAGTGAATCTGCGAAGAGGCGAGCGGGTAGTCGTCGCCGTTCTTCTCGACGGCCAGTCCCGCGCCCGACCACAAGGCGTCCGACGTGCGTATGTCGTAAGCGTTGTAGCCCATCACGGTCTTGTTGTGCTCGTTGCCGCCGACCACGCCCGAACGCCAGCGACCGTAGCCGAGGTGGACGGTCACAACGTCGTCGGGCTGGCCCGGCAGGATGAAGACCGGGATGAACTGCTCCTCGTTCGAGACGGGGCCTTTCCTGCTTTTGCGACCTTTGAATGTGAGCCGCAGGAGTTCGTTCCGCATCTCGCCGCCCTTCGCCGTGATGCGGTTGACGCGCTTGGGCGAGTCCCAGGAGGTCGCGCCGTCGGGCGTGTCGCCGACATCGAGCTTCGCGGCGGTCGCGGGGCTGATGATGGCGACGTTGTCCCACGTCAACTTCGTGAGCGGCTTCGGCAACTCCTGCAACCAGCCGTTGTTCGCGAAGCGCCCGTCATAGACGCAAGGGTCTGTGCGGAAGACGATCTCGAACGGGCCGCCGTTCGCGCCCGCGTTCGGCGCAGGCGTCGGGGCGACCGGCTGCTGCGCCGCGCCTTCGGGCGGGGCGAGCGGGTTGAAGCGCGGAGTCGAGCCGCCGCCCGCGCCGTTCTGCGCCCCGCCGCCGCCAGCGCCGCCCGCTCTCGGTCTCCGCGCCGTGTTCGCGATGAAGCCGTCGTTGAGAGCCTTGCGCCAAGCCTTCTCGAATTCGGGAGTCGGCGTCGGCGCTGCGCCCGAAGTAGCAGCCCCGCCGTTCGTGCGTGTCTGCCCGCCTTGATTCGTCGTCGCCGTGCTGCCCGTCGTGGTCGTCGCGCCGCCTTGAGCCGTGCGCGCGGGCGGGGCCGTCTGTCCGGAACTTGCCGAAGGATTGCCCGCAGCGCCGCCTGCGGCGGGACTCGTCGCGTTGTTGCCCGTCACGGACGCGGAGGTCGCGCCCGCCGCGGGCGAGCCTTGGCCGGAAGAGTTCGCGCCGCCCGTCGCGGTCGTCGTCCCGCTCGCCGCGTCAGCCGCGCCGCCCGCGCTCGTTCCCCCCGTCGCGTTCGCGGCGTTCGACGCGCCCGCCGACATGAGCGCGGCGCGGCCTTGCGTGAGCCAGTAGTTGCGGACGATGTCGTAGCCCTTGCGGTCGGGCCGGTCGGTGAAGGCGGCGACGACTTCGTAGGCGCTCTTACCGTTGTAGAGCGGCTCGATGAGCGGCTGCATGATCGTGACCGTGCCGTCGTAGGCGCGCGTGTCGCCCCACGCTTCGAGGTAGTGCGCTTCGGGGACGTGCCACACGCACAACTCCGAGGTCTCGTCTTCGTAGAGGCTGAGGTGGACGGTGAGCGGAACCTTCTTCATCCGCGTCTCGTCGAGCTTGAGGTCGGCGGGCGTCGTGAAGACGGGGTTGCCGCCGAGGATGACGAGCGCCTCGACCGCGCCCGCGTCGATCTCCGAGATGAGCGTACGCAGGTCTTGAAGCTGGTCGGTCGGGTTCTCCTCGACCGGCTCGACGAAGTTGACGGTCTTGCCCGTGTTGCCGAGCGCCGCGTTCATCGCGTGCGCGAGCGCGTGAATCTCCGGCCCTTGCTCGTCGCCCGCGATGACCAGGCACGCGCCCGCGTGCGCCTTCAGGTCGGCGGCGACCGAGCTGGCGAACTGCGCCGCCGGGCCGCTGAGCGTCGCCGCCCCGCCGCCCGCGCCGACGCCCGCCGCGATTGCGCCCACCACGCCCGCGAACTCGCTCGGCTTGACGGCGAGGCGTTCGTCGGCGAAGAAGCCCGTGTTGGTCGGCGTCGTCTCCAGCGAGTAGAGCCGCGAAATCTCCCTCTGGTCGCCGTCGCTCGTGCGCCGGCGGCTCGCGAAGTCGCGCGCGTAGCGCAAGGCGTTCGGGCCGCATTCGAGGAAGTTCGAGTCGAGCGAGAGCACGCGGTCTGCCGCGGCGAAGTTATAAACCGGCGTGGCGAAGTCGCCCGCGGCCTGCCGCGCGCCGAGTCGCGCGTTGTTGTTGCCGGCAGGCTCCCACTGGTACCAGCGCGCGCCGGGCATGGCCCTGAGAACGTCGCCGAGCTGCGCGGCGAGCGTCGGCGACATGACCGTCTCGGTCAGGAACCGAAGGCCCGCGCCCTGCTTCTGCTTCAAAGAGACGAGCGCCGTGCTGATCTCGCCGAGGAAGGCCGTGTAGGTTCGCGTCTCGCCGCGGTTGATGATCGTCTCGGAGCGGTCGGGGTCGTAGAGATTGAGTATCGAAGCCTGCGCGAACACGTCGGTCGCGCCGAGCGAAGCCGGGTGCAGGTCGTTGCCCTCGACCTTGTTGGGCCTGCCCATGTAGCTGCGGACGAGCAGCGGCGCGCAGCCGCCAGTCCACGGCATCGCGGTCGCGAAGTAGAGCGACTTGCCGGGGATGACCTCTTCGGGCTGCTTGACGTACGGGACGATGGTTTCGGGCGGCTGATAGACGCAGCCGGAAAGCCCCGCGAGCGCAAGCGACGCGCCCATCAGTTTGAGGAACGTGCGGCGGTCCGTGCCCTCGTCCCACTCGGAGGCGTGCTGCGGGAACTCGCGGTGGAGGAGTTCTTCAAACTCCTCCGAGTCGGCAAGCTCTTCGAGGCTCTGCCAGAACTCGCGCCCGCGCTTTTTCGAGAGCGAGTCGCGCACGCCCTCGACGGAGAGCGGGCGCTGCTTCCTGATCTGGTAGAGTTCGGGGAAAGTGTCTTTGATGTGCATCCTGCTTAATCCCGCCTACCTGTGGCACGTCGAGCAGCTCGTCAGAACGCGCTCGTTGCGAATGCGGTAGTCCTTCTTCAACTGGAGGCCGAGCTTGACGCGGCTCGGCGCGAGGTTCTCGGCGAGCCGGTTGTTCGCGTCCGCCGTCACGCCGTCCGCCGGGTCGGCCTCGATGTTCCAGCCCATGTCCGTGATCTTGTCCTTCGGTCGCAGGTAGCGTTCGGGCTGGCGGTGGCACGCCAGACACCATTCCATCTGCAACGACGCCGCCTGGTACGTGAGCGGCATCTGGTCAACGCGACCGTGGCACGAGGCGCACCCCACCCCCTTGTTGACGTGGATGCTGTGGTTGAAATAGACGTAGTCGGGCAGGTCGTGGACGCGCGTCCATTCGAGCGGCTTGTTCTCCTTGAAGCTCGCGCGGACGATTTCGAGGTACGGGCTGTCGGAGTAAATCTGCGAGTGGCAGTTCATGCAGGTCTTCGTCGGCGGGATGCCGGCGGTGTTCGACGTTTCGACCGACGTGTGGCAGTAGCGGCAGTCAATGCCGTCGTCGCCCGCGTGGTGCTTGTGCGAGAACTGCACGGGCTGCTGCACCTCGATGAACTGCCCCGTGTTGTAGGCCGAGCGGTTGATCTCGGCCAGAACCCAGAGCGACGCGGCGACGATGAAGATGCCGCCGAAGATGCTGACCTTGGCGATGGTGTTGGTGCTGCGGTGGAAAACTTGCATTCTCTTCCGACCCGTCTTGTGACTGTTTGAACTAGCCCGGCGAGATGTAACTTAAAGAAGCCGGACGCGTCCTCCGCTCTCGGCGCCGCGGGGAGAGACACTCGCAAACACGTTTCGCGTCAGCTAAGCGACGCGCTCGGTCGGAGTTGCCCGGCGGCCTCCCGCATGACGGAGGAAGGCGCGCTCGTCCGCGTGACCTTTCGGCTGCACCACAAAATCTGAAGAACTGCTATGGGTGCACTAGTGATACTACTTTTTTCCGCGCTGGGCAAGCGGAACTTAAATCCCCGCTGTTGAGATTTTGTGACGCCGCGAATTAACCGAACTAATAAAAGCTCGAAGCGACTCCGGCGAAAGCCCCTCAGCGGTGTCCGAGAGTCAGTACCGCGACGAGGAGCAGGGCGAGCAGCGCGAGGACGAAGAAGAAAATCTTCCAGAAGCTGTAAGGCCGCTCGCCCTGCACCTCGCCCGTGCGCCCGTTGATGACGACCTGATAGACCTTGCCGCCGAAGCGGTACGCGCCCGCGTAGATGGGGAGCAGGAGGTGTTTGAAGGTGATGGCCGAATAATTTGTCGAGACGCTCCCGACCCGCTGCTCGTCGCCGCCGATGTCGCGGCGCACGTCCGACTCGATGACCGGCGCGGCCTGCCGCTTGGCAAGCTCGAAGCCTTCGGCCAACGCGACCTGATAGCGCTGCGCCTTGTAGCCGGAAAGATACGCGGGGTCATATGCGGTCAACTCGCCCAAGTCCCAGGGCGCGAGCGCCGCGAGGCGGTTCGGCGGGAGCGACTTCGTCGCGGGGACGAGTATGTCGTCGAACCAGCGCTCGACCTTGCCCGAAGCCGGATGCCAGGCCGTGTGCTGAACCTCGCGCGTCCGCGTGACGGTGTTCCCGTCGGAGTCCGTCTCGGTGTAGCTCTCGGTCGTGTAGTAGTGCTCGCCGCGCTCGCCCGTGTAGTCGCTCACGGTGTAAGCGTCGTAAGTCCAGAAGGGGATATAGACGCCGCCGATGCCTTCCTGCGCGGCGAATTTTTTGAGCGCGTTCGGCGCGAACCAGCGCGACGAGAGCCAGCGCCGAATCGCGTCGGTCGCCTGACCTTGCGTGACGCGGAACGGCAGCACGCCTTCGGGCGCGAGAATCGGGTCTGCGTTCTTGGCTTGCGCGACCAGAGGGCTTCCGCAGAAGTCGCACTCGCCCGCGACCTGCGGCGGCGTGAACGCGACCGTCGCGCCGCACGTCTCGCACGCGACTTCGAGCGCGCCCTCGGCGAGCGCCGACATTCGGTCGGGGTGGAGTTGAAGATACTCTTCGTAACTGCGCTCTTCGACCTTGCCCGCGGCGGGAGCGATCTGCTCCTGATGCCCGCAGTACGGGCACGTCAGACAGCCGCCTTCCGGCGCGAACTGCAAATCAGCGCCGCAGCCGGGACAACGCCAGCGACGAACTTTCTCTTGAGGGACGGTCTGTTCTTGCATCGGGTTTAAGGGTTAATTCCGACTTGGATAAAGACTCCAAAACAATTTCATTCGCCCGCCGCGCCTCGCAGGAGCGACGAAAGCCGCGGGTTGCTCCGGCGACGCCACACGAAACCGTCGAGGATGTAATGCGTCGCCTGCGGCAGAGCGAGCAGCGGCACGAGGAAGACTTTGAGCGTTGACCAGTCCCACGCTGCGCCGAACAGCCACGCGCGCTCGTGCCACACGCCGCGATCCCAAAGCAGCTCCTCGGCGTAGGCCAGAAGCCACAGCGTCATGAGGAAGACGGGCCAGCGCGCGAACTGCCTGTAAACTCTCCCCGCCTCCGGCGCGCGAGCGCGGGCGTACCACCACACCAGCGCGATGTACGGTACGCCGTGGATGACCACGTTCGTCACCGTGAACGCGTAATCCGAATTGAGCGCGACTATCCCGGCGTACCAGCAGACGGCGGTCGTCGCGACGACGATGTCCTTCCCCGGATTGCCCTCGCCGCGCACGAGCCAACCGTGCAGCGAGCGCGCCGCGTAAGCTCCGAGCGCGAGACAGTAAATCGGAAACGCGACGCGCTCGACCCACAGAGGCAGCGCGGCGAAGTCCCCTTTAAGAAACCACCAGAACCGACGCGGAAGGTGCGCGTGCCAGTAGGCGAGCGGGTAAACGGTCGCCATGTAAACGGCAGCCGAGTCAATCAACCACCCCGCGCGCCCTCGCTCGCCCGAGCGCGCCCGGTACATCGCGACCCAGCCGTACTGCTGCCTCACGAAATGAAAGACCGCGAGATACGCGAGCACCCGCCAGAAGAGCGCGCCGCTCTCCGAGTAGAGCGCGACGCCCAAGGCCAAGGCGATTGCCGGCGCTAGACAGTAGAGCATCGCGCGTCGCTTCAACTCCTCAAC
>DASRCS010000027.1:0-5325 GCA_035652995.1 Pyrinomonadaceae bacterium
CCCTGCGGCGCTCGGACGTCTCCCGCCTCTGGTCGGAACTCCAGCGCCTCGTCATCAACCACCCGCTCGTGCGCGCCTCCTACAGCGCGGGACTGCTCGTCGAGGAGGGCGACCGCGGGAGCGCCTACCTCGACATGACGCAGGAGCTTTTCGTCACGCTGCTCTCGAAGTCCCGCTTCCAGCACTACCTCGACACGGGGATGAGCGACTCGGAGATCGAGTGCGAGGTCAGCCAGATCGAGCTGACGAACCTCCTGACCGCCGAACTCCGCAAGCGCCACCCGGAAAGCTACCGCCTCGCCCGCCGCATCTCGACCATCATCCAGTCCTCGGCCAACTTCCGCCGCGTGGACTCTGCCGGTTCAAATGGCGTGTCACATCGCCGGCTCGCGACCCAACTCTACGGGCTTAGCGTTTGGCCCACGGGGAAGGCGACGCGTGAAATGATAGACCTGGAGCAGCGCGTGCAGATCATCCCCGTCCGGCAGCGCGACACGCGCATGGTCGGCTGCACCGGCGACTCGCAGATCATCATCAGCAACTCCGACCTCGAAGACCTGATCGTCTCAGTCCTCGAAGCCTGCGACTCGCCCGTGGACGTTCGCAGCTTGCGCGGCCTCGTCATGTCGCGCCTCCCCGTGATGGACATCTACCTCGTCCCCATCGGCGGCGGCGACGACGACGAGGGCCGCGCCTTCGAGCCGGTTGACGGGCACGAGAACCCGGAGCAGTCGCTCCTGCGCCGCGAGTCGGAGAACGAGGCGGCGAACTACGTTGACGGCTTCCTCAAGGGCCTGCACGCGGCGGTGCGCGGCAAGAGCAAGCAGTACGACCGGATGCTCGGCGTGCTCTGGTACTGCTACCTCAGCCCGGCGCACGTCACGCAGCTCGAAGCCGCCGCGCGCCTCAGCGTCTCGGACTCGCTCGTCTCCGACTACCGCCGCCGCATCGAGCAGCAGTTGCGCGCGCTCAACTTCAAGGAGATCGAGGAGGCGCGCCGCTTCGAGGTCGCGCTTCGCGAGCGCGTCCGCGCGCTCGTCGTCATCGGCCACGAGGAGAGCGTCGCGGTCTGAAGACTTCGGCAGGCGGTCGCCGCGCGGACTCGCGGAGTCCCGGCAGCCGGATTCAGGCGGCACTCGCCCTCGAAAGGATTTGAAGCGTCGCACGCGCCCGTGCGCCATGCGCCTCGCGCGTGCGAGAATCGTTTTGGCCGTCGCGGGATTTCGCCCGTGGCGGACGCCAAAGATTTATTCGTTCAGGCGTGCCGCTGCAAATGCCCTACGAACCCACACTCCCGGATTACGATCCGCTCACGCCCGCTGTCCGCCGGTCACGCGCATCAGCCGAGGACGCAAGCACCCGCCCGCGGCGCGAGCACACGACGGACGAACACTCGTCGCACGAATACTCATCAGACGAATACTCCTGGCATGACGACATCTTCTCGCGGCACGACGACGGACACGTGTCGGCCACGGGCGTAAGCGACGAAGGGGACGAAGACGCCGCTCTCGAAGGCTCGGACTCTCAGGATTTGGCCGCGCGCAACGGAACGAACGGGGAGGGCGGGCGGCGCGAAGTGCGGACGGGTTGGGAGTGGCCGCGGCTGAGGCGCGGGCACGCGGTGAGCTTCGCCGGCCTTCTGTTGTTCACGGCGGTCGTCTATTTCCGCCCGCAGGAATTCATCTCGGCGCTCGCCACGCTCTCGCCCTCGCTCGCCTTCTGGATCGCCGTCGCGACGCTCGCCGTCTTCTTGCCGGCGCAACTGGGAATTGAAGGGACGCTCACGACGCGACCGCGCGAGGTCAACCTCGTGCTGCTGCTCCTGCTGTGGGGGCTGATCGGCATGCCTCTCGCTTTGGAGCCTGCGGAGGCTTGGGGCACGTGGGTTGACTACGCGAAGGTCGTCACGATGTTCGTCGTGATGATCAACGTCGTCCGCACAGAGGGCCGCCTGCGCGCGATGCTCTGGCTCGCGCTCGTGGTGAGTTTGATGCTGAGCGTGAGCGCGCTCTACGATTACCACACGGGCAAGCTCGCGCCGAACGGCGACCGCATCGAGGGCGCGCTCGGCGGACTGTTCGAGAACCCGAACGACCTGGCCCTGCACCTCGTCACGATGGTTCCGCTGGCGGCGGGACTACTGTTCGCCGCGCGCACACGGGCGGCGAAGGCGCTCTACGGCGCGGCGGCGCTTCTGATGACGCTCGCCGTCATCATCACCTACTCGCGCGGCGGCTTCCTCGCGCTCGCCTGCGCGTCGTTCGTGATGGCGTGGAAGCTGAAGCGCAAGAACCGCGCGCTCGTCGTGGTGGGGTTTCTGGTCGCGGGCGCGATTTTCTTCATGGTCGTGCCGCCGGACTGGGTGGTGCGGCTCATGAGCACGCTCGGCGGCGGCGCGGACGGCGGCTCGGCGGAGTCGCGGCAGGCGCTCCTCATACGCTCGATCCTCGTCTCGCTGCGCCACCCGCTCTTCGGCGTCGGGATGAACAACTTCCACATCCTCTCCATCAGCGAGAAGGTGAGCCACAACGCCTACACGCAGGTCAGCGCGGAGATGGGGATGCCCGCGCTCGCCGCATACGTGTTGTTCCTCGTCACGGCGATCAGGAGGATGAGCCGCGTCGAGCGCGAGACGGCGGACGAGCGGAAGAGCGCGCGCGTCTTCTACATCGCCGTCGCGATGCAGGCGAGCCTCGCCGGTTACATGGTCGCGAGCTTCTTCGCGTCGGTCGCTTACCTCTGGTACGTCTATTATCTCGTCGGCTACGCCCTCTGCCTCGACCGCCTCTACGCGGCGCTCGGCGCGGAGGCCTTCGGCCTCAAGGTCAACTCGCGCGCGCGCGTCGCCGAAGCGGGCGAGTCTCGCGTCAATGATGAAGACAACGATTCGGTCGGCGTGAGCGATGAAGCCGTCTTCGGCGGCGAGTGGCTTGCGGCGAGGGGCGAACGCTGAAGTCTTATGTGGTTCGAGAGCCTCTTGCGTGTCTGTTTCTGGGCGTCGGCGGCGCTCATGGCCTACGCGTACCTCGGCTACCCTCTGCTCGTCTTCGCGGTCGCGCGCCTGCGCTCGCGCCCGGTGCGCCGCGCCGCCTTCGAGCCGCGCGTCTCGGTCGTCATCACGGCCTATAACGAGGAGCGCGACCTCGCCGCCAAGCTTGAGAACACGCTCGCGCTCGACTACCCCGCGGAGAAGCTGGAGGTGATCGTCGCCTCCGACTGCTCGACCGACCGCACGGACGAGATCGCGCGCTCGTTCGCTTCGCGCGGCGTGCGGCTGCACCGGCAGCCCGCGAGGCGCGGCAAGACCGCCGCGCAGAACGCCGCCGTCGAACTCGCGCGCGGCGATGTCATACTCTTCTCCGACGCGACCACCCTTTACAGCCCCGACGTTCTGCGCGTGATGCTGCCGAGCTTCGCGGACGCGTCGGTCGGCTGCGTCGCGGGCCGCCTCGTCTATGTTGACCCGGCGAGTTCGGGCGTGGGGCGCGGCGCGCGCTCCTACTGGGGCTACGAGGTTTTCCTGCGCGAGCAGGAGAGCCGCGCCTGCTCGCTCATCGGCGCTTCGGGCTGCCTCTACGCCGTCCGCCGCGCGGCCTACGTGTCGCTCTACGAAGACGCTTGCAGCGACTTCATCATCGCGACGAAGATGGTCGAGCAGGGACTGCGCGCGGTCTTCGAGCCGGAGGCGGTCTGCACGGAAGAGACGAACCGGCGCTCGGACAGGGAACTGCGGATGCGCGTGCGCGTCATCGCGCAGACCTTCGCAGACCTCTGGCGGCACAGGCGCTTGCTGAACCCCCTGCGCGGCGGCTTCTACTCGGTCGAGCTTCTCTCGCACAAGGTTCTGCGCTACGCGGTGCCGCTGCTCCTGACCGTCGCGCTCGTCTCGTCGCTCGCGCTCGCGCCGCGCTCGTGGTTCTTCGCGGCGGCGGCGACGGCGCAAATCTGTTTCTACGCGTCGGCGCTCGCCGGCTGGCTCGCCGAGCGCGCGGGGCGCAGAGTCCGTCTGCTCGCGCTGCCGCACTATTTCGTGCTGGCGAACATGGCGTCGCTCCTCGGCTTCGCGCAGTTCCTCCGCGGCGAGCGCTACGCGCGCTGGGAGACCGCGCGCGAGGGCGCGGCTGATGCGGCGGTCACCGACGGCGGCGCGCGGGAGAGGGTCGGGGCGCTCGTCGAAGAGTCGAAGGTGTGACGAAGAAGGCCCGCCGGGGATTGGTCGAAAGGCCGCGGGTTGAAGAGTCGGGGGAAGAGTTCCGAAGTTAAAAGGCTTCGGGTCGCCGGAGGAGACAAGGGGAAGGGATGGCAGAGGCGGTTAAGAAAGAGACTTCGCTGACGGCGCGCGCGTTCTGGCTGATGTTCGCCAAGACGCTGGGCTTCGCCTTCACGTTCGCGCTGCCGCCGCTGCTCGTCCGCCGGCTGACCCAGACCGAGTACGGGCTGTTCAAGCAAATCTTTCTCGTCGTCGGCACCGCCGTCACCATACTGCCGCTCGGCTTCGGCATGAGCGCCTACTACTTCCTCCCGCGCGAGGACGGGCCGCGGCGCGCGCAGGCCGTCCTCAACATTCTGCTCTTCAGCACGCTCGTCGGCGGCGCGGGCGGACTCGCGCTCGCGCTGTTCCCCGGACTGCTCGGCCACATCTTCAGCGACCAGACGCTCGTCGCCTACGGCCCGCTCGTCGGCGTCGTCATCTTCTTCTGGGTCGTCTCGTCGTTCCTTGAGATCGCGGCGGTCGCCAATCAGGAGACGCGGCTCTCAACCGTCTTCATCGTCTGCGCGCAGCTCACGAAGACGCTCTTCATGCTCGGCGCGCTGCTCGCCTTCGGGAGTCTGCGCGCGCTCGTCTATGCGTCGCTTCTTCAGGGCGTCCTCCAGACCTTCATCCTGCTCTGCTACCTTGAGTCGCGCTTCCCGCGCTTCTGGCGCACGTTCGACTGGGGCATGATGCGCGCGCAGTTGGCCTACGCCCTGCCGCTCGGCGCGGCAGGCCTGCTCTACACGCTTCAGGCCGAGGGTCACAACTACTTCGTCTCGCACTACTTCACGCCCGCGGAGTTCGCCATCTACGCGGTCGGCTGTCTCGAACTGCCGCTCGTCGGCCTCCTGCGCGACTCGATCAACTCGGTGATGATCCCGCGCGTGAGCCTCATGCAGAAGCAGGGCGAGACGCGCGAGATCATCGAGCTGACGGCGCGCGTGATGCGTAAGCTCGCCGTCTTCATCTTCCCCGTCTATGCCTTCTTCATGGTCGCGGGGCGGGAGTTCATCGCCTTCCTGTTCACGCCCGCGTACCTGCCGAGCTGGCCCGTGATGGTCGTCAAC
>DASRCS010000028.1:0-15630 GCA_035652995.1 Pyrinomonadaceae bacterium
GCCGTCGCCTCGTTCTGGACGGTCAGGTCGAGACGCCCGTTGTTGCGCGCCTGCGCGTAGAACGGATCGAAGGGCGAGGGGCCGCCGAGGTCTGTGGTGGCGTCGCCGACGGTGCCGCCGATGTAGGTGTTGCCCGTGAGCAGCACCGCCGCTGATTCAGCCGTGGCAGTATCCTTTTGACTGATGATCTGGATGGGCATGTCCCACGGCAGCTTGAAGGTGTTGTTCTGGACGATGAACTCGGAGACGCCGTTCTCGGCCTGAATGGTGATCTGGCCGAGGCCGCCGTCGGCGTGCATCACTTGGTCGAAGGTGTTGTGCCCGGCGATGCCCTCGAAGTTGCCGGAGCCGAGCGGGCGCAGCAGCAGGCCGCCCTGCGGGAAGTTGTACTGGGTGCAGTTCGACTGCGGGCTGCCGCAGCCGGGCGTCGAGTGGTCGGTGACGGTGGAGGTGTTGCGGTTGATTTCCGCCTTCATCGTGCCGGTCGAGGCGGAGTCGGTGATGACGCGCATGGCGGCCAGGCGACCGCCGTTCGAGAAGGTGTTGCCGAGCGCGGCGTTGGAGTCGTTCTTGTCGCCGATGCGGACGACCGAGTTGAGCGACCCCTTCTGGAAGACGCTGATGCCGTAGTTGCCTTTGCTGGCCGTGCCGCCCGGCTCCTTGTAGAGGGTGTTGAACTGGTTGCCGGTGATGGTCGCGTCGAGCGAGCCGGTGCTGTCGGTCGTCAGGTCGAGGCCGCTGGCGCAGTTCTGGAAGATGCTGCCCGTGACCGAGACCGTGCCCTTGAGGCCGACGATGAAGACCGCCGCCTCGAAATTCGCGTCGCCGTGGCCGGCGATGTTGAAGCGGTTGGTGAGCGAGAAGACGCTGTTCGTGATCGTCAGGCCGTTGAAGGGGGTTGACCCCGGGGTCGCGCCGTCAATGCTGCCGTTGATTCCGCTATCGCTGATGCGCTGGATGATGGAGTTGTTGAGCGTCAGCCCGCCGTTGACCGCCACGCCGTTGATCGCGTCAAAGTTGCTGTGCGTGTCGTCGGCAGCCGTGGCGTCGTTCGAGGCGCTGATGTCCTCGATGAGCATGTTGTTGAGGGTCACAAGCCCGCCGGTGTTGTTGATGCTGATCGCGTCGGCCCCCTGAATGTTCTGGATCGTGCCGCCGGTGCAGGTCGGCGTCGCGGTCGTGCAACTGCCGCCGGTGCCCGCGACCGTGAACGTGCCGGAGCCTGTGTTGTTGAGGATGATGGCCGAGTTGGTGCCGCTGTTGCTGGCGTTGTGGTTGATGCTCTGGAAGGTGACGTTGCTCGCGCCGATGGTCGTGTTGGCGATGTTGACGGCCTTGCCCGTGGTGTTGGTGATGGTGTTCGTGCCGGTGACGTTGATGGTGCCGCCGCCGGTGGCCGTGAAGGCATCCGAAGTGCCGGTGTTGGCGCTGATGCCGCCGCTGAAGGTGAAGGTCGCGCCGGTGTTGTTGTTGAGGAGGATGCCGGTGTCCGTGTCGGTGATCGCGCCGCTGAGGGTCGCGCCGCCGCCGGTCATGCCGGAGATGTTGACGGAGTGGGCGGAGCCGCTGGCGACGGTGCCGCTGTAGCTGACGCTGATCGTGCCGCCGCTGATAAGGAAGGCGTCGCCGGTGTTGCCGGAGATCGCGCCGGAGCCGAAGTTCGACGTGCCGGTGACGTTCGTCAGAGAGACGCCGTTCGTGCCGCCCGACGACTTGATGGCCGAGAAGTTGGCGTTCAGTTGGACGCCGTTGGCGACGATTGCGGGCGCGGCCTGCGTCGTGTTGTTGACCGTGCCCGTGTTGTTGGTGACGTTGACGATGGCAGTGGTCGTAGTGCTCGCAAGGCTCAGTCCCGTGCCGCCGCTGGTCTGCACGGTGAGCGAGGCGAAGGTGAGCGTGCTCCCGCCGTTCGCCCCCGAAAGGTGAACGCCCTCGCCGCCCGCCGAAGACTTCGTCACGCTCGCGCCGCCCGCGAAGTTGATCGTCGTGCCGCTGGCTACGTCGGCGATCTCGACGGGGTCGCCGCCGGCTGTGGTGCTCAGGGTCGCGAGGCCGTTGACGGTGACGTTGCCGCCGCCCGTGCTGTTCGCGCCTTTAGTGTGCTTAAAGGCGTTGCCGCTGCCGCCCGAAACGCCGAGCGTGCCGAAGGTGCGCGCGCCCGCGTTGTTGTTGGTGAAGGCCACGCCGTCGGTGCCGCCCGCGACCGTGGTGTTGCCGAAGGCGATGGTGCCGCCGCAGGAGTTGCCCGTGGTGCAGTTTTGTACGAGGATGCCCTGCCCCGAACCGCCTGAGATGGAGGTCGAGCCGAAGGAGACGGTGCCGTTGCTCGCGACCGAGACGTTGTCGAGCGTGACGCCCGTCGCGCTGCTCGAAGTCGAGGCGACGCCGGCAAAGCCGGATGTGTTGGCGAGGGTGCCGCTTGTCAGGCTGAGAGCCTGACCGCCGCCGCTCAGGGACACGTCGGGCGAGGCGCTGTCACCGACGAGTAGTGTGCCGAAGCCCGATCCGGAGATTTTCGCCCCCGTCGTGCCGCTGACGGTCAGGCCGCGGATGGTGTTGCCCTGCCCGAGGTTGACGCCGTTGGCCGCCGAAGCGTTGATGGTGGCGATTGTCCCGTCCGCGGGGGCCATCGCGGGCAGCGGGTCGGTGCCGCTCGGCTGCGTCAGGCCCGTGATGGTGATCAGGCTCGATGTCGCGTCCTGCCCGATGAGCTTCTGGTTGTTCAGCAGCGTGACGGGGCCGGTGTAGCCGATGCCACTCTGATAGAGGAAGATGCTGTCGCCGGTCTTCGCGTGCGTGAGTGCGGCGTTGTTGTCGTTGATGGCCTGGAAATTGGCTAAGCTGGTGAACGGATGCGACAGCCGCCCGTCGCAGTTCGATGAACACGCGCCGCCAGCGTTGTTGACGAACCAGATTCTGCCCGCGACAGAGATCGTCACGGTCGCGGTCAGTGAGCCGTCGCTGCCTTTCTTGGCGACGTACTTGAAGGTGTCGTTGCCGGTGAAGCCGGTGGCGGGGTCGTAGGTGAAGCTGCCGTCGGCGTTGACCGCGACGACGCCGCCCTGCGCCGTCGCCGTGGCGGTGCCGAGCGAGGTCTGCTCGCTGCCGGTCGAAGCGCCGTAGCTCGTGACCGATATCCCCGCGTTGGTGCCGGTGTTCGGGTCGAAGTCGTTGGCGAGAACGCCCTGACCCGCGGCAACGTTGATGTTGACGTTGCCGATGGTGTTGAAGTGGTCGTCCGTCGAGGCCGTGGCCGATCCCGCGACGAGCGTCGTGTGAGAGTCAACGGTGTCGGTGAACTGCAAGTTCGAGAGGTCGCCGCCGCTGGTGTTGGTGATGGTGGCGGTGTAGGTAATGGTGTCAACGCCGGGGTCGGCCTTGCCGTCGGAGTCGGCGTCGGTCGTGATCGCGCCCGTCATCGTCGCCGTGACCCCTGACGGAGAGAGCGGCGACTTCGTGTTGGGAAGCGCGGGCTTCGCCTCGCCCTTCGACGGGGTGATCGTCGAGGTCTTCGGCGGCTTGGGCTTCTGCGGGACGGCTGCCAGAGCGAGCGGGGCGGCCTGGCCCATGAGCATCAGGTATGAGAGTAGTGCGGCGACCAACGCCCTGTGATTACGACGGCTGCGAATCGGTGTGACGACTTTCATAAATCTCCTTGGGTCAGCTTCGACTGAACGGCGCTCGATGAGGAGAAAAGGGTTGCGGGGCGGTGGTTCGCCCCGGCAAAGCGCGTTGGTTTATACCTGCGGACGCGGGCCGGCGTGGCAGCGCGCCCGTACTGAAAACTCAAACGTAAGCTCCTCGACGGCGAGGCGGCGCGGGCCGAATCAACGGCCCGCCAGCGCCTCGACGTAGCTCTTCGGCCAGAAGCCCTGCCAGTCGCACCATTGGCGGTAGCGTTCTTCCAGCCGCTGCATCTCTTCAGCGTTGCCGGGCGCTTGCGGGTCGGGCCAGATGTCGTGCCAGCAAACGGTGAACCGCCGTCCCTGCGGCGGCTCCCATTTGAAGGCGTCGGCCTCGAAGACTTCGACGCGACCGGGGTAGCGCGAATCCAGGTGGGGCTTCACCAGCCGGATCACGTCCGGCGAGAATTCGACGACCGTGACGCGTCTCACGGGACTCGCCGCGGGCCGCAGCATGGCCTCGGCGACGAGGCCGAGGCCGAGGCCCGTGACGAGCACGTCGCCGCCGCGCGCGAGCGCTTCGGCAATCCCTTCTCTCTGCGTCCACCACTCGTCGTAGAGGTCTGTCATGAACTGTGTCTGGTCGCGGCGCAGACACGTATAAAGCCCCGGCCTGAACTTGAAGCAATCAGGCCGGGGGTCTGAAGTCGGGTCGTAGTCGCGCGCGGGGATCGAGACCTTCTCGACCACCCACGCGCCCGACTGTCCCGCGGGGACATCGGAGCGGAAATATTCTCCCGAAGTTTCCATCTCCGCCTTAAGTGCGCGGGGGGAAGACCCCCTGAAGCGCGATGCAGAAGTTCAGCGTCAGGTACGGCTGCATGTTGTTGTGCGGCTGGTCGCCGCCCGAGGGCGTCAGCGCGTTGTCGTTCATCTGGGCGAGTGCCACGGTCGTGATGTACAGGCTGTTGCCGCGCCCGAGCGGCTTGGCGAGCATGTTCCCGACTCCGTTGTTGACGGGCAGGTTCTGGTCGCCCGAGTCGCTCGAAGCTTTCATCGCGTGCGAGTGCGACGGAATCTCGGACTCGAGCAGCGAGACCGTTTCCGAGCCGCCCGTCTCCCCGAGGTCGTGGAGCGAGAGGCCCGGCCCCTGGCCCGGATGCATGGGCGCGTTGCCCTGCATGTTGGGCAGGGCGAAGTTGGACTTACCGTCCCCGCCGTAGGTCGTGCCGAGCAGGGAGAAGAGGGCAGTGTTCTGCGACAGGGGAAGTAGCTGTCCGTCGCAGAACGCCCAGCCCTTGGGGGCGAAGTTGAACGGAAAGATTCTGATTTCAGCGACAAAGGGGTCGGCCATAGCAATCTCCTTCAATCCATCTTAAATGAAACCCGAAGACCGAAACTATCCGGCCAGCTTGCGAGGGGGCGCGCCGCCTCATCTCTTTAGGTCTGACTCGGGAAAATCCCGAAGAGCGAGATGATGAAGTCCACGCACAGGTACGGCTGGAAGTTGTTGTGCGGCTGCGAGCCTCCTACGGAAGAGACCGCCTGCGGGTTCATGGAGACGGGGTTGGTCCCGGCGTTGTAGATGCTGCCCGTCGGGCTGGCGACGAGCGTGCCCAGCGGACTCGTCCCCGTGCCCGCGGTGTTCGCGGCCAGGAACGCGTGGCTGTGCGCCGGTATCTGGCTGACGGTCAGCGTCACCGTCTCGACGCCGCCCGTCTCGGCAAGGGTGAAGCCGTTGCCGAAGTGGAGGGGGACGCGCCCGCGCAGGTCGGGCAGCGCGAACGTGCTCTGGCCGTCGCCGCCGTAGGTCGTGCCGATGAGATTAAAGAGCGTCTCGTACTCGGAGATGGGGAGCAGTTGCCCCTCGCAAAACATCCAGCCCGCAGGGGCAAAGTTGCCCGCGAACATCCTGATTTCACCGACGTATGGTTGTGCCATCTATTTACTCTCCTCCTCTAGGTCTGCGACGGGAAGATGCCTTGCAGCGCGATGGAGAAATTCAGGACGAGGAACGGCTGCATGTTCAGGTGCGCCTGCGAGCCGCCGACGTTCGCTATTGATTGCGCGTTCAGGGCCACGAGGTTGCTGGGCGGGGCGTAAACCGAGCCGAGCGCCGCCGTCGGCTGGGCGAGGAACGCGCCGGTCGGGTCGGAGGTCGCCGCCGTCGAGTTGTTGGCGTTCGCCACGTGCACGTGCGTCGGCAACTCGGAGATCGAGAGCGTGTGCCCCTGCTCGCCGCCCCTCTCGCCGAGCGTGTGGCCGCTGCCCATGTGGATGGGGACGCGCCCTTGCAGGTCGGGAAGTCCGAAGGTGGTCTGCCCGTTGCCGCCGTAGGTGGTGCCGAGCAGGGAGAAGAGCGCTTGGTTCTGGTTGATCGGGAGAAGCTGGCCGTCGCACAACGCCCAGCCCTTCGGCGGGAAGCCGAAGCTGAAGATTCTGATCTCGCTCAGGAACGGTTCTGCCATAGTTCACTCCTTGGGGTCGAGTGCTTGTAGAACATTGTCAAAGGACTGTGACGAGGTTTTGCGCGTCACGGCGCGGTCGCCGCGACGGGGCGAATCGAAGAGCTGGAATTTCAGACCTTGGTACGAGCCGAAGTGCCGGCAGTGCAGTAACTGAATGCTGGCAGCAGATTGTGGAACGGAATTCTTGCCCGCAGGGACTTGAACATCACTTGTCCGAAAAGCGAAGCGGCTACGGATTCTAAACGAGTGACTAAGGTTTTGCAAGACAGAGATTTTTTCGCCCCGCGCCATAAATAAGTTGTCAGCCGAGGCCGTCCTAACATACACTCCACAAAAGCGGAGACGAAGGGTTGTCTCCGGCCCCATCCCAAACAGATTCAGGAGCAAATCAAACGAATGTCTGTATCAAGACGCAGATTCATCATGTCTGGCGCCATGACCGCCCTCGCCGCGGGCGTCGCGCTCAACGCGGGCACGCTCGCCTTCGGCCAGAGCCTGACGAAGCCTGACCCCAAGCAGGACTTCCAAGTCCCGTTCCAGGCGCAGCAGTCGCCGATCTTCTTCTTCAAGCGCGAGACATTCCAGCCCTACGTCGGCGGCACCTTTACGATCCGCGCGGGGGCGCACTCCGTCGAGGCGACGCTCAAGGAGGTGCGCGACTGCACGCCCAACCCGAACAGCAAGGTCACGACGGCGACGCCGCGCAAGTCGGACTGCTTCGCGCTGGTCTTCGAGTCAACGGGGTCGCTTACCGATCTGACCTCGATCTACACGGTCGATCACGCCGCGCTCGGCACATTCGACCTGTTCATGACGCGCCGCTCTCCGGCTGACGGCACGTACATCTACGAGGCGGTCATCAACCACGCTCTCTGACGCTCACCGTTTTTTAATTTCCTCTCACACAGGTTAGTATCCAACACGCCCGCGGCGAGCGCGGCGCGTCGGCACACTTGCGCCGCCCCGCACGCCCGGGCGGGGGCGGCGCGAAACCTCTGCGAGTTCGGGAGGAGCCTTTGATGGAGCGCGTCGGGGAGGAAATCAAACTGGAGGGCGGCGGCACGGTCGCGCTCCGGCGTGCGACGCCGGAAGACCACGAAGACCTCGTGCGCGCCTATGCGAGCACGCGCGCGGGCGAGCTGGCGCAGGTCACATGGTGGGACGACGCGCAGAAGCTCGACTTCTGCCGGATGCAGTACGAGTCGCAGAAGGGCGAGTACGAGAAGCGCTTCCCCGACGCCGAGTACGACGTGATTCTGCTCGACGGGCGCTTCGCCGGTCGCCTCTGGGTCGCGCGCGTGGAGCGGGAGATTCGGCTGCTCGACATCGCGCTCCTGCCCGAAGCGCAGAACCGCGGCGTCGGCACGGCGCTGCTCACGCGCCTGATGGACGAGGCGCGCGCGTCGGGCAAGCGCCTCCGCCACATGGTCTTCATCCTCAACAAGGACGCGCTCCGCTTCTACGAACGCCTCGGCTTCCGCGTCTTCGAGGACGTGGGCGGCTACCAGCACATGGAATGGCGAGCGGGAGGCGATGAGTGATGAGTGACGAGTTAAAAGACAAGAGGTCTTAACTCATCACTCATCACTTCTCCTTGCGGAAGTTGAATACGGCCTCGTAGCGAAAGCCGTCGGACTCGCGCGCGACGGGGACGAGGAAGATGTCCATCTCGCCCATCCGGTCGTGTGCGAGCCTGTAAGTCTGCTGCGGCACGAAGATGTCTGAGGGGCCGCGGAAGACGAGTGAGAAGCGCTCCATGCCCTGCTCCTCTTCGGGACGCGTCGTCCAGCCTTTGACCTCCACCAACTCCAACTCTACGGGGCGCGGCGCTTCGGCGAGGACTCGGAACTTCGTGTTCAAGTGTTCGGAGAATTCCGCCTGCGTGTGTTGTTCGGGCATCGTTTGCGATTCTCTGAAAGAAGGTCTGAAAGTCTTTGCGGCGCGTCGCCGCGCCGGCCTTGCCGCGACAAGATAGCACGGCCCGCCCGAAATCACCCGCCGCGATTCCTGATTTGTCGTCGAAGCTAGACACACGCATCGCGCCAACGCCGTGGTCTGATTGCCGAGGTGAGGCGCGCGCCGCGGTGGCCGGCTCGTTCAAAAACGGCGGCGGCGCTAGCGCGCACCGGCGCTCGACGAGCGAGAGCCGCGCACGCGCTCGGTCTCCGACTCGAAGACGTAGCCGAGCGACTTGTAGATGAGCTTCGCGCAGAGGAAGGCCGACGCGCTGAAGCCTTCGACGTAGGAGTATTCGGTCAAGTCCATGCCGACGACGCGGCGCTTGCGCGCGAGCGTCCTGATGAGTCCGAGCGTCTCGTACCAGCCGAGGCCGCCCGGCTCCGGCGTCCCCGTCTGCGCGACGAGCGAGGGGTCGAGGCCGTCAATGTCAATCGTGAGATAGACGTTCTCCGTGAGCGTCGAGACGGCGTCCTCCCACCAGTCGGTTTTCCCCGCGATGTCCTTCGCCCAAAATATCCGCGTCGGGAGCGAGCCAATCGCGCGCGCCTCTTCGGCAGAGATCGAGCGGATGCCGACCTGCACCGCGGGGATTTTCAAATCCTTCACGACGCGCGCCATGATCGAGGCGTGCGAGTGCGGCGTGCCGTCGTAGGTGTCGCGCAGGTCTGCGTGCGCGTCAATCTGCAAGACCGAGAGGTTGTCGTATCTTTCGGCGTGCGCCTGAATCACGGGCGCGCTGACCGAGTGCTCGCCGCCGATCATGCAGACGAATTTTCCGGTCGAGACGAGCCGGCGCGCGCGCTCAAGCAGCGACTTCATCATCGCTTCCGGCGGCTCGACGGGCGGCGTTACGTTGGTCGTGTGGATGCCGAGCCGGAAGACTTCCGCGTCCGTCTCCTCGTCGTAGAGTTCCATGTTGCGCGAGGCGTCAATGACGGCCTCCGCGCCCGCGCCCGTGCCCGTGCCGTAAGAGACGGTGCCCTCGTAGGAGACGGGCCAGACGACTATGCGTGCGCGCTCAAAACTCGACAGCGTCTCGTCCTCGATGCCGCCGAAATTCATCGGAAGGTTCGCCGATTCAGACATGGCGACAGTTTAATTTCGCCGCGCGCGCGCGGGCAAGTTTGCATCGCGGCGCTTCATAAAATTGTAATGAATTCGCAAGCCATTCGGGTGCGCCCGCAAGGCCCCTGCGGCATCTAAAAAATCGGATAAATAGGAAGCGCAGAGAGCTAAAAATTCAAGGAGGGTTTTCATGAAAACGAAATCATATCTGCGTAAAATTTGGGGCGTGGTTCTGGGCGCGGCGCTGGTCTCCGGCGCTGTCATGCTCGCCGGCACTCCGGCCAGCGCGCAGAGCCGCCACGGTCGCCGCGTGATCGTCGTCCGCCCGTCCTACAGCCCGTTCTGGGGCTACAGGCGTTTTGGCTACCCTTACGACTACTACGGCCCGTACAGCTACTACAACCAGTACGTCTTCAGCAGCGGCCAGTCGGCCTTCAACCAGGGCTACCACGACGGGATGAAGACGGGCAAGGACGACGGCAAGAAGAACAAGAGCTACAACCCGGAGAGGTCGCACTACTTTCAGGAGGCGGGCTTCGGCAACTTCGCCGAGGCTTACCGCGAAGGTTTCTCGCAGGGCTACCGCGCCGGCTTCGGCGAGTACCGCGGTTGAGGAAGCCGTAGTCTTCAGACACTTCGTCAGCGTCTGAGCCGTTCACAGCAGGAATGCGCGAGCAGGCTCTCGACAGAGACGACGCTTAATCATTGTGAATGCCGCGACACGTGTTGCGGCATTTGTTTTATGCGGGGTCAGAAGATGGAGACGCTGATTCTTCGCGTCGCTTCACTTCGACGTTGACTTGCCGCGCGATTTCCAATAGAACTCTCACGCTCCGACACACGGAACCGGGAGAGGCGAAAAGATGAAGTCACTTTTGGCGCTGGTCGTGCTCGCGACAGCCGTCTCGATGTGCGGCCTGAGCGGCAGAATCTGGAACAGGGGCGACGCGAACAGTTCAAGCAAGGGCGGCGCGAACGACTCGAACGTCGGCTCCGGCTCGAACGTCGGCTCGTCCGCGTTGTCGGACGACGACAAGCACAGGCTCTTTCAGGCGGCGGCGCAGTGCGGCGACACGCAGCTCCGACTTGAGGCCCTGAAGCGGATGTGTCTGTCGCCCGGAGAGAACGTCTCGCGCGAGGACTTCCAGAAGTTCGTCCAGGATCACGCGGCGTGGGCCGCGAAGAACGTCGTTTTCGTCATCAGCCTCGGCAGCCAGGAGAAGGCGCGCGATTACGTCAACCAGCACATGCCTCCCGCCGGCGAGAACTGTCCCGGCCCCGCGAAGGGCGCGACGACAGCTACGCAGGACGCCTGCGCGCTCGCTTCGATGTCCGACGTTGCCGATGCGACAGGCGTGCCCGTCTCTTACACGAACCTCGTCAAATACACCGGCGACCAGTCCGAGTGCGACTACCGACCGTCGAAGGGGAGCCTCCGCGGCGTCCTCGTCATCGTCAACTGGAAGGGCGGGCAGAGTGAGTTGAAGAAGGCTCTGGCCGGCGAGACGGGCGCGTCGAAGGTCGAAGGCGTCGGCGACGAAGCCTTCGCCGCCGGGCAGAGCTTCTACGCGCGCAAGGGCGACACGCTCGTCACGATTCAGGTCGTCGGCTCGCCCGGCAACACCAACGCGAAGGCGAAGGCGCTCGCGCAGAAGATGATGGACAAGCTTTGAGGTAAGTGTGATGGCCTGGTTAATTCGGTTAACCGGAAAGGTGCTATAATCCCGCCAATGAAAATCTTAAATTACACAGTCCTGATGACGCCCGACGAAACCGGCGGCTACGTCGTGACTTGTCCCGCTCTGCCGGGTCTGGTCACGGAAGGCGACACGCTCAAAGAGGCTCGCGAAATGGCCGCTGACGCAATCCGCGGCTACATCGAAAGTCTAAAAAAAGACGGCGAGCCGATTCCTACCGAGAATCCCATTGTCGAAGAAGTGACTGTCGAGGTCGCTTAATCTGCCCGAACCATCAAAGCAACTCCAACAACTCTTCAATGGTGAGTCCTGCCCGCTCGACGATTGATTTCAGAGTGCCCGGCTTCAAGTCCTTGTTGTGGTAAGGCACAGTCACGCGCAGCTTTTCTTTCTTCAGAATGTAATGGCTTCCTGATACGTGGTGAACCTCAAACCCACCACGCCGGAGTGCCCGAATAACTGCCTTCGGTTTTAGTGAGGGTAATTTCTTGGACATGGGCCTGCTCTCCTCTTCGTCTTAAATCTAAGTCAACAACCACAGCCATATTAGCCCGTTGGAAATGGATAGTGTTTTCCATCGGAGCTACTCCGTCACTCGGCGATGCGAATTAGAGATAAACAGAACCGCGAGGGTTATTTTTCGGGGGGTGTTGCACACTCTCCGAAAGGCAAAAAAGCCAGTAATCAGCAACAATTCTACTGACTACTGGCTTCTGACTTCTGACTACTTTTTTTCTTACGGCACTTCGACCGTCAGCTCCTTGCCCATGAAGGTGAAGTTCGGGCGCTTGCGGCCCTTCATATATTTCGCTGCGGTCTGCGAGAGCGCGGTGACGAGTATCGGGAGCGCGATGGTCGTGTCGCAGTTGACGTAGGCCGTGGCCGCGCCGCGCATGAGCTTGCCGAAGACGAGCGACTCGTCGTCGGTGTTCGGACTCGTGCGGCCCCCGTGCGCGGGCTGCTCGGTGGAAATCTGTATCGCGTACTTGTGGCCGCGCGGCTGCGTCTTGATGATGTTCGACGCGGCCTCCATCTGCTGCACGAAGCTGCGCGAAGAGCCGCCGCCCAGATTGATGACGCCCGTGACGCGCGAGCGCGCGCCGATCTGCATCAGGTCGAGTATGTCCTGCGCGAGGTCGAAGCAGAACTGGTTCTTCTTCTCGAAGCGCGCGCCGGCGATGCCGACCGTGATCGAGCTGTCCGAGATGGTCGGGCAGAAGACCGGCACGCGCGCCTTGTAACAGGAGGTCAGGATGCCGTCGTCGGTCGCGATCTCGGCAAGCTCGCGACCCAGGAGGTGCAGGAACTCGCGCGTCGAGTAGGAGCGCGACTGGTCGAGCTGGTTCGTGAACCCGCCGACCCACTCGTCGGCCTCGCGGTACTCTTCCTCGCTCGCGAGCACGTCCCACATCCGGCTGATCTGCGAAGCCTCAAGCTCGGCCTCGGTCATCGAGGGGTGGGCCTGAAAATGCTGGCGGCCCAAGGTCTCGTGCAAGTCCTGGAAGAGCATCGCGCCGGAGCAGACCATCACGTCAACGAAGCGGTTCTTGATGACGTAGGCGAGCAGCCGCCGCATCCCGGCGGGGATCAGCGCGCCGTTGGCGGCGACGATGACAGTCGTGTTGTCGCCGAGCATGTCGAGCCAGATGCGGTGCGCCTCGGCGAGTTGTCGCGCACCTAACCCAGCGCCCTCCATCTTTTCGAGGACGCCGGCGACGGAGCGGTCGCGGTCAACCTGCACGGGCCGGATCGGCGCGGTCAGGTACTTCGTGGCTCGCGGTTTTCGTTGAGTGACCATCTTTTTCGAGTGACGAGTGACGAGTGACGAGTGACGAGTTAAGACCTCTTGTCTTTTAACTCGTCACTCGTCACTCGTCACTCGTCACTTTCCTCCATTATCTTCTGCGTCGTCTGTCCTCGTCCGCGCCGTTGACGGAGAGGTAGGTGTAGGCGTTGATGCGCGACTCGTAGAACTCGACGAGTTCCGCGCCCTCGGCCTCGGAGAGTTCGCCGCGCTTGACGCGCTGCGCGACCAAGCGGCGGAAGCCCTCGTGGAGTTGGCCGCGCTCGTAGCGCGCGCGGTAGAGCGCCTCGCCGACGGTCGTGCCCCGGACGACCTTCTTGATCAGGTAGCCGTCCTCGTCAATGTGGATGTGCGCCTCGTTCGGCGCGCCGAAGAGGTTGTGGTTGTTGCCCATCACCTCCTGGTACGCGCCGACGAGCATGAAGGCGATGTAGTACGGCTCGTCCTCGACGAGCTTGTGGAGTTCCAAGACCTGCTTCACGTCGTGCAGGTCAACGAACTTGTCAACGACGCCGTCCGAGTCGCACGTGATGTCGCAGAGCGTCGCGTACTCGGTCGGCTGCTTGTTCAGCTTGTGAATGGGGATAATGGGGAAGAGTTGGTCGAGCGCCCAGTGGTCGGGCACGCTGCGGAAGACGGAAAAATTCGCGAGGTACTTCGCGCGGAGCAGGCGGCGGAGGTCGTCGAACTCCTCGGAGACGTACTCGGCCTGCTGCGCGTGCTTGTCGGCGCGCTCGCACACGTCCCAGAAAAGGACCTCGCCCTTCGCGCGGTCTTCCAGAGAGATGAGTCCGAGGTTGAAGAGCGTGAACAACTCGTCGCGGTGCTCCAACGCGTCGTGGTAGAACTCGCGGTAGTTCTTGACCGTGATCGTCTCGCGCAGGTCGGCGAGTTCGGTGACGACCTGCGGGTCGTCCTCGTCAACCTCGATGGGCGTGATGTCTTCGACGACCGTCTCGATCTCGGCCTGGACGTTCGTCACGAGGATGGCGTGGTAGGCCGAAAGGTAGCGGCCCGACTCCTGAATGATGGTGGGGTGCGGGACGTTCTCGTCGTCGCAGACCTGCATGATCGTATAGACAACGTCGTTGGCGAACTCCTGCGCCGTGTAGTTGGCCGACGAGTCGAAGGCGGTCTTCGAGCCGTCGTAGTCAACGGCCATGCCGCCGCCAACGTCGAGGAGTTCGACCGGCACCTTCATCTGATAAATCTTGGCATAGACGCGCGCGGCCTCCTTCATCGCGTTCTTGATGCGCTTGATGTCGGTGAGCTGCGAGCCGATGTGGAAGTGCAGGAGCTTGAGCATGTCAATGCGCCCTTCGTCCTGCATCCGCCGGATGGTCTCAAGAATCTCGGTCGTCGTCAGGCCGAACTTCGCGGCCTCGCCGCCCGACTTCTCCCAGCGGCCCGAACCCTTCGAGTAGAGTTTTACCCGAAGCCCGACCATCGGCAGGTCGCCGCTTCCGTAGCGCTCCGCGATTTTGAGAACGTGGTCGAGTTCGTTCAGCTTCTCGATGACGATGACGACGCGCTTGCCGGAGCGCGCGCCTAAGAAAGCGAGTTCGATGAACTCCTCGTCCTTGAAGCCGTTTAAGACCAGAAGGCTGTCGGGCGACTGCTCCATCGCGAGCGCGCCGTAGAGTTCGGCCTTCGAGCCGGCCTCCAGCCCGAAGTCGTAGCGCGTGCCCTCGCGCAGGTACTCCTCAACGACCGCGCGGTTCTGGTTGACCTTCATCGGATAGACGCACATGTGCGCGCCCTGGTACTCGTACTCGCGTATCGAGCGCTGGAAGGCGCGCTGGAGTTTGCGAACCTGCGCGGCGATCAGTTGCGGGAAGCGCAGCAGCACGGGCGTGGTGATGCCGCGGCGCTTGAGGTCGTCAACGATCTCGCGCACGTCCGCCGCGCTCGTGTGGTCGTTTTCCGAAGGGTGAACGACGAGGTTGCCCTTGCGATTTATGCCGAAGTACCCGGCCCCCCAGTCCTCTATGCCGTAGGTCTCAAGCGTCTGTTCGATGGCCGTGGTCAACTTCTGGTCTCTCCTGCGTCCCTCTCGGTTCGTGTCGTCGGGGCAAACTTATCGGGGGTCAGCCTCCTCTTTCGTCGGCCTGTGCGGTTTGAAGACATCTGGATTGGACTTACTTAAACGCGCAATTTAACAGAAAAGGCGGAGTCGGTCAAAAACAATTTTTTTTAGCGCGAATGACGGGCTAAATCGCGTGCGCGAAAGGTTTACTAAGTGAGGCGAAGGCGCGGCGCGAATCCGCGCGGAGGGCGCGGCGGCGTCGAGCCTTGACACGCGGCGTCGCGCGGCTATAATGCGACCTTTTTAAAGCGTCGCCGCAAGTATGACGCACACACCCTTCTCGTTTCCGCCGCGCTTCACGCTGCCGCCCGTGGGCGGTAGATACTTTCCACCCCCTTCGACAATTATTCAGGAGAGATTATGGACGCAAAAGCGGTCTTGAAGTATTCGGAAGACCACGAGGCGAAGTTCGTTTCCGTTCGTTTCACAGACCTCGTCGGCGCGTGGCACCACCTGACGTTCCCCATACACGAACTCGACGAAGGCTCGTTCGAGGACGGCTTCGGCTTCGACGCCTCTTCCTTGCGCGGCTGGGCCTCGATTCACGAGTCCGACATGCTGCTCATCCCCGACGCGGGCCGCGTCTGGATGGAGCCGTTTGCCGAAGAGCCGACGCTCTGCCTGATCGCCAACGCCGTTGACCCGATCACGAAAGAGGGCTACGGCCTCGACCCGCGCTCGGTCGCGCAGCGCGCCGAGAGCTACCTGAAGTTCACCGGCATCGCCGACACCACTTACTTCGGCCCCGAGGCCGAGTTCTTCGTCTTCGACGGCGTCGAGATCGAGAACGAGCAGAACGCGTCCGGCTACCGCATCCACTCCGACGAGGGCATCTGGAGTTCGGGGCGACGCGAGGACGACATGCGCGGCCCCAACCTCGGCTACCGCATCCGCAACAAGGAGGGATACGTCCCCGTCCCGCCCGCCG
>DASRCS010000029.1:0-19753 GCA_035652995.1 Pyrinomonadaceae bacterium
CGGCACGGCGACGACTCCGAACGTCCCGCCGCTCGAAATCAACGTCAACGGCAAGACCATCCCCGTGCAACTCGGCAACCCGCTCGAAATCCAGGTCGGCAAGGAGCGCGTCCGCATCGTCGTCCAGCAAGCACCGTGAGAGGTAAGGATGAAGGCGGAAGGATGAAGGATGAAAGAAGAACTGTCTTCACTTCATCCGTCCGCCTTCCGCCTTCATCCTTACTTTTCGGCTTGACCTTTCCGGCTTCGCGGGTTGAAACTTGACTCACACAAACGTTCCCGACCGAGGCGAGCAGTTGAAGGAGGTTACTCTGAAATGGCTGACCAGAAGTCTCAGAACAAGTGCGCCCGCGAGACGTGCAGTTGTCCGGCTGCGCCGGGCAGCAAGTATTGCAGCGAGGAGTGCGAAGACGCGGCCAAGGTTCACATGATGGAGATCGGCTGCACCTGTCATCATCCCGACTGCAAGTGAGGGCGCGCGCCGCGCGGAGTTTCTGGGCGCGGGCAATCGCGCGCGAAAGTTAAGAGGCGAAGGAGGAGACGGCCTGTCTTCACCTTCGCCTCTCGCTTTACTAAGGCCCGGCGCGGAGCCTCGCGGGCGCGACGCGCGGCGTGTTGATGAGTCGCTACGGCCAAGTTAGTATGTGCCGGAGAGGTTCAAACCAAACGAGTGTCCATGACTCCTGACATCGCCGAACGTCTCGCCCGGCGGGCGCGCACGGCGGCCTCGGACGCGGACGTGCGCGCCCGTCTCGCCGAGATCGTCGGCGCGGACGGCTTGCTCGTTGACGAGGAGAAGGTCGAGCCTTACGCGCAGGACGCGCTGAAGGAAAAGTTCCCGCCCGAAGCGGTCGTGCTGCCTCGCAATGCTGAAGAGGTTTCGGCCATCTTGCGACTCGCAAACGAGCGCCGCTTTCCCGTGACCGCGCGCGGCGGCGGCGTCGGCTACACGGGCGGCGCGGTTCCGGTCGAGGGCGGCGTGGTCGTCGGCACCGACCGGATGAACCGCATCAGAGAGGTCAACGTCGAGAACCTCTACGCCGTGACCGAGCCGGGCGTGACGACCTTCGCGCTGCAACAGGCGGTCGAGGAGGTCGGACTCTTCTACCCGCCCGACCCGGCCTCGTACAAGAACTCTTACATCGGCGGCAACATCGCGGAGAACGCGGGCGGCATCCGCTCGGCGAAGTACGGCGTGACGAAGCACTACGTCCTCGGACTCGAAGTCGTCCTGCCGACGGGCGAGATAGTTCGGACGGGCGGGCGCGTGAGCAAGAACGTCGTCGGCTTCGACCTGACGGGCCTGGTGTGCGGCTCGGAAGGGATGCTCGGCATCATCACCGAGGCGACGCTGAAACTTTTGCCGCTCCCCGAAGCGACGCGCACCGTGCGCGCGACCTTCAAGACGATGACCGCGGCCTGCGCCTGCCCGCCCGCGTTCACGCGCGCGCGCGTCACGCCCGTCGCCATCGAAGTTTTAGATCGGAACTCCATCCGCGCGGTCGAGTCGGAGTTCGCCTTCGGCATTGACCCGGAAGCGGGCGCGCTCCTGCTCGTCTCGGTTGACGGCTCGCGCGAAGAGGTCGAGCGCACGGCGCGCGTCGTCGAAGATGTGGTGAGAGAGTTGGGCGGCTACGACGTGCTACGCTCGGAGACGCGCGAGGAAGAGGACAAGCTTTGGGACGTGCGGCGCGCGCTCTCGCCCGCGATCAAGAAGTTCGGGACTTTGAAGTTCAACGAGGACGTGGTCGTGCCGCGCTCGCGCGTGCCCGAACTCATCGAGCGTGTCGTCGAGATCGGGCGCAGGCACGAGACATTCGTCGTAAATTTCGGACACCTCGGCGACGGCAACATCCACGTCAACTTCATGTGTGAGCGCACGGACGCCGAGGCCGTCCGCCGCGCGCGCGAGGCCGTCGGCGAGACCTTCGCGGCGGCGGTCGAACTCGGAGGCACGATCAGCGGCGAGCACGGCATCGGTTACGTCAAGGCCCCCTACCTCGACATGGCCCTCGGCGGCGCGACCATCGAGGCCATGCGCCGCATCAAACGCGCGCTCGACCCCGACGGCATTCTTAATCCGGGCAAGATGTTTTCAACAGCAGTGACGGGTGACAAGTGACGAGTGACAAGCTAAATCTTGTCTGCCGCTCGTCACTTGTCACCCGTCAGTTGTCACTGCTTTTATGTTGAGCGTTCTTCTCGAACTCCAGCGACTGAAGCGGCTCGACCGGACGGGCTGGGTTCTGCGCGGACTGCCGGCGGGGGCGGAGTCGGTGGCGGCGCACAGCTACGGCGTGGCGCTTGCAGCGATGCTGCTGGCGGACGAGTGCATGGCGCGCGGCGTGCGCGTGAACGTCGAGCGTGTGCTGCGGCTCGCGCTGCTGCACGACTTGCAGGAGTCGCGCACGGGCGACCTGCCGCGCACGGTCGCCGGCTACTACGGCAAGGAGACGCGCAGGCGTGCCGAGCGCGCGGCCTTCGACGACATCGTGCGCGGCTCGCGGCGGGCCGAAAGTTACTCGGCGCTGCACGAGGACTACGAGGATCGCGCGAGCCTCGAAGCGCGGCTGGTGAAGGCGGCGGACATCGTTGACCTGCTCGCGCAGGCGCTCTCGTTCGAGCGCGCGGGCGCGCGCGGGCTGGACGAGTTCTGGGAGGGCGCGGAGTCGAGAGAGTTCGGACTCGAAGGCGCGAGCCGCGAGGTCGTGCGCGAGGCGATTGCGTCGCTCGTCGGCGCACGCTCCGAGTTGAAGTGAAGAATAGTTTTTCAGTTTCGGTTTTCAGCTTCGGCGGCGATGCGGCTCAAAGGGTTCGTGAAAGCCGCGGTCGCGCGGGTGGAGAACTGAAAACCGAAAACTGAAAACTGAAAACTGTTTCTATGCTTGACTGGCTGACGCGGACGATCAACGGGTGGGGGCTGACGTGGTGGGAGGTTCTGTTCGCCACCGCCTTCTCGGTCGTGACCTTCGTCGTCGGCAGCGCCTTCGTGACGTTCGTGCTGGTCAGGCTGCCGGCAAACTACTTCCACTCTTCGCACCCGCGGATATTCTTAGCCGAGCGTCACCCCGTCCTGCGCACGGTCGGAGTTTTCGCGAAGAACCTGCTCGGCATCATCTTCGTCATCCTCGGCATCATCATGGCCGTGCCGGGCGTGCCGGGGCCGGGCGTGCTGACCGTCCTGCTCGGCGTGATGATGTTGGATTTCCCCGGCAAGCGCGACCTCGAAGCGCGCTTCGTCGGCCAGCCGCGAGTTTATAGCGCCGTCAACGCCCTGCGCGCCAAGTTCGGCAAGCCGCCGCTGATGCTGGACAGGGTGGAGTGAGCAGTGGGCAGTGAGCGGTAGGCAGTGAGCGGACGCCGTGTGCAGACGATACTGCTTACTGCTTACCGCTCACCGTCTTCGTTGACAAGGCCGAAGGGCGTTTGTTAGCTTGCCTTAACTGTTCTGAAGAATCTTTCAGACGTGTGCGGGCCGCGGCGCGGTAAACTTTTCCCGATGCAGGCGACGATAATCTCGGAGTGGTGTGTTTCGCGCTCGCGCTTGGCGCTGGCGCTGGCGGCGGCGCTGGTGCTTTCGGGCTGCGGCCTGTTCAAGCCGAGCCGGAGGATCAGCGTCCCGCAGCCGCTCTCGCCGCTCGTCAGCGCCGACATGGCGAAGATGTTCGACGAGATCAACCGCCTCGCCGCGGTGCGCTCTTTGAACGGCAAGGTTGACGTGCAGTTCCTCGACACGAGCTACGCCGAGTGCGGCATCGCGGAGAAGTACCGCACCGCCGACGGTCGCCTCATCCTGCAACGCCCCGGCGAGGTCTATCTGCTGATTCAAATCCCCGTGGTCGGGACGAAGGTCGCGGAGATGAGTTCCGACGGAGAGAAGTTCTGGGCCGCCGTCTATCTGGGGAGCGAGAAGTACAAGCGCTTCGTCACGGGCACGAACAGCGCGCACTACGAGAAGCTCGACGGGAGCGCCGAGGGCATCTCGCCCGACTGCAAGGCCGGGGGCAAGCGGAAGGAGGAGGCGATGCAGCGCGCGACCGTCAACGCGCTGTCTTCGCTGCGCCCGCAGCACCTGACCGACGCCCTGCTCGTCCCGCCCGTCTCGTTCGACGACGCGAAGCACATCTACGCCGAGGCCGAGACGTTCGAGGAGGAGGCCGACCCGCGCCCCGAAGCCAGGCCCGGCGCGAGGGTCGTCCGCGGCTACTACATCCTGACGGAACTCGAATTGCAGCAGCAGAACCGCGCGCGCGTCACGCGCCGCTTCTGGCTCGACCGCGTCGGCACGCTGCGGCTCGCGCGCGTGCAGACCTACGGGGAGCGCGGCGAGCTTCTGACCGACGTTGTTTACAGCAACGCGCAGAGCTTCGGCGCTGACGCGCAGCGCCGTCTGCCCGCGCAGATCGAGTTGACGCGCCCGCAGGAGCACTACTCGATCCGCGTCTCGTTCCAAGACCCGTCGGCGGTCAAGGTGGATCAGCAGTACGAGCACGACATTTTCGTGCTGAAGAACGCTTCGAGCCTGCCGGAGGTCAACCTGGACGCGCCGAAGAAATAGAGGCCGGAGGTCAGAGGTCAGTAGTCGTGCTGACCGTGCAGCTTGTTTGATTCGCGGTCGCGTGCCGGCGAATATTTTTCTGACCTCTGACCTCCGACCTCTGAAGCTTATGGAGAGTCTGGTCACAGCGAACGTCAGGCAGCGGCCCGTGCGCGCGTTTGTGAGCGCGGCGGGCGTGGCGCTGGGCGTCTGCCTCGTGATGCTGTTCACGGGGCTGACGCGCGGGATGTCGAGCGACTTGCAGCGCCGCTCGCAGAGCCTGAAGGCCGAGATCATCTTCACGCGCCCGAACGGCGACAACCCTCTGGCGACGAGCGCGAGCCTGCCCGTCAAGTACGTTGACCTGCTCACGCAGGTTGACGGCGTGGCGATGGCGCTGCCCGACGTGCGCTACGTCTCGCAGGGCGGCAACGGCTTCGGTTTCGAGCAGGTCGAGGGCGTGGACTGGGCGCAGTTCGCCGCGATGAACGACATGACGCTCGTCGCGGGGCGCGCGCCGCGCGCGGCGGACGAGTCGGGCAAGCCCGTCCTCGACGAGGTGATCGTTGACGAGACGAAGGCGAAGAACAGCCACCTCTCGCCCGGAAGCACGCTCATGCTCTTCGGCAACAAGCCCTACAAGGTCGTCGGCATCTACTCGCCGGAGGCCGGGCCGCGCGTCAAGATGTCGCTCGCGGCGATGCAGGACGCCATCGAGGCCCCGAACAAGTGCACGCTGATCTACGTCAAGGTCAAAGACCCTTCGCGCGCCGTCGAGGTCGCGCAGCGGATCAGGGAGGCGCTGCCGGGCAACAACCTTCAGATGACGCGCGACATCGTGACGAACTTCGAGAAGAGCATCCCGTTCCTCGGCGTCTTCCTCCGCACGCTCGTCGGGCTGTCGGCCATCGTCAGCATGCTCGTCGTGATGCTCGCGATGTACACGACGATCACGGAGCGGACGCGCGAGATCGGCATCCTGAAGGCGCTCGGCGCGTCGCGCGGCTTCATCGTCGCCGAGATCGAGAAGGAGGCCGTGCTGATCAGCGCCATCGGACTCGCGGCGGGCTTCCTGGTCTCCTTCGCCGCGGGCTACCTGATCCAGCGCAACTCCGGCCTGCTGTTCGAGTACAGTTGGACGTGGGCGCTGACCGCCGTGTTCATCGGACTCGCGGGCGGCGCGCTGGGCGCACTCTACCCGGCGGTGCGCGCCGCGAACCTCGACGCCGTCAGCGCGCTGGCTTACGAATGAGGTGATGGGAAGAAGTGATGAGTGACGAGTGATGAGTGATGAGTTAAGACCGCTTGTCTTTTACTCATCACTCATCACTCGTCACTCATCACTCATCAGAACATGAGAACAATTCTTAAAGCGGAGAACTTGTCGAAGGTCTATCGGGTCGGGAGCGTTGACGTGCCGGCGCTGCGCGGCGTCTCCCTCGACGTTGAGGAGGGCGAGTTCGTCGCCATCATGGGGCCTTCGGGGTGCGGCAAGTCAACGATGCTGCACCTCTTGGGCGGCCTCCTGACGCCGACTTCGGGGCGCATCGTCATTGACGACGAAGACCTGACCGCCTCCTCCGACGCCAGGCGCACGGACATCCGCCGACGCAAGATCGGCTTCGTCTTCCAGCGCTTCAACCTCTTCCCGACGCTCACCGCCGAGGGGAACCTCAAACTCGCTGAGAGCATTCACGGCGGCAACAGCAAAGGCGACCCCGAACGGCGGCGCGAAATCCTGCGCCTGCTCCAGCTCGAAGACAAGATGCACCACAAGCCGCTCGAACTCTCCGGCGGCGAGCAGCAGCGCGTGGCGCTCGCCCGCGCCGTCGTCACGCAGCCGGCCCTCATCCTCGCCGACGAGCCGACCGGCAACCTCGACACCGAGAACTCGGCCATCGTCCTGAACATGTTTCAGGAGATGAACTTCCGCTTCAACCAGACCATCATCATGATCACGCACAACCCGGAGGCCGCGGCCATGTGCCGCCGCATCATCCAGATGCGCGACGGCCAGATCGTTGCCCCCGCGCCGAGCGTGCAGATATAATCGGGGAGTGATTAGTGATGAGTGACAAGTGATAAGAAGGAATCGGGCTGCCGGATTTTCTCATCACTTATCACTCATCACTTATCACTTGTCGGATTTTTATGCTCCTGCGCGTACTCAAAAGGGTCGTCTTCTGGTCGTACGGTCGCACGTCTTGGCAGTGGGACGTTCTGTGTGTGTTGATACTCGCCTTCATCTTCCTCACGCCTAAAAGCTGGTTCGAGTGGGGTAAACTCGCCTGCTCGCCCGCGCATCAAAACGGGCTTGAAGCGGCACAGAAGCTGCTAATCAGGACTGCCGGGGCGAACTCTGGGCAGCCGGACGCGCAGGACATCGAGCGCTGCGCGCGCAAAATCACGGAACAGCCCGGTTTGCGCGTGAAAAGCTGGCGCGAGCTGAAGAGCACGGACGGTCGCACGGTCGCCTACGAGGTTGACATAGAGCCTTAAACCCCTATACTAATCCGGTCTTTTTGCGACCGGGCAGGTTGTCTCCCAACTGTAAGGAGTTAGTGATGAAGAAGTATTTTTCGTTCGCCCTCGTCGCCATGCTCTTGGCCTCGACGGCATTCGTCTCCCGACCGGCGCAGGCGCAAGGCCCCGGCCTTGTCAGCTCCATCCTCAACAAGATGGAGCGCAACCGCCGCGAGCTGCACAGCCTCCGCGCCGAGATGACCATGCAGAAGTGGAACGCGCAGATTCACGAAGAGGAGATGTCATACGGGCAGGTGCAGTACGTCGCCGGCAAGGGCCGGGACGCGAACGTCCGCGTTGACTGGACGCGTCCCGCGCGCGAACTCCTCGCCGTCTCGAACGGCAAGTACACGCTCTACCGCCCGCGCCTGAACCAGGCGATAGTCGGCACGACGGCCAACGCGAGGGGCAACGCGAAGGTGAACGGCGTCCTCGGCTTCGGCCTGAACGCCTCCGGCGCGCAGTTGAAGAGTCAGTACAACATCGAACTCGCTGGCGAGGGCACGCTCTACGACGGCGGCCCGCACGTGGTGTATCTGAAGCTCACGCCGAAGACCGCGAGCGGCAAGTTCACCGAGGTCTGGGTTGACGATTCGGGGATGCCCGTGCAGACGCGCGTCACCGAGTCGAACGGCGACACGACCCTCGTCCGCCTGACGAACATCGAGCGCAACGCCAGCATCCCGTCGGACGCCTTCGACCCGAAGCTTCCGTCCGGCGTGAAGATCGTCAAGAGCTAGGTCGTTCGGATTTTTGAAGCAAGCGTGAAGGGTTCTGCCCGCCGGAGTGGTCAGAACCCTTCGCCGTCTCTGCCAGACGCGGGCGCGCGCCGCTTGCTTCCGCCGACGCGTTTCACGTATTGTCTATCGGACTTCTCGAAGGGACGCCCGCGCCGCGGCAGCCGAACACTCCAGCGCGGGCCTGTCAAAGAAAACAGCCTTGATGAAGCGAAGCACGTTTCTGAAGCTGAAACTGCGCGAGGCGCGGTTCATCACCCGCGCCCTGATGTCAACGAGCCACCCGGTTCTCGCGCACGTCATCCCGATGCGGCGCTGCAACCTCGCCTGTACCTACTGCAACGAGTTCGACAAGACTTCAGACCCCGTGCCCCTCGACGTGATGAAGCGGAGGCTGGACGCGCTCGCGCGCCTCGGCACTTCGGTCATCACGATTTCGGGCGGCGAGCCTCTGATGCACCCCGAACTCGACGAGGTCATCCGCCACATCCGCCGCCGCGGGATGATCGCCGGACTCATCACCAACGGCTACTACATCACGCCCGAACGCATCCGCCGCCTGAACGACGCGGGACTCGAATACCTCCAGATTTCCATTGACAACATCAACCCGGACGAGGTCTCCAAAAAGAGCCTCAAGAACCTCGACCGTAAACTCGTCCACATCGCCGAACACTCCGACTTCCACGTCAACATCAACTCGGTCATCGGCGGCGGCATCAAGAACCCCGAAGACGCACTCGTCATCGCGCGCCGCGCCATCGAACTCGGCTTCTCGACGACCGTCGGCGTCATCCACGACGGCCACGGAATCCTCAAGCCTCTGGCCGAGCGCGAGCGAAAGGTCTATGACGAGTTGAAGCGGCTGAGCAAGTCGGAGTACGCGCGCCTCGGCTGGTTCCAGGACAACCTCGCCGCGGGCAAGTCGAACAACTGGCGCTGCCGCTCCGGCGCGCGCTACCTCTACGTCTGCGAGGACGGATTAGTCCACTACTGCTCGCAGCAGCGCGGCACGCCCGGCGTCCCCGTCGAGCAGTACACGAAGGCCGACATCGAGCGCGAGTACAACACCGAGAAGTGGTGCGCGCCGATGTGCACGGTCGCCTGCGCGCACAAGGTCGCCATCCTCGACAACTGGCGCAACCCGCAACGCGGCGAAGGCCAGGCGGAAGTCGCGCCCCAGCGCCTGCGCGACGCGATCATGCGCACGCTCCGCGCCGGCTGATTCGACCGAACACGCCGCAGAAACTATAAGCGGTCGCCCGCGGAACAACTCGCGGGCGACCGCCTATAGTTTCTTGCGATTGTGCATTCCTTTGCGAGTCCTTGCGCGATTCAGCCTCACAGGCGCGCGCGGCTCATCCTTCCGCGACCGCCGCGACTTCCGTGTTCTTTCCGACCCGGCGGTTTCGTCTCAGGACGACGAGGCCGATGCCCGACATGATGAGCGCGCCGCCCGCGAGCGTGCGCCACGAGAGGCGCTCGCCGAGCGCGGCCATGCCGAGCAGGACTGCCGCGAGCGGCGTGACGAGCGCGATGAGCATCGTCTTCGTCACGTCCATGTGCCTCACGAGCCAGTAGTAGAGCATGAAGGCCGCGACCGAGCCGACGAGCGTCAGGTACAGGAGCGAGACGGCGGCCAGCGCCGTCCAGTGAAACTTGAGAGGGTTCCCCTCGGACACGAGTCCGAAGCAGAGCAGCGGCACGAGTCCGCAGGCCATCTGCCCGGCGGCGAGCATCGGCGGATCAATCTTCGCCGCGCGCGCCTTGATGAGCACGTTCGAGTACGCCATGCAGACCGCGCCCGCGACGACCGCGACGCTGCCCCACGCGGCCAGACTCCCTTCCGCGCTCATCTGGTTCGAGAAGATGACGCCGACCCCGCCGACGCCCAGCAGCACGCCCGCCATCTTCCGCGCCGACAGACGCTCGCCCGGCAGGTGCGCGTGCGCGAACAGCATCCCGAAGACTGGAATCGTCGCCTGAAGCAGCGCGGTCAGCCCCGAAGAGATGTGCTGCTCGCCCCAGAACACCAGCCCGTAGTTGAGCGTGAAAGTGAGCACGCCCGTCGCGGCGATGAGCGTCCACTCGCGCGCGGTGCGCGGCACGCGCGAGCGGCGGGCGGCGACGATGGCGAAGAGGATCGCGGAGGCGAGGACGAAGCGGACTGCGGCGAAGCCGACGGGCGGCAAATCTCTCAAGCCCAGCTTGATGAAGAGCCACGTCGAACCCCAGATGCAGCAGAGAAGGAGAAAGACCGCGCGCGCTTTCATTCACTCTCTATACGACAGGCGGTATGAAAAGGCAAAAGTAAAAGGGCAAAAGGCAAAAGGGAAGGCAAAAGAAGTGCGCGACTCTCACCGTTGCCGTCGAGAGTCGCGCACTTCTTTTGCCTTTTACCTTTTTACTTTTGCCTTCAGGCCGGGCGGAGGTCAACGACGTTCGTGGGGAGCGAGTGCGCGAGTATGCCGTAGCGCTTGATCTTCGCGTTGAGCGTCGTCACCTTCATGTTGAGGAGGCGCGCGGCGCGGCGCTGGTGGCCGCCCGTGTGCATCAAGGCCCAGCGGATCAGGTCGGTCTCGAAGCGGCGCACCTCGTCGGAGAAGTTGACGCCCGTGCGGGCCTCGAACCCTTCGCCGCCTTTCAGCGACTCGACCTCCTGAAGCAGCGCGAGCGCAAGCTCCCGGAGGGCCTTTATCTTGACGGACGACGCTTGCAGGCGCGCGCTTTCGTCCGCGCGCAACGCCGGCTGTTCGCTCGCCTCGAACGAGTAATGCTTCTGTTCCAGCATGATTTTCACAACTCCCTTCGTGCTCGGCGTCGGCGCGTCCGGCCTCGCCTCTTCCCTCACTCGTTTTGACTCTGCGCGCCCTTCTCGGTGGGCTGCCGACCGGTGCGCGCGTGCGGTCACGCGAATTTTATTAAGTGTCCGGCGGCGCTCGGAAGGCTTTTGTGACGGGACGGACGCCAGCCGTGATGAAGTGGCGCGCGCGCACCGGCGTGCGTGCCGCCGATTTACGAGTCGTTTACAAGCTGTTGCCGAGCGCGGCCTGTAACTTCTCGCGGTAGCTGCGCGAGAGCGTGAGCCGCGTGCCGTCTTCGAGGATGACGTGGTACTCGCCGTGCGACCACGGCTGAAGCTCCTTGACGCGGTCGAGGCGGACAATCGAAGAGCGGTGGATGCGGACGAACTCTCTGGGGTCGAGCTGCGTCTCGAAGTTGCTGATCGTCTCGCGCAGCAGATACGCCTTCTTGCCCGTGTGAATCGAGACGTAGTTGCCCTCGGCCTCGACCCAGTCAATCTCGTCGGTGTTGAGGAAGAAGACGCGCCCGCCCGACTTGACGACGATCCGCTCGCTGTAACGCTGCTGCCCGTGCATCTGTTCGAGCAGCGCGAGGATGCGCGCGTCAATGCCGTTGCCGTTCCCGCCTTCGCGCCTGATCTGCCGCTTGGCGCGCTCGATTGCCGACTGAAACCGCTCGCGGTCGAACGGCTTGAGCAGGTAGTCGAGCGCGTGGTACTCGAAGGCGCGCACGGCGTAGTGGTCGTAGGCGGTGATGAAGATGACCGGCGGGAGCCCCTCGCCCTTGAGCGCTTCGAGCACGTCGAAGCCGCCGACCTCCGGCATCTGCACGTCGAGCAGGATCAGGTCGGGGCGCAGCGTCTGCACGGCCTCGACGGCCTCCGCGCCGTTCGAGCACTCGGCGACGACGCGGACATCGGGGTCGCCCGCGACCATCCCGCGAATCTTCTCGCGCGCGAGCGGCTCGTCGTCAACGACGAGCACGCGTATGGGCGCTTGGGCGGCGGCGTCCGTCATGAAGTCTGTGCTTTGCGTTGTCGCAGTTCGCAAGCGGCGGCCCGCTTCCGTCCGGCTCCGGCCCGAATCGTCAGACGCGCGGCCCGGCTGTTTACGACTCGCGCTCGCGATCTACTAAAATGAAAACACCGCGTCGAAAGAGTTTGTGACAAAAACCGACCGCGGGTTTCAACTTTTTATTGGCGCTGTGATGGCCGTCCGGGGCCGCGCCGTTGTCTCCGGTCTTCGTACTAAATACGCGCCGAGGGCGCGCCGCGTTCCGAAATCTCGTCCGGCGATACGCCGCGCGGGACGACGCGGGGTCTGAAGTTTTCCGTAACGCGGGGGAATCGTTTATGAGAAGCGGGGGGAAGTTTGTCGTTCAGGAGCACCACGCGAGCCGCCTGCACTGGGACTTTCGGCTGGAGATCGCGGGCGTGCTGAAGAGTTGGGCCGTGCCGAAGGGGCCTTCGCTCGACGCGGGCGTGAAGCGCCTGGCCGTCGAGGTGCCCGACCACGCGCTCTCGTATCTGACCTTCGAGGGCGTTCTGCCCGAAGGCACATACGGCGCGGGCGAAGTTTATCGCTGGGACATCGGCACATTCGAGACGGACGAAGACGCGGCCTCGGCTTGGCGCAAAGGTGCGTTGCGCTTCCGCCTCGAAGGCGAGCGACTGCGCGGCGCGTGGCGGCTCTTCAAGATGAAGGGGCGCGAGCAACAGGGGCGACCGCTCTGGCTCCTGCAAAAAGTCGAAGACGAGTTCGCCGTCGCCGGGCACGAGGCCGAAGTCACCGGCGAGGACGGTAGGCCGAGAGCTTCTTCCAAAAAATCGAAGACATCTTCAAAAAAGCGCAAGGCCCCGTCAAAGAAGACAACGAAGGCCGCGACGAAGAAACGCGCGGGCAAAAGCCGCGCGCCGAAGGCAGGCTAGAGCGAGTCGCAACGACGGCTCTAGTTCTCTTCGACGGGCAGCATCTCGACGCCGAGCTTCTTTGAAAGATCTTCCGCGCCCCAGCCCATCACCACGTCGTGATTCCACTTGAACACGGGCCGCGCGACGGGCGCGAGCAGGTTCATCCAGGGCTTCGTCGTCGCGACATTCCAGTCATAGCGGACGTTCGTGAACTCGCCCTCCTGCACGAGACGCCAGCGACCGCTGCCGGTCAACTCGCCGATGGCCTCGCCCTCGATGAACGACATCGGCTCGACGCGCGTGAGCCTCATGTCGAAGGCGAGCCGGTAGGGGAGCTTGCTCTTCCAAGTGTAGCGGTGGACGCTCCCGATGCCTTCCGCGTCGCCCGCCTCGATCTTCTCGACGCGCTCGACGCCGCGCCACCACTCGGGCCAGCGCTCCGAGTTGTAGATCAAATCCCACACGGGTGCGAGCGGCGAGCGGAACCGCCAGCGCGTGACGAAGCTGTAATCTGCCATTGTAGTTTCACCGATTCAGAGTAGTCTGTGAACGACGGCCCGCCGAGCGAGTTGACCGCGGCGTCGGATTGTACATCTCCTTTACGTCGTCGGGAACGGCGGCGGATTCGCGGCGCTCGGCAGCTCCTGTAGGGGCAGGGCTTGTCCCTGCCCGCAACGATGTGTTTACTCAAGGCGCGCGTCCGAAGCACGAGGGGCAGGGGCAAGCCCTGCCCCTACAGCTTTAGACAACGGAGGTTGCTTTCAGTTTGAGTCCAGACAGGCGGCGGCACAGGGGCGCGCACCCGGAGGATGCGCGACTGTTCGCCGACGAACAACTCGCGGCGCTGCGCGTCGCCACGGCTGAGCTGTCATGGCTTCTGAGCCGAGGCTATCAGCCGAAGTCCACGTTGAAGCTCGTGGGCGACAGACACAACTTGCGCGAGCGTCAGCGACTGGCGGTGAGCCGCGCCGCCTGCTCGGACTCAAGCCGCGAGCGCAGGCGGGCGAGTCGCCTGGACGCGCGCGAAATCGAAGGCGCGGAGTTGATCGTTGACGGCTTCAACCTCGTCATCACTCTGGAAGCGGCGCTGTCGGGCGGCGTGTTGATTCTGTGCCGCGACGGGTGCGTGCGCGACCTTTCGAGCGTGCACGGCTCGTACCGCGCGGTCGAGGAGACGGAGCGCGCGCTGCTGCTCGCGGGCGAAGTGCTCGAAGCCTCGCGCCCCGCGTCCGTCCTCTGGCTGCTCGATAAGCCGGTCTCGAACAGTGGTCGTCTCGCCGAGCGCGTCCGCCGAACGGCGCGCGAGCGCGGCTGGCCGTGGACGGTCGAAGTAGAGTTCAACCCCGACCGCAGCATCATCAACTCCGAGCGCGTCGCCGTCACCTCCGACTCGAACGTCCTCGAAGGCGTCGCGCGCTGGCTCAACCTCAGCCGGCTCGTCATCGAACAACTCGTCCCGCGCCCGCGGCTGATGGATTTGGGTTGAAGACTATTTGTGTTTGAAGAACTGCACGGCGCGCTCGTGCTTTTCTGCTTCCTCGCGCGTGTCGAACGTCCCCAAGTTTTTCCGCTTGCCGGTCTTCGGGTCTTTCTTGCGCGAGTAGAGGCGGTACTTGCCCGACTTCAATTTCCTGATCATCTTCACCGCACCCCCGACGGAAAATTTTTATGAATGCATCTGCCTGTAGAGCCGCTTGAGACGTTCGAGCGTGTCGGCCTCGCGCACGCTCTTGTCGTCGCGGACGCGTTTGAAGCGCGGGATGCGAAGGGCGTATCCGGCGCGGTAGCGCGCGGTCTTCTGTATGTCCTGAAAGTCAACCTCGATGACCGTCTCCGGCTCGATCTCCACGTCGCGCCCGCTGGTCGCGATGATGCCGGGTTCGAGCCGCGCGGTCAGTTCGCGCAGCGTCTCCTCCGAGAAGCCCGTGCCGACCTTGCCGACGGTCTTCAGGTCTTCGCCGTCGCGCACGGCGACGATGAGGCTTGAGAGCAGCCCGCGCCTGCGGCCCGAACCCCAGATGCCGCCGGTGATGACCACGTCGAGAGTCTCGAACGCGGGCTTGATCTTCATCCAGTTCTCGGTGCGGCGACCGGGAACGTAAACCGCGTCCGGGTCTTTCGCCATCAGCCCCTCTTGGCCTTCTTCGATTGCGCGGCGGAAGAACTTGGCCTGCTCCTCGATGTCGTCCGTGACGATTGACTCGGTCAGCTTCACGCGGTCGGTCGTGCGGAAGAGTTTGGAGAGCCGCGCGCGTCGCTCTCCTTGCGCGACGTTCATCAGGTCTTCGCCGTCGTGATAGACCAACTCGAAGAGGTGCAGGACGAGCGGAATCTCGCGCGCCTTCTCTTCGACGTTGTGGACGCGGCCAAGTCGCATGAGCACGGCCTGGAACGGCTGCTTCTCTTTAAGCGTCGGGTCGAAGGCGACGGCCTCGCCTTCGAGAATCGCGTCGCCGCCCCGCCACGCTTTCGCGAGCGCGTCGGCGAGGTCGGGCATCGCGGCGGTGTCGTCGTTCAGGCGGCGCGAGTAGAAATGTATCTCCGGCTTGCGCCCGTTCTTCTTCAGATGAATCTGGAGGCGCGCGCCGTCGTACTTCACCTCGAAGATAATCTGCTTGCCCTTCAGTTTCTCGAAAATCTCTCGCGGGTCGTCCATCTTCTGCGCGTTCATGAACTGGTAGGGGCGGAAGAGAGTGAGGCCCGCGCGCGCCAGAGCCTTCGCGCCCTTCTTCGCCTGCGCGGCGGCGAGGCCGATGTCGTTCGTCATCGCGTAGAGGTGCTCGACCGCCGAGGCGTCAACGTCGAACGCCGCGGCGAGCGCGCGCGCGATGGTGCCGAGGCCGGCGTTGATTCGCATCTGGTTGAGAACCATGCGCGTGAAATACTTCGCGCCGACGGCGGTCGTATTCTTGAAGACGTGCTCGACCAGACTCTCGCGGTCTTCCTCGCGCTCGACGGCGCGGTTCACGCGTTGCCAGAGCTTCGCGACTTCGAGCGTGTCCGAGCCGCGGACGTGCGCGGCGACGACCTCGCTCATGTCGCCCGTGCGCTTCACCTCCTCGTCAATGTCCGCCGAGTCCAGCTCAAACATTCGCGCGAGTACCGAGCGGATCGTGCCCGGCCCCGTGCCGAGCTTGTCGGAGAGCTGCGGGTCAACGACCTCGCTCAGCGTGAAGTGCGCCGCGGCTTCGAGCGTCGCGCGGTCGGCCTTGCCGAACAGCGCGGCAAGCAGAGAGACGCGCGCCGGGTCGTTCTTCGCCGCGCCGATGCGTTCGTATGTCTTCGCCAGTTCGGAAAATTTCACGTCTGTACGCCGTCGAACTCAACTGATGAGACCAAGCTTTTAGCACGCAAGTTGCAGGCCGAGTTGGTGAACGCAAGCACGCACGAAGAGAAGGCGATGGCGAAGTCGAAAAAAGCTCGGAGATTGGACGAGCTTGCCGAGCAGATACGAGTCTGCACGCGCTGCCCGCTGCACGAGTCGCGTACACACGCTGTACCGGGCGACGGCAAATACGCGGCGCGCGTGATGATCATCGGCGAGGCTCCGGGCAAAGACGAGGACGAGACGGGCAAGCCCTTCGTCGGCTCCGCCGGGCGGTATCTCGACCACGTGCTCGAAGGCACGGGTCTCGACCGCGGCGACTTCTTCATTACGAACACGGTCAAGTGCAGGCCGCCGAAGAACCGCACGCCGAAGGCCATCGAGACGGGCACGTGCGAGTCGAATTATTTATTCGAGCAGATGGAATTGATTGACCCTGAGCTTGTGATGCTGCTCGGCGGCGTCGCGGCGAAGACCGTGCTGGGAGTGAAGAGCGTGAACGAGGCGCGCGGTCGCGTCGTCGAGCGCGAAGGGCGTCGGTTCATCGTCGGTTATCACCCGGCGGTCAGGTTTTACCGTGAAGACCTCGGCGAGAAGGTCAAGGAAGACTTCGCGCTCCTGAAGCGCGAGTTGAAGAAGCTTTGAAAATCTTTGTGACCTTTGTGAAATCCTCCGTGACCTTTGTGGTTAAGTTCGTCTCCCTTTACCACAGAGGGCACGAAGGATTTCACAAAGGTCACAGAGGGTTGAGCGGGCATGGGGCTTGAGACCTACCAGAAGATGCGCGACTTCCGGCGGACGCCGGAGCCGCGCGGGCGCGTGTCGAAGTCGAACCGGCACCGCTTCGTCGTGCAGGAGCACCACGCGTCGAAGCTGCATTTCGATTTCCGGCTTGAGATGGAGGGCGTGCTGAAGTCCTGGTCTGTGCCGCGCGGGCCTTCGCTCGACCCGACGCAGAGGCGTCTGGCCGTCGAGACCGAAGACCATCCGGTCGAGTACCTGAAGTTCGAGGGGCGCATACCCGAAGGCGAGTACGGCGCGGGCGAGCACATGCGTTGGGACGGCGGCACGTACAGGCTGCTCGGCGACGAGGGCGCGCGCGAACAGTTGGAGCGGGGGAAGCTTGAGTTTGAACTCGAAGGCGAGAAGCTTCGCGGCGCGTTCACGCTCGTGCGGATGAAGGGGCGCGAAGGCGAGTGGCTTCTCATCAAGAAGCGGGACGAGTTCGCTGAGGCCGGTTGGGAGCTTCGCCTGCGGAAGCCCGAAGGCGGCAGAGACACGGTTGAGGGCAAGTCAAAAGTAAAAAGGCAAAAGGCAAAAGAGGAAGGCAGCGGCTCGCATGGCGCTGATGTCGGGCGCGATCCACGAGGCACGGGTGCGAAGGGCGTGAGGAAGTTCGACACGGAGAAGGGGACGAGAGGCGAGAAGGTCTTGCCCGTCGCGCGCGCGATGAAAGCGGCGGAGTTGAAGGGCGACTTGAACGTGCGCGTCGGGCGTGATGTCGTGCCGCTCACGCATCTGGATCGCGTGTACTGGCCGGGCGAGGGAATCACGAAGGGCGACCTCGTTCGGTATTACGACGAAGTCGCGAAATACATCCTGCCCTACCTCGAAGACCGACCGCTGATCATGAAGCGCTACCCGGCGGGGATTCGCGGGCAGTCGTTTCACCAGCACGACGTTGACGAAGCGCCGGAGTTCGTCCGCACGGTCACGCTCGAAGTCGAGGACGGCGGCGGGCACGAGGTCAACTACATCGTCGGGAGCGGCAAGGCGACGCTGCTCTACATGGCGAACCTCGGCGCTATCGAGCGTCACCCGTGGCACTCGCGCGTCGAGAATCTCGATCGCCCCGACTGGTTCGTCTTCGACCTCGACCCCGGCGAGGGCGTCGGGTTCAAAACCATCTGCGACGTGGCCGTCACGACGCGTGACGTGCTTGAACGCATCGGCCTCGAATCCTTCGCGAAGACTTCCGGCTCGCGCGGCATACACGTCTATGTGCCGGTCAAGGCGAGCTACGGCTACGAGCAGATTGCGGAGTTGGCCGAGCAGGTCGCGACCGCGGTCGCGCGCGAGAAGTCGGACGTGGCGACCGTGGAGAGGTCGAAGCGCAAGCGCGGGCGCGGGATGATCTACGTTGACCACATGCAGAACGCGCGCGGCAAGTCTGTGGTCGCGCCGTATTCGGTCAGGCCGAAGCCGGGCGCGACCGTCTCCGCGCCGCTCGAATGGCCGGAGGTCGAGCGCGGGAAGATCGAGATTGCGGATTTCGACATCAGGAATATGTTGAAGCGGATCGAGCACAAGGGCGAGTTGTTCAGGCCGGTGCTCAAGAAGAAGCAGAAGCTCGAACAGGCGTTCGAGCGCGCTCGCTCGCTGCTCGAAGACGCGAAGGCGCGCGGCGCTCGCGCCTGAGTTCTCAGCGCCCGCGTCGGAGGCGATGGCGAGTGGTCGTCGCCGTCGGGCTTGAAAGTTTGAGCGGCTGGTGAGTCGTCGGCTTGAGAGCTGTCGAATGTGAAACTTCATTCGGTTGAACAAGGAGGGGAGCATGGCAGGGAAGAATAAACACGACCGCGAGTTGATTGACACGGGCACGGACAAGCGTTACGTGCGGCGCGACGACAAGGGTCGTTTCGAGGAGAGCGACGACGTTGGCCGCTCGCTCTCGCAGGACGTGAAGAAGCACGCGAAGACGGTCGTCAAGGCCGGTCAGGGAGACCGCGGCGACCAGAAGAGGTAATCAACTAATCAAGGAGGTGCCATCATGGCGAGGGGAGACAAGGACAAATACACGGACAAGGAGAAGCGGCAGGCCGAGCACATCGAGGAGAACTACGAGTCGCGCGGCACGTCGAAGGGTGAGGCCGAGAAGCGCGCGTGGGCGACCGTCAACGCCGTCCACCACGGCGGCGAGAAGCACGGCGGCGGAGGCTACGGCAAGCCGGAGAATCACGAGCCGATGCGCAAGGGCGGCGAGAAGGGCGGGCATCACTGACGCCCGAAACCCGCAACGGGCGCGCACGGCGCGAGTCGTCCGCACGCGCGGAGTTCGACGTTCGACCTGGCCCGGAAGCCGTAAAATGCTTCCGGGCCGAAACACTTGCCGCGAACAGCCGCGCCGCGCGAGTCCGGCGGCGAATAACCTTTAAGCGTTGGAGACGCGACACGGCATTCGCGGCGAAGGTCATTCACGACGCATTCATCAGGAAGCTTCTTCAGGAGCCAGTGCGCCGCGTGCCGACCGAGCTGAAGACTGTTGATTGACACTTCGCTGAAGAGGATTGATTTGGAAGGAGGTCTGTGATGTCAAGACGTTACGACGCGCGCGGGTTCGACCGCTACGACGACGAAGACCGCTACGGCGAGCGCGAGTCCGAGCGCGAAGAGGGGCGCGGCTACGCCGAGCGCGCGCCGCGGTACGCGCGCGAGCGCTACGACGAGACGGGACGCGACACGTCTCGCGATTACGGCTCGGACTACGACCGCGGCTACTCGGCGCGCGGCTACAGGTCGCGCTCAAACGGCCCGCGCTACGGGCGCGAAGATTCTTACGGCGCGCAGGCGGGGCGCGACTACGGTCGCGGCGGGTACGCGCGCGACCGCGAGCGCGATCTCACCAGCGAGTACGTGCGAGCGGCGCGCGAGGAGGAACCCGTGCACAGCTACGAGACCGACTACGGTCGCACGACGAGCCGCTTCTACGGTCGCAGCGGTTACGAGTACGGGCGCGAGGACTACGACGACCGGCGGAACTTCGGCGGCGCGCGGCGCGACTACCGCGGTCGCCACGACGAGCGCGAGAGCGGATTCCGCAACTGGTGGGATCGCGCAGCCGACGAGATTCTCTCCTGGTTCGGCGACCACGGCGCGGAGCGCCGGCACGCACACGACCCGCGCGACGAGCGCGCGCACGG
>DASRCS010000030.1:0-33741 GCA_035652995.1 Pyrinomonadaceae bacterium
CGCGGCGTGCATAAGAAGCACCTGTCGCATTATGTCGCTACCTATGAAACGATGACCAACGCCAAGCAATTTACGGCTGCGATTCTTCAGAGAATGTGTTTCTCTCAGATGGATTCGCAGTCAAAGGAAACTTGAGCCAAGATTTCTATCCTGTCCATCCTGTCCACCCCTGTTAGATTTCCCTTTCGGGAGTCGAGACGGACGAGACTTACTTGTCAGCCGCGACCGCGCCGTCCTTCATCTCAAGCGCGGCCTGCGCGGCGGCCAGTCGCGCGACGGGGACGCGGAAGGGCGAGCAGGAGACGTAATCGAGTCCGGTCAGGTGGCAGAAACCTATCGAGCGCGGCTCGCCGCCGTGCTCGCCGCAGATGCCGACCTTGAGGCCGGGCTTCACCGAGCGCCCGCGCTCCGTCCCGATCTTCACGAGTTCGCCCACGCCCTCGCGGTCGAGAACCTGGAACGGATCGTCGGGCAGAACCTTCACCTCGACGTACTTCGAGAGGAAGCGGCCCGAATCGTCGCGCGAAAGACCGAACGTCGTTTGCGTCAGGTCGTTCGTGCCGAACGAGAAGAAGTCGGCGTACTCGGCGATCTTGTCGGCGGTCAAGGCCGCGCGCGGAAGTTCGATCATCGTGCCGACCGTGTACGGGATGGTCATGCCGTGCTCGCCCGTGACCTGCCGCGCGACCTCGTGGATGAGTTCGGCCTGGTTGCGAAGCTCCTCGGCGGTCGAGACGAGCGGCACCATGATTTCGGGCTGAACCTTCTCGCCCTCGCCCGCGACCTCGCACGCCGCCTCGAAGATTGCGCGCACCTGCATCCGCGTCACTTCCGGGTAGATGAGTCCGAGGCGGCAGCCGCGGTGTCCGAGCATCGGGTTGGACTCGCGCAGTCGCTCGACCTGCTGCAAGAGCTTGCGCTTGCCGTCAATCTCGTCGAGCGTCCTGTCCATGTCGCGGATGCTCGCCGCGCGCTGAAGTGACAACTTCAACTCGGAGAGTTCGCCGAGCAGTTCTTCCATGTTCGGCAGAAACTCGTGGAGCGGCGGGTCGAGCAGGCGGATGGTGACGGGCAGGCCCTCCATCGCGCGGAAGATGCCGACGAAGTCTTTGCGCTGAAGCGGCAGCAACTTTTCGAGCGCCTTCTCGCGCGCGCCGACGCCGTCGGCGAGGATCATCTCGCGCATCGCGGCCAGCCGCTCGTCGCCGAAGAACATGTGCTCGGTGCGGCACAGCCCGATCCCCTCCGCGCCGAAGTTGCGCGCGACCTCGGCGTCGTGCGGCGTGTCGGCGTTCGCTCTCACGCGCAGCCGCCGGAACTCGTCCGCCCAGCTCATCAACTCGCGGAAGTCGTCGCCGAGCGTCGGCTGCACCGTGGGGACTTGTCCGAGAAATACTCTCCCCGTCGAGCCGTCAACCGTTATCCACTCGCCCTTCGGGACGACCGTGCCGTTGACGTTGAACTGCTGCTGCGCGTAGTCAATATTCAAAACGCTCGCGCCGCACACGCACGACTTGCCCATGCCGCGCGCTACAACGGCTGCGTGACTTGTCATGCCCCCTCGCGCGGTGACGATTGCCTGGGCCGCGACCATGCCGTGGAAGTCGTCGGGGCTGGTCTCCTGTCGGACGAGCACGACCTTCTCGCCGCCGCGCGCGAGTTCTTCGGCCTCGTCGGGGTCGAAGACGACTTTCCCTTGCGCCGCGCCGGGACTCGCCGGCAAACCTTTCGCGACGACCTTCGCGTCGGCGTTCGGGTCAACGGTCGGGTGCAGGAGTTGGTCGAGTTGGTCGGGCGAGACGCGGCGCACCGCCGTGGCCTTGTCAATCAAGCCCTCGCGCACCATGTCAACCGCGACGCGGACGGCGGCAGCGCCCGTGCGCTTGCCCGTGCGCGTCTGGAGCATGAAGAGATGCCCGCGCTCGATGGTGAACTCAACGTCCTGCATGTCGCGGTAGTGCTTTTCGAGCAGCTCGACGATTGACCTGAACTGCTCATAGACCGCGGGGAGTTCTTCCTGAAGCTGGCTGATCGGCTGCGGCGTGCGGATGCCTGCGACCACGTCCTCGCCCTGCGCGTTCAAAAGGTATTCGCCGTAGAGCTTCTTCTCGCCGGTCGAGGGGTTGCGCGTGAACGCGACGCCCGTGCCCGACTCCGCGCCCATGTTGCCGAAGACCATCGCCTGCACGTTGACCGCCGTGCCGAGGTCGTCCGGTATCCGGTTGACCTTGCGGTAGTCAATCGCGCGCCGGCCCATCCACGAGTTGAAGACGGCGGCGATGGCGACGCGGAGTTGTTCGTAGGGGTCTTCGGGGATGGCGAGTCCCGACTGGTCGGAGAAGATGATCTGCTTCTGCGCGGTGATGATGTCCTGCAACTGTTCGGGCGAGAGGTCTGTGTCGCGTCCGCCCTCGGTCTGCGCCTTGTAGCGCTCCATGACGCGCTCGAACTTCTCGTGCGCGACGCCCATGACGATCTCGCCGAAGAGAGTCGCGAAGCGCCGGTACGCGTCCAGGGCGAAGCGCAGGTCGCCCGTCTGCCTGGCGAGTCCCTGCACGGTCGTCTCGTTGAGGCCGAGGTTGAGAACCGTGTCCATCATGCCCGGCATCGAAAAGGGCGCGCCCGAACGCACCGAGACGAGCAGGGGATTTTCCGGGTCGCCGAAACGTTTGCCCGTCTTCGCCTCGACCTCGCGCAGGCCCTCGATGACCTGCTCCCACATCCCTTCGGGGAAATTTTTTCCGTTCTTGTAGTACGCGTTGCAGACCTCGGTCGTGACGATGAAGCCGGGCGGGACCGGGAGTCCGGCGCGCGTCATGTCGGCGAGTCCTGCGCCCTTGCCGCCGAGCAGCGAGCGCTGGTCGCCGTCGCCCTCCTCGAAAAGATAAACCCACTTGTGTTCGCTCTGATTTGACATCGAACTTTCCTTCCGTTGAATTTGATGGCAGGTCTTTGGCTCTCGCGAGCGGCTTGGCCGTGACGCCTTACCGAAAGGCCGCCCACAGGGCAAGCGCCTTCGTCGCCGGAGAGGTTACTCCCAGGCGCACGAGTAGCGCAACGTCCGTGCCGCTCAAGGAAAGGGTGGAGTTTTCTCGATAGGCCGTGCGGGGCTGCGAAATATGGCCTGAAGACGCAGAGAATTTCGCAGCCTTGAGAGACCGACGGCTTAGAGGCCGGACGGGCAGAACTCCGCCGCGCGAGGGTCAGGCGGCGGTGTTCGACTGCCGGCGAGTTCGACTTCGCCCGTTCACGCGACGGCTGCCGTCCTCCCGTGATACTGGCATGAGCCGTCCGGGCCGAGGTGGACCTGACACGGCTCACCCTCATGTCCGTGGCCCGTTCGCGGCTGGCCGCAAAGACTCATGCGCGTCTCCTCATACCCCTCCAGACACTTCTTGTACGCCGCCTCGGCCTCTTCGCACTTCGTGTCGAGGTCGGCCAACTTCTGCGCGGCGTCGGCGCGCTTCGCGGCGAGGCTATTGAGACGCGAAGACTGCGCGTTGCCCCTCAGCCCGTACCTGAGCGCGAGTTCCTGCTGGTAACTGCCCCTGACAACTTCGGGGTTCGTCTCGACCGCGAGTGCGTTGGCCCAGGCGATCTCCTCCGCCGGGCGGCCAGCGCGGCGCATCGCCTCGATTGCGCCGGCTATCTCCACGTCGTAGCCGTTGACAACCTTCTGCGTGTCTCTCAAGTCCTTCATCAACTGCTGCCACTTACTCTTTTCGGCAGCGCACGGCGTTGTGCTTACCATGGCCCTACTCCTTTCGGAACTGCGAGGACGTTCGGGTGCTCGGAAATCGCGTGACCTTACATCTCCCCTTCGCCGCCGGGACGATCTTTCGCGTCCGCTTAACCGAAGTGATTTCCGAGGAGCCTCCAAGCAACGGACGTGCCGAGACGCGGGGGCCGCGACTTGCGGTCACATTCGCGCAAGCGCGTGCGCGATTTTGCATCTGCGTGCGTGGATTTCCGCCCTCAGCGCGGCGCGAGGGCCTGCGCGCCGGGGTCGCCCGGACGGGAGACGATCTTAAGGCCGGTCAGGCGGCGCAGTTCGTCCGCGAACTCGGCGAATTCTTCGGCGGGGACGGTCTTGAGTCGTGCGACTGCCGCGCCGTCCTGTGGGAGATTGCCGCGGGCGTCAACCGTCCACCTTTTTGGCACAGGGCGTAGCGGCGAGTTCAGTTGAACCTCGTCGGGCCGAAGCTCGCCGAGCAGCGGCGCGAACTCGCGCGCGCTCGCTTTGTTGAGCGGCATCAGCATCAACTGAACCGCGAGCCGGCCCGCGTACTCCTCGCGCAAGCGCCGGATGCCTTCGACCGTCGAGCGGAGCGTCACCTCCGCGACGGGCCGGTTGACCGAGCGGAACGTCTCCTCGTCCGCCGCGTCGAGCTTGCAGAAGACCATGTCTGCCCCGCACAGCTCGCGCCGCACCCGCGCGCTCGCGAGCTGCGCCGAGTTCGTCAGCACCAGCACCGGCTTGCGCGTAAGTCGCTTTATCTCGACGATGACTTCGCCCATGTTCGCCGCGAGCGTCGGCTCGCCGCTCCCCGAAAGCGTGACCACGTCCGCCCCTCGCCAAGCGCTCGCGCGCAGGTCTTCCATGACCTTCGCCGTCGGCACGTAAACCCTGCGCTCCGACGTTCGCACGTTGATGCGCCCCAACTGGCAATAGACGCAGCGGAACGAGCAGACCGAGCCGACGCACAAAAGGTCAACGCCGAGCGAGCGCCCCACGCGCCACGAGTTGACCGGGCCGTACACTGATTGCGGAATGCGGATTTCGGATTGCGGATTAAAGGAATGAAGCATTGATTCAGTCCTCCATTGATTTAATGAGCGAATGAACAATGAATAAATCCGTCTTCAATCCGCATTCCGCATTCCGCATTCCGCATTCCGCAATTCTTCACAGGTGCTGCACCGGCGACTCCTCCGGCGGCGCGACGGCGAGGAACTCCGCGGCGAAGCGGCGCTGGTAGTTTTCAAGTAGCTCCGCCGTGCGCGCGTAGCTCGGCGAGCCGACGACGAGTCCGACGTGCCAGGGCTTGCGGACGCGGAAGACGATTTCGGGGTCGTCGAAGCGGGAAGTGTCGGGCCACTCCTCGCGCGCGAGCGAAACCGCGACGCCGCCGTAGTCGTGTCGCGCGGGCGGCAAAGTGTACGGGCACTCTTCGCTCGCCAGCTCGACGCGCGCCCACTCGCGCCAGAGGTTTATTCCGGTCGCCGCCTCGACTTCTTCAGCCGTGTGCGCGCCGCCGACGCGGGCGGCGACTTCGAGGAAGTAGAACTCGCCGTCTTCGGCCCCGCGTATGAATTCGGCGTGTGCCACGCCCGACTCGAAGCCGAGCGCGGCGAGCAGGCGCTTGTTCGCCGCGAGCAGGTGCTTCTCTTCCGCGGAGCCGCGCCTGAGCGTGTGCGAGGTCGCGACGCCGCCGCCGTGCGTGATTTTAAAAGGCGGCGAGCCGTAGCGACCGGCGAGCGCGAACACGACGCGCCCGCGCGAAGAGAGCGAGTCAACGTGGTAAACGTCGCCGCTGACGAAGCGCTCCAAAAGATGCTGCGGCGCGCGCTCTCGCGCGTCTTCGCGCGAGTCGAGTTCGGCAGCCGCGCTCCAGACTTCGCGCTCGTCCGCGATGACTCTCATGCCCATCGCCGAAGCGCCGCTGCGGGGTTTGAGAATCCAAGGCGGCGGCACGCGCGCGAGGAACTTCGCGACCTCCTCGCCGTTGAGCAGGTGTACGAAGTCGGGGCCGCGGACTCCCGCGTCGCGCGCGCGCGCGCGCATCGCGAGCTTGTCGTGGAAGCGGCGCGCGACCGTCGCGCCCATCCCTGAGACGCACAACTCCTCGCGCACGCGCGCGGCGGTGACGATGTCGTACTCTTCGAGCGCGACGACGCGCGAGACGCGCGCGCGGCGCGCGACGGCGGTCGCCGCCTCCGCGTAGAGTTCGTAGCCGCCCCTCCGGTCGGGGATCGCGACGAGGTCTTCGAGCGCTTCGCGCGCCCAATCCTCTCCGAGCATCTTCTCGCGCGTCAGCAGCACGACGCGCACGCCGCGGCGCGCGCACTCGCGCAGGAACTCGTTACCTTTGAAGAAGCTTGCGACGCAGACGACGACGGGGCGGCTCGGTGTGTTGTCGGACATTTGGGGAAACTTCCGCCGCGCGTGCGTGTTATCACCCACGGAGAGGCGGAAAACCTTTCGCCCGGCATTCAGTGCAAGTCGCGTGCAGCGCCGCGCGCGACTTGCGGCGGGAGACGACGCTTGAGTCGCGCCGGTTAAAGCCTGGCGCGAGTCGCGCCGCTTAAAACTTGTCGAGGAGGATGAGCACGCCGATGACGATGAAGCCGACCGCCGCGGCGCGCTTGATCCATTCGAGCGGGAGGTAGTGGCCGAGCAGCCCGCCGACCGCGACGCCGAGCGCCGAGACGCACGCGAGCGCGACCGCCGCGCCGACGAAGACCGTCAAGGGCTTCTTCGTCTCCGCGGCCATCGTCATCGCCGCGAGTTGAGTCTTGTCGCCCATCTCGGCGAGAAAGATCACGCCGAAAGTCGTCAGCAGAACACGCCAGTCCATCTTTGTTTCTCCGCCCGTCGAATTTTTCAGCTCGACGAAATTTATCACGCCGCCGGTCGGACGTTGAAAGCCGCGGCTGTCGCGGCTTCGCCGACTCCGACCCTTCGCAAACGAAAGCGCGGCGAAACCGAGAAGCTCGCCGCGCCCCGTGCGTCAGTGTTTTTTCTTCACTCCGTCACTGCGTGTTCATGCGAAGTATCGCCGCGACGCCGCGCGCGAGGTCTGCGCGCGTGAACGTGCCGTAAGGGTTGAACTGCTGGCCCGAAGTCATCAGGCCGCGGCTGACGGCGACCTGCACGTAGCCGCGCTGGCTGTAAGGGATGTTCGCCGTGTCCGTGTAGGGCAGCGTCGCGCCGGCCTGCGACTCGGCCTCGGCGCGGAGGCCCGCGGCGCGCACGAGCACGATGGCCGCGGTGAGGCGCGTGACGACGGCGTCGGGGCGGAACGCGCCGCCGCGCACGGCGTCTGGGAAGAGCGACTGCGCGCCCTCCGCGAAGTCCGAGGTCGTCGCGTCGCTCACGTCCGTGAACGAGGGCGACGCCGGGATGTACTGCGGCACGCGCGCGCCCGCGATCATCGCTTCGGCCAACTCGGCGCGCGTCGCGCCCGCGGCGGGGCGGAAGTACCCGTCGGCGTCCGGCCACACGGCGAGCGCGCGGACGGCCTGCTGAATCTGCGAGACCGTGTCGGCGTCGAGTCCCGACGTGTCGGGCATCGGCGCGTACTCGACGTGCGCCGTCTCGAAGACGCCCGCGAACGTCTGCGGCGTCGCGATGGCCGCGAGCGTGTCGGTCACGCGCGCGCGCCAGACGCCCTGCGCCGGGATGTCAACGAGCGTGCGCTCGACCTTCCCCGTGAGGCCGGGGACGTTGACGTAGTTCGAGTCGGCAACGTCTCTGCCCGTCGGGTCGAAGGTCGAGAGCGCCAAGTCGTTCGGCGAAGTGAACGGCCCCCACGCGATGCTGGTCGAGGCGAAGACCGCGTTGGCCGGGACACTCAACCGAACGTCGCACGCCGAGCCGGGATAGACCGTGCCGTCGAAGGTCTGCGAGGGGTCTTTGACGAACCGAACCTGCCCGCGGTTCATCACCGCGCGGAAGAGTCCGAAGCGCCGCGCGGGGAACGCCGACTGCAAGACAGCCGCGTGCGTGTTCAGAGCGCCCGCGCCGACCTCGTGCTGATAGTACGGCGGCAGCGGCGTCGCCGTGCGCTGCAAGATGTCGCGCACCTGGGCCGGCGTCAGGTTCGGATTGACTTCGAGCATCAGCGCGATGGTGCCGACGACCTGCGGCGCGCTGAACGAAGTGCCCGAAGCGGTCGTGTAGTATCGAAGGTCTGTCGGCGAAAGCTGCTGCGCGTCGTTCGGCAGCGAGGTCGTGCCCGTGATGTTCGTGCCCGACGCGCGCAAAGAGACGACGTTCACGCCGGGCGCGACGAGCGTCGGGCGGAAGGTGCGGCTCCCGAACTCGCCGCGCGAGGAGAAGGCCGCGAGCCGCCCCTGCTGGTCGAGCGCGCCGACCGAGATGACCCACGGCGCTTCGGCGTAAGGGTTGAGCGTGTCAAGCCCCGGCCCCGAATTGCCCGCGGAGAAAACGACGTTGACGCCGTTCTCGACGAGCATCCGCGTCGCGACGTTGACGGGGTCGTTCGGGTCGAAAACGGTGTTCGCCGAGAAGCTGCAATTGACGACGCGCACGCCGATTTCGGGGTGCGAGAGCAGGTAGTCGAATCCGGCGACGACGTTCAAGAGCGAGTAGTCGCCCGCGCTCAATCCGACGATTTGCGCGCGCGGCGCGTAGCCGGCGTAGCGGCCCGTCGAACTCGCGCCGCTTCCGGCGATGATGCCGCTCACGAAAGTGCCGTGGCCGCTCGCCTGATCGGTGTCTGGCAAGGACTCGATGTTCGTGGGCGCGTTGAAGCCGACCAGCCCGGCGCCCTGCAAGTCTGCGAGCTTGACGTTTCGGATGACGCGGCCCGCGAGGTCGGGGTGCGTCGCGTCAACGCCGGTGTCAATGAGCGCGGCGACGATGCCCGTGCCCTGCACGACGCCGGACGGGTCGAAGCGGCGGAGGTCTGAGTCCTGCTGCGTGGCCGCGAGTCCGGTCTGCGTGCGGCTGTTGTCGTCGTTCCACTGGAGCGTGCGCGTGCCGTAAACGGTTCGCACGCGGGGCAGCGCGCTGATCTTGAAGATTTGCGACTTCGTCGCCGTAATGGCGACCATCGGGAGCGCGCGGTAGCGCGTGCCGCCCGTGAGGCCGATTGATTGCAGGTCTGCGATGTCGGAGTCGTTGACCGCGTCGTGATAGACGACGACGGCGTTGACGCTGCTGTCGTCGGTCATGCGGTCGAGCGCGAGCGCGAGTTCGGGGTCGAAGCTCATCAGGCCCGTCTGGCTCACGGCCTCGCCGGGAAGCGTCACGCCGAGTCCGTCCGCGCCCGTCTGCGTCAGACCGTTGACGCCCTGCATCGTGACGCCGTCCGCGCCCGTCTGCGTCAGGCCGTCCGCACCCGTCACGGTCAGGCCGTTCGTCGGCGCGGAGACGACCGTGCCGTCGGTCTTCGTCAGGACGACCTGGCCCGCGCTGTCAACGTGTATGCTCTGGACGCCGAGCGCGGTCATGCCGTCCGCGCCCGCCATCGTGACGGAGTCCGCCCCGGTCTGAGTGAGTCCGTCCGCGCCCGTGATGGTGAGTCCGTCAGCGCCCGTCACGGTCAGCCCCTGCGCCTGCCGGAAGACGACCGAGTTCGCCTGCCACGTCGTGCCGTCGGCGCCCGTCACGGTCAGCCCGTCCGCGCCCGTCACGGTCAGCCCGTCGGCCCCGGTCTGCGTCAGTCCGTCAACGTGCTGCGCGGTGTAGCTGTTCGCGCCCGTGTAGGCGACGCCGTCCGCGCCCGTCTGCGTGAGTCCGTCAGCGCCGGTCTGCGTCAGGCCGCTCGTCGAAGTGTCGTGGATGCCGTTGACGTTGAAGGCGAGCAGGCCGTCCGCGCCCGTCGCGGTGAGTCCGGCGACGCCGTCGTAGTAGATTCCGTCCGCGCCCGTCTGCGTCAACCCTTGGGTCGGGCTGATGCGTATCCCCGCGACGGCGGGGAGCGCGCAGAGGAGCGTCGCGACGGCGACAGCCGTGACTTGGCGGAGTCTGGTCGGGACGGACTTGCGAAACATCTTCGGGGTTTCGGGGCTGCGTTTAAGTTCTGCCTGCGGCTTCAAACGGGGGCCGCGCCGCGGGCGCTTCGTTGCGAGGTGAATGCGCGCTGAACCAGCCTTCTGTTTGTACATCGGCCTCGAAAATCTTGTGTTACGGATTTCTTGCGATTTACTTATTCCTTCGTTATTCCAAAGACTTTCCGAACGGTCGGAGTCACTCAAGTCGGTTTCACTTCAGAAATTCCTTGTAGGCGCGTTGCGTCTCGGCGGACGGCTCGACGCCGAGTTCCTTCTGAAGAAGTTTCCGCAAAGTCTCGTACTGCTCGCGCACGGCGACGCGGTTCCCCTGCGCGGCGTGCGCGCGCATCATCGTGCAGTGAACGTCCTCGCGGAACGGGTCTTCGCGAAGGATGCGCTGCGCGATGGAGAGCGAGCGCGACCACTCCTCCGATTTCTGCGCCGACTGCGCGAGGATTTCGAGAAGCCGGAGGTATTGTTCGCGATAGTACGAACGCTGCTCCTCGGCCCACTCGTCGTAAGACCCTTGCATGAACTCGCCGCGGTAGAGCGCCGCCGCCTCCTCGTATGCCTTGACGAAGGCTTCGGAGTCGCGCGAGCGCCGCGCGGCGTCCCCTTCAGCGACGAGCCGGTCGAACTCTTCGGTATCAATCTGGTAAGAGAACTCCGGGTTGAGCTGATAGTCGCCGTCGCGGTAGAGCAGGAAATTTTGTTTCAACGGCTGGTTGCTGTTGAGCGCCTTCCGTATGTGCGAGATGGTCGGGTGAAAATTCTTCTCGACCGAGCCGAAGTCTGACTCGCCCCAGAAGGTGTCAATGATCGTGTCCTTCGACACGCGGCGGTGGCGGCGCGAGGCGATGAAGCAGAGGATGTCGCGCGCGCGCCGAGTGACCCACGCGTCGGGCGCGAACGCGCGCGCCGGGTCGCGGAAGATTTCGACCGCGCCGAGCATCCTGATGGAAAGGTCTGCCGTCGGCGCTTGCGCGACGACGACCGCGGGTCGCGGAGTCGCGACCGTAGTTTGCACGGCGGCGGGCGACGACGGAAGAAGCTCACGAACGTCCGCGGGCAGAAGCTCCGCGGCCTCCGGCGTCGAGAAGACTTGGGGCAATTGCGCGACCGAACGCTTGAGCCAGTAGTCGTAGTCGTAGCGCGCGGCGAGGTCGAGCGCGCGGCGGAGGTGTTCGAGGACTTCGGCGTCGCGCCCCTCGGCTTGCGCGCAGGCGGCGAGCAGCATCGCGGCCAGCGCCTCGTTGTAGTAGAGGCTGTTCGCGCGAAAATATTTGAGCGCGGGCGCGAGGTCTTCGCGCGCCTCGAAGGTCTTGCCCTGCGCGAAGAGTATCCGACCGCGCGCGAGCTTGGCGCGCAGCCTGCCCATCTCGTCTTTCGCCCGCGCCTCGATCAAACGGTCGAGCAGCGCGCGCGCCTCGTTCAACTCGCCCGCCTGAAGCGCGAGCAGGCCGCGCTCTTCGAGAAGCTCGGTGAGCGACACCTCGACGCCCGCCTCTTCGTATGCGCGCGCGGCGCGCTCGTAGAACTCCGCCGCGTGTTGAAGCTCGCCGCGCTCGCGGTAGAGGTTTCCGTAGAACTCGAAAATCTCGCCGCGCAGCCCCGCCATGTTGAAGAGCTGGCAGATTTCGAGCGCGCGGTCGAGGCTCTGCTCGCACTCGGCAAGCTCGCCCACGTGCCACTGGCAGCGCGCGATGTTCAGGTGCGCGATTGATTCCTGCGGCACGGGCGGCGCGCCTGAAGATTCATCGCGCAGCATCCGGCGGAGCCAGCGAAGCGCCTCGCCGAAGTCGCCGCGCACCGCCGCGGGCGTGCCGAGGTTGTGCGAGATGAGACGCGCGTAGTGTGGGTCGCCGCGCTCTTCAGCCGATTGCAGCGCCATGCGGAATTCGCCCTCGGCCTCAGTCCAATGGCCGAGCGCGACCAGACACAGGCCGCGCGTGTTGCCGCACTTCGTCCGCACGACCGAGCGTTCGTCCGTCAACTCGACCGCGCGGTCGAGGTACGAGAACGCGGTCTCGCAGTCGCCGCGCCGCCGCGCGATTGCGGCGAGCGAGTGGAGCGCTTCGGCCTCGCCCTCGGCGTCCCGCCGCTCGTGCAGAAGAACCGCGGCGCGGTTGAAGAGCGACTGCGCGAGGCTGTGCTCGTCGCGGAGCCGCGCGACCTCGGCGCGGTGCGCGAGAGCGCGCGGGTGCGCTTCGAGACAATCTTTCGGCAACGCGTCGGCGAGCGCGGCGAGCGACGCGAGAGCGCCAGCCGCAATCCACTCGCCGCCGCGCTCGGCGACGGTCGCAGCCGCGCGGTCGAAGTCTTCGGCGGCGAGGAGGTGTTGCACGGCGCGCTCCCACTGTCGGCGTTCGAGGAAGTGTTCGGCGATGCGCGCGTTCTCGGCGGCGACCGCCGCCCGGCCCTGCTCGACGCGGAAGCGGCGCTGCAAAAAACTTCTGAAGAGCGGGTGCAGGCGGTACTCCTCGCCGCGCCCGTCGGACGCGAGCGAGACGAAGACGTTGCGGCGCGCGAGCGAGCGCAAAGTCGCCGACGCGCCCGCGTAAAGACGGTCGCAGGTCTCCGGCTCGACGCGTTCGAGCAGAGAGACGCGGAGAAGAAACTGCTGCACATCCTCCGACTCGTCGGCGAAGACCTCTTCGGCGAAGTAGTCGAAGATGTCGCGCTCGGACTGGCGAAGAATCTCGACGAGGTCGGGCGGCGCTTCGTCCCGCAAACCGCCGCGCGCGAGCGCGTGACGCTGCGCGACCTGCCGGACGAGTTGCAGCGCCGTGATCCAGCCGTGCGTGCGCTCGCGGTACTCGGCGAGTTGTTCGGGCGTTAGCTCCAAATCGAAGACGTTTCGGAAAAGCTCGCGGGTCTCCTCGTCTGTGAACAGGAGTTCCTGACGGTCAATGACGGCGAGCGACGCCTGCGTCCTCATGCGCGCGAGCGCGAGCGGCGGCACGTCGCGCGAGATGATGATGACGTGAATCAGGTCGGGCAGGTACGCGAGCAGCCGGTCAACGACGCGGTGCACGGGCGTCTCGGTGCCGAGGTGGTGGTAGTCGTCGAGGACGAGTATGAACTGCTGCTCGGCGCGGTCGAGCACTTCGTTGAGGAGCACGTCAACGGCGCGCTCCGGCGCTTGCGCGAGTTCTTTTGAAGCTTCGTGAAGATATGACATCGTCGCATCGCCGAAGCCCGCGACGACCTGCTTGATGCCGTGCGCGACGTAGCCGAGGAAGACGAGCGGGTCTGCGTCCGCGTGGTCGAGTTGGTACCAGACGAAGGGGCGCTTGCGCGCGCGGACGAAGTCGGCAACGAGCGTCGTCTTGCCCGAACCGGCGGGCGCGGTGACGAGCGTGACGGCGTGCGCGAGGTTCTGCTCCATGCGCTCCGTCAGGCGCGGTCGCGGCAAAAGCGAAGGCGCGGGGCGCGGCGGCAAAAGCTTCGTCCGCAGGAAGAACGTGGGCGGCGACGGCGCAGCCAAAGGGGGTTGCGTGTCGTGGATGTTCGCCTGCTGTCTTTCGGGCAAGTTAGACATCGCCTCTGGCGCGGGACTGACGTGTGCGTTCGCGTCCGTCTGATTTTTGCGAGACTCGCGGTCGCTTCGTCGAATGTGTCGGGTGCGGCGAGTATAACGCAAACGCCGCCCTTCGGCTCAACGGGACGGGTGCGCCGCGCGGTTAGCGCGTGCGTCGTGTCTGCGAGGTTGAAATTTGTGCGGCGCGACTCCAGGCCCCGCGCCGCGTTCTGAAGGCTCAGGCCGTGCCCTTCCGAGTTTGAACTCTCAGGCAGTGCCCATCGAAGACTTGCGCCCGCCCTTGACGAGCCGCAGGGTGAGGCGACCCGACTGCCGCGCGCCGCGCGGGGCGTTCGCGCGCGTCGTCTCATCGGCGACGACCGTCGAGCGCGCGAGCGCGTCGAGCGTCGCGGCGCGCCCGCGCGTCTCCATGAGCGCCGCGTCGGCGTGCGCCGTCGGAAGGCCGTAGCTCGCGAACAGCCGCCGCGCCTCGGCGAGCGTGAACGCCAGCACCTCTTCGTCAACGACCGAGAGCGTCTGCTTCGAGCGCATACGCCAGAGCGGGGTCGGCGGAAGGCTCCGGCCCAGGAGCATCACGTGAACCTCCGGCGGCAGCAGCGGCAGCAGGCGGCGGAAGAAAGGAATCATCCACTCGGCGTCGTAAACGAGGTGCAGGTCGTCGAAGACGACGAGCAGCGGCTCGTTCGAGTCGAGCAGTTCATGGACGAGGTACTCGACGGCGAGCGGCACGTCGTCAACTCCGATGCGACCGCCCAAGCGTTCGAGCGTCTTCTCGCCGAAGCCGGCGCGCGCCGTGGCGACGCTCGCGCAGAAGTGGCGCAGGAAGACGGGAAGCTCCGAGTCCGGCGCGTCCAATTTGTACCACGCGACGCGACGACCGCAGCGGCGCGCGAAGTCTGTCGCGAGCATCGTCTTTCCGGTGCCCGCGCGACCGTGGACGATTGTCGAGTTGCAGCCTTCGAGGCTCCCGCCGAGCGTCGCGAGAAGTCGCTCGCGCGGCACGCGCGGCAACTCGACCGGGGTCGTAATCTTTTCGGGTATGACCTGTACCATGTGAGTCCCTCTGCCCTTCATGCGTGAGGCGTCCAAGTTGTCGTTTCGGGGCAAGCGATTTCCTCTCCCTCGACCGCGCGCGAAGCCCGAAAGCCACGCGTCTCAAAACCGAGATAAATTTAAGGCAGGCCGCTTGAGGAATTCTTGAGGCCGGGCGAGCGGCGTGGGTGCGGGCGGAAGGACAACCTGTTGTTGTGGCAGACTTTCGGCCAAGCTACGGGGGCATGATACTTTCAGGCGGGCTGGCTCAGAAAAGGCCGGTTCTCAGCCCGCTAAAACCAAGTTACGCTTGATAAGATCGCCTCGACGCCTGCCGAAGCCTATTTCACACGCGCTGAAACCACCTTTCGCCTTGCTAGAGAGACCTTAACGACTGCTAAAACCATCTCGCACGCTGCTAAGACCGCCTCACACGGCGCTAAAGCCATTTCGCACGCTGCTAAAGCCGCCTCACGCAGCGCGGAGACAGATTTTTACCCTGCTAAAATCGCTAACCCGGAGCTTTTCAGCGCGCTTCGAGTGTCACCCACACGCCGCCCTTCGGCCTGAGCGACATCGCGGGCAGGAGTTCGACCGCGCGGTCTTGCTGGAGGCGCAGGCTGAATCGTCTCGCGATGGTCGCGAGCAACAAAACGGCCTCCATCATCGCGAACGAGTTGCCGATGCACTGTCGCGGGCCGCCGCCGAACGGGAAGTATGCGTATTTCGGGAGGCGCGACGCCGTCTCCTCGCCCCAGCGTTCGGGGCGGAACGCCTCCGGCTCGTCGAACCAGCGCGCGTCGCGGTGCACGACCCACTGGAAGGCGAAGAGTTGCATTCCGGCGGGGACGCGGAAGCCCCCGACCTCGCAGTCTCGCACGGCCTCGCGCCCGACGGCGTAGGCCGGAGGGTAGAGCCGCATTGACTCTTTGACGACCCACTCGCAGAAGCGAAGCCTCGGCAGGTCTTCGACCGTCGGCGCGCGCCCGCCCAAAACCTCGTCGAGTTCTTCGTGAAGCCTCTTCTCGGCTTCGGCGTTCTGCGAGAGCAGAACCCAGGCCCAAGTGAGCGCGAGCGCGGTCGTCTCGTGCCCGGCGAGGAAGAGCGTCATCAACTCGTCGCGCAGTTGGCGGTCGGTCATCTGCGTGCCGTCCTCGTCCTGCGCGCGCAGGAGCATCGAGAGCAGGTCGCCCGTGTCTTCGCCCGACGCGCGCCGCTCGGCGATGATGCGGTAGATGAAGCGGTCAATCTTTCGCACCGCCGCGTTGAAGCGCAGGTGCGCGGGCGTCGGCAGGCGGTTGTCGAGAATCCAGCGCAGTGTCGCCTGCGACGAGAACGGGCGGACGATTGTTGTGAGCGCCGCGCCGATCTCGTCGGCCTCGCCCGAAACGTCGGCGCTGAAGAGCGTGCTGGCGACGATAGCCTGCGTCAGCATCATCATCGCCTCGTGCGCGTCGAGCGTCTGGCCCTCACGCCAGCGCGCGAGCATTCGTTCCGTGAATTCAACCATCGTCTCGCCGTATGCGTCCACGCGCTCGCGGTGGAACGCGGGCTGCGCGAGCCTTCGCTGCCTGCGCCAGAAATCGCCCTCGCTCGTCACCAGACCGTTGCCGACGAGACGCAGGAAGAACGGCGAGCGCAGCGACATCGGCTTGACGAAATTCTTGCTGCCCGAAGCGAGCACGTACTCGATGTGTTCGGGGTTGAAGATGAAGTAGGCGGGCACGTAGAGGAACCGCGTCAGCACCACGTCGCCGAACTCCCGCGCGCACCGCTCGACGAACGCGAGCGAGTCGCGGTTGAACTCCCTCATGTTCCCCATCACGCGCCCGCCCTGCGGGCCTCCTGGCACAACTGCCGCAACCATCAACTGATTCCTTTCGATTGCGGATTGATGGGAACGATGCTGCTTTCAATCCGCATTCCGCATTCCGAAATCAGACTTCGATGAACCCTTCGCCCATGAAGTGGCACTGCCCGCCGACGCGGACGGCTTTGAACTCGTCGCCGCGGCGCTCGATTGTGATTTTGATGAAACTTGGTCGGCCCATCTCGATTCCCTGCTCGCTCGTGATCTCGGCCACGCGGTCGCAGGCGACTAGACGGTGGCGGACGAGGTAGCAGCCGAGCGGGCCGCTGGCCGCGCCGGTCGCGGGGTCTTCGGTGATGCCGAGGCCGGGCGCGAACATTCGGCTGTGGACGGTCGAGCCTTCGTGCTCGACCTCGCGCGCGAAGACGAAGACTTCCGGCGGCACGCCGCCCGTCGCGACGCACTCGATCAAGTCGGCGCGCGGTCGAGCCTGGCGCGCGGCGGCGAGACTTCGGAGCGGCACGTAGAGGAACGGCACGCCGCACGAGACGACTTCGACGGGAAGGTTCGCATCAATGTCGCCCGCGTCGAGCGAGAGCATCGCCGCGACCGCTTCAATGTCGTTGACCTGCGGGCCGAACTTCGGGAGCGGCTGCGTCATCTCCGCGAAGACCGGCTCGCCGTCCTTAAATTCAATCCGCACGGGCACGGGGCCGACGCCCTCTTCGAGAACGATGTTCGTCTCGCGCTCGTCGCGCCGGATCATGTGCTCGCGCGCGAGCACGAACGAAGTGCCGACGGTCGGGTGTCCGGCCATCGGCAGTTCCGAGCCGGGCGTAAATATTCGCACGCGCCAGTCGTGCTTCGGGTCGTCGGGCGGAAGCACGAACGTCGTCTCCGACAGGTTGAACTCCTTGGCGACCGACTGCATCGTCTCGGTCGTCAAGCCCCGCCCGTTCGTGCACACGGCCAGAGGGTTTCCGCCGAACGCGCGGTCGGTGAAAACGTCAACGAGGTGGTAATGAAGTCTTCTCATCAATCCTCCGGTAGTTGTCAGCTTAGAAATCCTTTGCGACCTCCGCACCTTCTTTGCGCCATCGCGTTTAAGTACGTCTTTCTCAACCGCAAAGGTCGTAAATGATTTCGCTGGAAGCCGCAAAGGGAAAAGCTGAAAGCCGACGGCTGAACCCTGACGGCTTTCTCACGCGTCGAGGGCGCGTGAGAAGTCTTCGATCAAATCGCGCTCGTCTTCGATGCCGACGGAGATTCGCACGAGGCTGTCGCTCAAGCCACGCGCGCGCCGCTCCTCGGCGGTCATGTAGCCGCTCCACATCGCCGACGGGTGAACGATCAGAGTCTCGTGTCCGCCGAGGCTCGCGGCGTAGGTCGCGAGTCGGAGCGAGGCGATGAAGCGCTCGGCCTCCTCGAAGCCGCCGCGCAGTTCGACCGAGAGCATCCCCGTGAAGCCCGACATCTGCGTCGAGGCGAGTTCGTGCTGCGGGTGGCCGTCGAGTCCGGGGTAGAAGACGCGCTCGACCTTCGGATGCTGTTCGAGGAAGCGCGCGACCGCCAGCGCGTTCGCGTTGTGCCGCTCGACGCGAAGGCCCAAAGTGCGGAGGCCGCGCAAGAGAAGCCAGCCGTCGAACGGGCTGAGGATGGAACCGGCGAGCAGAGAGAAGTGCCACGCGCGGTCAACGAACTCGCGCGACGAGACGATGACGCCAGCCGTCACGTCCGAATGCCCGCCGAGGTATTTGGTCGCGCTGTGGACGACGGCGTCAACGCCGAACTCCAGCGGTCGCTGGTTGACGGGCGTGGCGAAGGTGTTATCAACGATGGTCTTGATGCCGCGACCGCGCGCGAGTTCGGCCACGGCGCGCAGGTCTGTGATCTGCATGAGCGGGTTCGTCGGCGACTCGGCGTAGATGACGCGCGTGTTCGGGCGGACGGCTTCGGCGAACTGCTCGGTCTTCGTCTGGTCAACGAGCGTGACCTCGACGCCGAAGCGCTTGGGCATCTCCGCGAGCAGGGTCATCGCGCCCGCGTAGTGGTTCGTCTGCGCGACGACGTGGTCGCCCGCGTTGAGCGTTGACATCAGCGCGGTGAAGATCGCGCCCATCCCCGACGAAGTCAGAAGCGCGGCCTCGCCGCCTTCGAGCGCGACGATTGTCGCCTCGACCTCTTTGTGCGTCGGGTTGCCGTAGCGCGTGTAGAACTCGGCGGGGCGCGTGGCCGTCGCGATCTCGGCGAAGTGCTCGGACGAGTCGGCGGCGAAGGTCGTCGTCTGCCAGATCGGCGGCGTGACCGCGTGCGTGCGGTTCTCGCCCTTGCCCGCGTGAATCGCACGCGTCTGCAAGCCGTCGCCGTCGAACTCTTCTCTGCTCATCGGGGTCGTCCTTTCGTCTCCGTGAATCCGCGCTCGTTGATTTTTGTTTTGCCGGTCTGAAGCAATGATACAGTGACTTTCACGGGAGCGCATTCGCGGCGGCCCGCCGCGAGGCTTCTCCGCGGCGAGCCTTTTAGTTAAGATGGCCGGCGGCGCGGATTGAAGGGCAGCTTGCATTTCATCAATCCGCAATCCGAAATCCGCCGCTCCGCAATCGAGAGATGATCAATCCGGGCACAACCCTGCAAGGCCGCTACCGCGTCGTGCGCCAGCTCGCGCGCGGCGGGATGGGCACGGTTTACGAGGCGCTGGACGAGCGCCTGGACGCGACCGTCGCGCTCAAGGAAACGTCTTTCGACAGCGAGGAATTCCGGCGGCAGTTCGAGCGCGAGGCGCGTCTGCTCGCCAGGCTTTCGCACCCGGCGCTGCCCCGCGTGAGCGACCACTTCAACGAAGGCGCGGGGCAGTTCCTCGTCATGCAGTTCGTCGGCGGCCCCGACCTCGAAGAGATGCGGCGCGCGCGCGCGGGCGGCGCGTTCCCCTTCGCGCAGGTTCTCGAATGGGCCGACCAACTGCTCGACGCGCTCGACTACCTGCACTCTCAGGAGCCGCCCGTCATCCACCGCGACATCAAGCCGCAGAATCTGAAGCTCGGCGCGCGCGGGCAAGTTATCCTGCTCGACTTCGGACTCGCGAAAGGCTACACGACGCAGACATCTCCGCTCGCCGCGAGCGTCGTCGGCTACACGCCCGCCTACGCGCCGCTCGAACAGATTCAGGGCGCGGGCACCGACGCGCGCAGCGACCTCTACTCGCTCGCCGCGACGCTCTATCATTTGATGACCGGCGCGGTGCCGCCCAACGCGCTCGCGCGCGCCGACGCCGTCCTCAACGGCCAGCCCGACCCTCTGCGTTCGGCCAACGAACTGAGCGGGCAGGTCTCTCCCGACGTTGCGGCGGTCTTGCGCCAGGCGATGGCTCTGCGGCGCGACCAGCGAATCACGTCGGCTGCGGCGATGCGTCGCGCGCTGCGCGAGGCCGACAAGACTCCGCGCCCGCAGGCGTCGGCGCGTCAGGGCATGGCGACGGTCGTCATGCCGCCCGCGTCAACCGACCCGCAGCCGCGCGCCGCGCAGACGCAGGAGGCCAAGCCCTTCACGGACGCGCGCGCCGCCGCAAGCGAGGCGGCCACGCTCCACGCCGCACAGCACACGCCGACCGCCGAGCAAGTGTCCGTGCCGACCGCGCCTCACGAGTATCGCGCGCCGCAGACGCCCGCGCCGGAGAAAAAAACTCGCGCCGCGCCGCTCCTCGTCGGCGGCCTCGCGGCGCTCGCCCTGCTCGCGGTCGTCGGCGCGGTGCTGATGCTCACGGTCTTCCGAAAATCCGACACGAGCGGCGGTACGCCGCCCGTCGCAACTCAGAGCGGCACGCATCCGTCGAGCGTCGCGCCCACGCCGGCGGCGAGCGCGGCGACGAACAGCGACACGAACGCAGTCGCGACGGGCGACGCGGGCGAGGGCCTCACGCTGAAGGGGCACGAAAAGGCTGTGCAGTCGGTCGCCTTCTCGCCCGACGGAAAGCTCATCGCGAGCGGCGGCGAAGACGAGACCGTGCGACTCTGGGACGCGCAGACGGGACAACTGCGCGAAACGTCGCCCGCGCTCGGCAGCGACGCGCGCCCCGTCGCGTTCTCTTCGGACGGCAAGACGCTCGCGGTCACGCTCTACTTTCTGTCGGCGTCGAACAACTGCGCCGTCGCGCTGTTCGACACGCAGGGCGGGCATCTCGGCGCGGAGAAGCGTCGGATACAAGTGCCGGTCTGCCCTGTGGGCGCCGCCGCGCTCTCCGCCGACGGACGGATGCTCGCCGCCGGCTCAAATGAGATTCAAATCTGGGACGCGCAGACGGGCGAGTTGAAGCACAAGCTCGAAGGCAACAGGAGCAGCATGGAGTCGCTCGCCTTCTCGCCCGACGGGAATCTTCTCGCGGGCACGGGACACAATGACGGCGGGGTGTGGCTCTGGGACGCGCGCAGCGGCAATCTCAAACAAGAAATTAAAGCTCACGACGCGCCGACCGCCGTCGCCTTCTCGCCCGACTCGAAGACGCTCGCGACCGGAGGCTACGACGGCACGCTCAAACTCTGGGACGTGAGCACGGGCGGAGCGCCGAGACGCACGCTCGATTACGCGTACAGTTCCGACGTTGCTGCAATCGCGTTCAGCCCCGACGGCAAGCTCGTCGCGGGCGGAGGCAGCGGCCCCGACGGCGAGGTCAAAGTCTGGGACGCGCAGACGGGCGAATTGAAGTTCGACCTCCACGCTGACGGCGTCGCTAATTCTCTCGCCTTCTCGCCCGACAGCAAGCAGTTGACGTGCGCCTCGGGTAAGGTCGTGAAGGTCTGGAACGTCAGCCGACATTGAAGGAAATGATGAGTGCGTGGTGACGAGCGAGGGAGGGTTCCGGGTATCGGGTGCAGGGTTCCGGTTTGTCTTCACCGGCATCTAACACCCAAAACACGGAACCCTCCCTCATTCCGCGTTCATCATTTTCACTCCGGCAGCGTCCACGTCGCGCCGATCTCCGTCACAGCAACCCTTCTGCGCTCGCGCCCGGCGGCGGCGAGCATTCTTTTTATCGGCTCGCCCGCAGGCTCGCGACTCAGGCGGAAAGTCGAGTGGTGCATCGGGAGGATGAACTGCGCGCCCATCTCGCGCGCCATCTGCCACGAATGTTCGGGGCTTGCGTGGACGTTGATGTAAGGGTCGTATGCGCCGATGGGAAGTATCGCGAGGTCAACGCGCGTGCCCCGGCGCTTCAATCGCTCGAAGGCGCTTGTGTAAGCCGTGTCGCCGCCGAAGACGAGCGCTCGCCCCCGCTTCTCGACGAGAAAGCCGCCGTAGCCTCGGTGCCTGTCCGTGAGTTTTCGCGCGCCCCAGTGGTTCACTTCGAGCGACTCGACGCGCGCGCCCGCAACCTCGACCGACTGCCCCCACGACAACTCGTCAACGCGAGCGAAGCGGCGGAAGAGGTCTGCGTTGCCCTCCTGCGTGACGACGCGCGTGCGCCGAGGCAAGCGCCGGAGCGTGCCCATGTCGCAGTGATCCATGTGCGCGTGCGAGACGAGGACGGCGTCGAGCTTCGGCAACTCTCTGATCGTCAACGCCGGGCGGACGAGCCTTCGCGGGCCGAGCGTCATCGCGCCGACGCGGACGCCCACGCGCGAGCGCAGCGCCGGGTCGGTCAGAAGCCACGTGCCGTAAAAATTTATGAGCATGGTCGCGTGGCCGAGCCAGGCGACGGTCAGGCGCTCGTCGCTCCACTCCGCGGGACGCGGCCTGTGCGGCGCGGGCAGCACGGACACGCGCCTCTCTTCCATTCGGTCGCGCACGAATTTCCCCGCGAACCGCCGCGCGAAACTTGAGTAGGTCTTCAGGTCTTTGACGGAAACACTCATGGTGAGCGTTAGATGCGGGAGAGCGAGAAAAGGAAGTCAAGAGTCAGAGGTCAGGAGTCGGGAGGAAAACCGGGGCGATTGCCTTGCCATCTGTTCTGACTTCCGGCCTCTGACTCCTGACTTCCTGTTGTTCTTTTTGTGTTGTATTCTCCGCGCGTACCCTGACTTTCCAGCCCTTGACGAAAACCCCGACGGAGGTCTCGAACACGAATGCGCCCCCAAGCGAAGACGATTCTTCCCGCGCTGCTCGCGCTCGCAACTCTCTTCCAGTCCGCGCCCGTGTCGGCGCAACGCGAGTCGGCGGCGAACCGAACGGAGGCGACGTTGGGCGACAAGAACGAGGCGACGCGCGCACTCGAAAAATTCTTCGACGACGAGTGGGAGTGGACGATGCGCGAGAACCCGACGTTCGCGTCCACGCTCGGCGACCGCCGTTACAACGACCGTTGGGAGGACGTGAGCCTTGAGAACGTCGAGCGCCAGCACCAACACAGTCTCGGAGCTTTGAAGCGTCTCGAATCAATCCCGCGCGCTCAACTCTCGGCGTCAGACCGTCTCAACTACGACCTCTTCAAACGCGACCTCGACAACGAGATCGAAGGCCACAGGTTCAAGCTCTACCTTCTGCCCGTCAACCAGCGCGGCGGCATACAGCTCGCGGACGAGTTGACGGAACTGCTGCGCTTCCAGGACACCAAAGACTACGAAGACTGGATCGCGCGGATGAACGCGCTGCCCGCCTACATGGATCAGACAATCGCCCTCATGCGCGAGGGCGTGCGCAAGAAAATCCTGTGGCCGAAGGTCGTCGAGCAGCGCGTCGCCGCACAGATTGACAAGCAACTGGTCGAGCGCCCGGAAGACAGTCCGTTCTACAAGCCCTTCAGGCACGTCCCCAACGGCAACTTCGTGGTCATGCCCGAGCACACGCGGCTGGAGCAGGCCGCGCGCGAGGCGATAGCTCAGAGCGTCATCCCGTCCTACCGCCGCCTGAAAAACTTTTTCACGAAAGAGTACCTGCCCGCCTCGTTCGACCGCATCGGCGTCTGGCAGTGGCCGAACGGCGCGGAGGCTTACGCCTTCCTCGCGCGCCGCTACACGACGACCGGCATGACGCCGCAGCAGATTCACGAGAAGGGCCTGAGCGAAGTGGCGCGCATCCGCGCCGAGATGCAGAAGGTTATGGAGCAGGTCGGCTTCAGCGGCACGCTCAAAGAGTTCTTCACGAAGCTCCGCACCGACCCGCAGTTCTACTACCAGAATCCGCAAGACCTGCTCGAAGCCTACCGCGCGACGGCCAAGCGCATTGACCCGAACCTCGTCAAAGTCTTCAAGACCTTGCCGCGACAGCCCTACGGCGTGACGCCCATCCCCGACGCGGTCGCGCCCGACACGACGACCGCCTACTACCAGCAGGGCGCGGCGGACGGCTCGCGCCCCGGCTACTACTACGTCAACCTCTACAAGCCGGAGACCAGACCGAAGTGGGAGATGATGGCGCTCACGCTCCACGAGTCGGTGCCCGGCCACCACCTTCAGATCGCGCGCGCGATGGAACTCGGCGACATCCCGAAGTTTCGCCGCTACGGCGGCGGCTACACGGCCTTCGTCGAGGGCTGGGGACTCTACGCCGAATCTCTCGGCGAAGACATGGGACTCTACGACGACCCCTACTCGAAGTTCGGGCAACTCACCTACGAGATGTGGCGTGCCGTGCGCCTCGTCGTTGACACGGGGATGCACTACTACAAGTGGGATCGCCAGAAGGCGATTGACTACTTCATGGACAACGCCGCCAAGACCGAACTCGACGTGACGAACGAGATTGACCGCTACATCACAGACCCCGGCCAGGCGCTCGCCTACAAGATCGGTCAACTCAAAATCAAAGAACTCCGAGCGCGGGCGCACGACCGGCTCGGCGAACGCTTCGACGTGCGCGAGTTCCACGACGTTGTGCTCGGCTCCGGCGCAGTCCCGCTCGACGTGCTCGAAAGAAATGTTGACGAGTGGATCGAAAAGCAGAAGGCACAGCCGAACGGCGGTCAGCGCGCGACGGGGCCATGACGACGGTGAAAACGCAGGGACAAAATCTCCCCGTCGTCCCCGCGTCTCTTCGCCTCCGTGCAACCTCCGTGTCCCCCGTGTCTCCGTGGTGAACCGCGACCTTCTCAATGCCCAACCCTGAAGTAACAACGTTCGTCCCTGACCTGCTCTACTCGAACAGACGCTTCGAGCGCGGGCGCGCGCTCCTCTGCGACGACGCCGGACGCGTCATCGCCGTGGCGCGACTCGAACGCCAAGACGGAAGCGACGAAGACCTGCGCCGCGACGCCGGGAACGCGACCGGCTCTCGCGCCGCACAAATCAAAGTCGTGCGCCTGCGCGGTCGCGCGTTGCTGCCCGGCATGGTCAACGCGCACTCGCACGCCTTCCAGCGAGTCATACGCGGTCGCACCGAGTACCGCAGCGCGCACGCGCGCGACTCATTCTGGACTTGGCGCGAGATGATGTACGCCGCAAGCGCGCGCCTCACGCCAGAAGACATCTACGACGCCTCGCGCATGGCCTTTCTTGAGATGGCCCTGTGCGGCATCACCGCGGTCGGCGAGTTTCATTACCTTCACCGGACGCCCGCGGGCGCGGAGTACGACGACCCGAACCTGCTCGCCAAACAGGTCATCAGCGCGGCGCGCGACACGGGGCTGAGAATCGCTCTCCTTCGCGTGGCCTACGCGCGCGCGGGCTTTGACGCGCCGGCAGACCCGCGTCAACTCCGCTTCATCGAGCAAGACGCCGACACCTTCGTCCGCAACACCGATGCGCTCGCGCGCGACATCGCTTCTGAAGAAAGCGAAGACCAACGCCTGCCGCGGGCGTGGATCGGCGTCGCGCCGCACAGCGTCCGCGCGGTTCCCCTCGACTACATCGAACGCGTCAAAGTCTTTGCCGACGAGCGCCGGATGCCCTTGCACATGCACGTCGCGGAGCAGCCCGCCGAGGTCGAGTCGTGCGTCGCCGAGACGGGGCGGACGCCTGTCGCGCTCCTCGCCGAAGCGGGCGTGCTCGGCCCGCGCTTCACCGGCGTCCACGCGATTCACGTCACGCCCGAAGAGGTCTTGACGATGCGCGACGCTGGCGCGCGCGTCTGCGCCTGTCCGACGACCGAGCGCAACCTCGGCGACGGCGTCGTGCCCGCTGGTTTGTACTTCGACGCGGGCGTCCCCGTGGCGCTCGGCACGGACAGTCACACACAGATTGACCTGCTCGAAGACGCGCGCCAACTCGAATACAACCTGCGCCTGCGCTCGCTCAGCCGCAACGTCCTCGCGCCCGGCGAAGGCGCACGCGACGAGGCGCGCGCCGACTCCGACGCCCACCGAATGTCCGCGCTCGCCGCACGCCTCTTCGACTGCGCGAGCGTCGCGGGCGCGCGGAGCGTCGGCGCTCCGTGCGGCGAGTTCGCGCCGGGCCTCGCGGCTGACTTCTTCACCGTTGACTTGAACGATCCCTCAATCGCCGGAGCGACCGATGGCGACCTTCTGCCGGCAATCGTCTTCTCGCTCGCGCGCTCGGCGGTGCGCGAGACGGCGGTCGGCGGTCGCCTCGTCGTCGAAGCGGGCGCGCACGCCGCGCAGGAGGAGATAGTCGCGCGCTTCTCCGCCCTCCAGCGGCGGCTTTGGAACTGCGGTCGTTAATCTTATGAGATACTTGTGGGATTGCTTCTAATGAGCTTCGAGGCTGACATCATGCTGCATGAGGCACTGGATAAGCATAATGTCCACCTCAGCGTGCTTGTTGCAGAAACGGGACTATGGGCGAATCCTGAAGTTCACAGGATTCTAGTTGCGGAGACTGGCAGAGCGAGCTACTTTCCAAAGCATCGCCGATATAGGCCGGGGCAGGGTGAAAGATGTGGCGCGGTGTTAAGAAATGGCGTGCGGCTTGATAACAACTCACTCGCTAATCACGCTATTAAACAGGCGCTGGGTGTCGGCAAAAGTGCAAAAGGTTTCGAGACTTGCCACATCTGGCCCAACTCGTGCTACGACGTGCGCTACCACACTGCTATAGCTAACCTGGTTCTTCTGCCAAGAGCTTTAGCGAGTCTATCTGACTACAATGCTGAAGTTCGTCGGGCGCTCCAATACCGCGCATTAGAATTATATGGCTGGTATCCCGCAGAACAGGCCAAGCCGTCTAAGCCAAATTTCTACCCCACGAATTGGAGAGAGCCAGAACCTTTCACCGAGCGTATTGCGAAGACGATTCGTCGGCGTATAGCCGCAATATCTAGTTGGGGGTATTGAGGCGAGCAGAAGTATAACAACCTCGTGAATATCCCTTCGCTACACGCTCAAGAATGAAAGTCTCTGTAGAGTGGGCCGCGCTCGCACGCGCCTGGCAAAGATGCTAGGCTTTTTCTTTCGCCGCGGGCCGCGCGAAGAAGCATGAGCATCGAACAAACACTCGCCGAACTCGTCCGCATAGATTCTCGCTCGTTGAACTCGAACGCTGACGTGATTGACTACGCCGCAGCCCGCTGCGTCACGCTTGGTTTGCGCTCTCACGTGACGAGATACACAGACGAACGCAATGTGGAGAAGTTTCAGTTGGTCGCGTTCGCGCCCTCTGAAACTGAAGACGTGGAACTCGCGATAGTCGGCCACACCGACACCGTGCCGTTCGACGCGGCGTGGGCGGAGGCGCTCGCGCTCGCGGAGCGCGAGGGAAAACTTTACGGGCGCGGCGCGTGCGACACGAAGGGGTTTATCGCGGCGGCGCTCGCTGGCATCGAGGCGACGGACTTGTCGAAGCTACGGCGACCGCTCGCGCTCGTGCTGACGGCGGACGAGGAGGTCGGGTGTCTCGGCGCGAAGCGGCTCGCCGAGTCAAAGCCTTTCCGCGTGCGACACGCGGTCGTGGGCGAGCCGACTTCGTTGCAGCCGATGCGCGCGGGCAAGGGCTACTGTCTCGCGGACGTGACGGTGCGCGGGCGCGAGGGGCACAGCGCGTACCCACACTTGGGCGCGTCGGCCATCACGCGCGCGGCGCGGCTCGTCACGCGCGTCGAAAAGATCGCGGAGGGGTTGAAGCGCGACGCGCACGCCGCATTCGACCCGCCCTACACGACCGTCAACGTCGGCACGATTGCGGGCGGCACGGCGAAGAACATCATCGCGGGCGAGTGTCGCTTCACGCTCGAATGGCGGCCCGTGCCGGGGCAGCGACCCGAACACTTCGCCGACGCGGTCGCGCGCGAGGTCGAGGCGTTGCGCGCGGAAGATGCGGACTTCGACTGCGACGTGCGCGTCACGCGCCTCGACGCGGGCGTGGAGACGCGCGCCGACGCGCCGCTCGTCCGCGCGCTCGAAGAGTTGACGGGGAAGGCGGCGGGCACGATCTCTTTCGGCACGGAAGCGCCGCAGTTGACGGAACTCGGCGCGGACGCCGTCGTCTTCGGCCCCGGCGACATACGCGTCGCGCACCGCACGGGCGAGTTCGTGCCCGCCACGGAACTCAAAGAGGCCGCGGCAATCTTGCGCCGCGTCATCGAACGATTTTGCGGCGGCGGGCATCAATAAACAGTTCTGCCGGTGAGGGTGGAGAGCCGGATGCGGATTGCGGATTGGCGAACGACGAGAGCCGCGCTCTTTCGGGTTCAATTTCTCAGACGTTCAATTCCGAGCCGCGGCGGACGAGAAGCGCGCAGTCTTCTAATCCGCAATCCGAAATCCGCCGCTCCGAAATCCGGCGGCTCGCGGTTCTGTTAATCGAGGCATTCGTCAATGAATTTCAAAGGCTTTCGGACTCTCCTGCCGCGCGCGGTGGCCTCGGCCTTCTGCGCGCTGGCCCTCGCGACGTGCGCGGCCTTCGCGCGGCAGACGCCGCCGCAGCAGCAAGGGCCGATCTCGAACGCAGAGTTTCTGTCGGTCGTGCGTCAACTGCCGCAGCACCCTAGCCTGAAGGCTAAACTGATCGAAGACATACGGCGGCGCGGCATCGGGTTCGCGCTGACGAGCGGGCTGCGCTCGTTCGTCGCGACCAAGAGCGGCGACGACGAGGAGCTGCGCCGCGTGCTCGAAGAGGCCGGGCGAAGATTCCTCAACCCGAAGGGCGCGCCGACGCTTCCGCCCGAAGCCGAGTCGGCGGACGTTCTCTCGAAGACGCGCGAGGCGACGCTCGACGCGCTCGACCAGATGCCCGACTTCGTCGTCAAGCAACTCGTCACGCGCTCGCACGCGCTCGGCCACACGCAGAACTGGACTGTCGAGGATCATCTCGTCGTCGGCGTCAGCTACCGCGCGCGCGAGGGCGAGAAGTATCGCCTGCTCGCCACCAACGGCGTCGCGGGCGTGGCGCAGGCCGAGGAGAAGAGCGACTACAAGGAGGCCGGCGGCGCGAACTCCACGGGCGAGTTCGTCACGATCCTGAAGGCCCTGTTCGACGCCGACAGCAAGACCGAGTTCAAGCCGCTCGACACGGACACGCTGCGCGGTCGCCCGGCCATCGTTTACGAGTACGACATCAAGAAGGTGAACTCGAAGTGGGTGCTGGAGCACGGCGACGAGTCTTCCGTAATCGCCGCGCACCGCGGCAAGGTCTGGGTTGACCGCGAGAAGTTCCGCGTGCTGCGCGTCGAGAGCGACGCCTACGACATCCCCGCCGGCTTCGCGATCAGCGCCGCGAACGTCGCGGTTGATTACGACTGGGTGAACATCGCGGGGCAGGGCGACTACCTTCTGCCTTCGCACTCGGTCGTCGTGATGACGGTCGCCGACCGCGGCCAGCTCGCGCAGTTCCGCAACGACATACGCTTCCGCAACTACCAGAAATTCGGCACCGAACTCAAGATCATCGAGGACGACGTGGTTGACGACGACGCGCCCGCCGACAAGTCTCAGCAACCGCAGCAACCGTCGCCGCCGAAGCCGCCGGAAAAGAAGCCTTGATTTAGCCGGCGGAGTCGGCGGAAGAGTGTAGCCCACGGCGCGGGCCGTGGGCTACACTCTTCCGCCCCTGACGGGGCTTCTTTAACCTTTCGCCTGACCGGCTAACTCTTTCGTGCTCGCGTCGGAGACGAACGGCGCTTCGGCTGTGAGCGCGTTGTTGACGAGTTCGCGCTGCTCAAGCTCGTGGATCGTGTACGAACCCGTCGCCGGACTCGCCGACGCCGCGCGGCCCGCGTAAGACGGTCGCTCGCAGCGCGGCAGCAGCCCCGTCAGCCGCGGCTCGACGAACGCCCAGCCGCCCATGTTCCTCGGCTCCTCCTGACACCAGACGAGTTGCGTCGAGTTCGGGTACGACGCGAAGACTTCTCGGAGCGCGCGTTCGGGGAACGGGTAGAACTGTTCGAGCCGGACGATTGCGACGCTCGCATCATTCGACTTCTTGCGCGCGGCGGCAAGGTCGTAGAAGACTTTGCCGCTGCAAAGCACGATGCGCCGCACGGCTTCACGGTCTTCGACTTCCGCGTCGTCAACGACGGGTCGGAAGCCGCCCCGTGTCAACTCTTCAATCGAGGAAGTCGCCGCCGGAAGTCTGAGCAAGCTCTTCGGCGTCATCACGACGAGCGGGCGCGCGCTCCGCTGCTTCACCTGTCGGCGGAGCAGGTGGAAATACTGCGCGGGTGTGGTCGGATAGCAGACCTGCATGTTGTTCTCGGCGCAGAGTTGCAGGTAGCGCTCCAAACGCGCCGAAGAGTGCTCCGGCCCCTGCCCCTCGAAGCCGTGCGGCAGCAGAAGGACGAGGCGCGAAGGCTGCTGCCACTTGTCAACGCCGGGCGAGACGAACGTGTCAATGATGACCTGCGCGCCGTTGGCGAAGTCGCCGAACTGCGCCTCCCAACAGACGAGCGCGTCGCGCGCGACGACCGAGTAGCCGTACTCGAAGCCGACCACGCCCTGCTCCGACAAAGAGCTGTCGAAGACTTCGATGAGCGCCCGGCTGCCGCGCGAAGTCATCTCCGAGAGCGGTGCCCACGGCTGTCCCGTCTGCGTGTCGTAGAGAATCGAGTGGCGCTGGCTGAACGTGCCGCGCCCCGAATCCTGACCCGACAAGCGCACGCGCACGCCTTCTAATCCGAGCGAGGCGAAGGCGGTCAACTCCGCGAACGCCCAGTCAATCGGGGCCTGCCCCTCGCCCATCTTCGCGCGGCGCGCGAGTTGGCTGACCATCTTCGGGTTGATGTTGAAGCCTTCGGGGACGACCGCGATCTTGTGCGCGATGTCGCGTATGACTTCCGCCGAAACGGGCGTCTCCAAAACCTCCGAGCCGTCCTCCTCCCGAACGGGCGGCGGCAACTCTTTCAACGGAGGCTTCCCGGCGACGATCTCTTTGGCGCGCGCGTGGATGCGCTCGTAGCGCTCGGTCGCCTCCTTCATCAACTGCTCGACCTCTTGCTGCGTGACGACGCCTTCGGAGACGAGCCGTTGCGCGTAGAGAGCGCGCACGCCCGGATGCGCCTTGACGCGTGCGTACATCAGCGGCTGCGTGTAGCTCGGCTCGTCGCCCTCGTTGTGGCCGAGGCGGCGGAAGCCGATCACGTCGAGCACCACGTCCTTGTTGTACTCCTGCCTGTAGTCGAGCGCGATGCGGAGCACGCGGAAGGCCGCTTCGGGGTCGTCGCCGTTGATGTGGAAGATCGGAAGCTGCGTCATCTTCGCCACGTCGGTCGAGTAGATCGAGGAGCGGCTCGCTTCCGGCGAGGTGGTGAATCCGATCTGGTTGTTGATGATGACGTGAATCGTGCCGCCCGTGCGGTAGCCGTGGAGGTCTGCGAGTTGCAGAGTCTCCATCACGATTCCCTGCCCCGCGAACGCCGCGTCGCCGTGGAGCAGGACGGGCAGCGCGCGGTCAATCACCTCTTCGCGCGGCTGCCCCGAAAGTTCGAGCGCGTCCTGCTCGGCTCTCACCATGCCTTCGACGACCGGGTCAACGAATTCGAGGTGGCTCGGATTCGGCGAGATGGTGATGCGAACACGCCTGCCCGAAGCCGTCTCGCGCTCGCCCTTCGCGCCCTGGTGGTATTTCACGTCGCCCTCGTCGGCGGGGAAGTCCGGGTGCACCGAACCCTCGAACGCGGTGAAGATGCGCTCGCTGAAATTTCCGACGACGTTCGCGAGCACGTTCAGTCGCCCGCGGTGAGCCATGCCGAGCGTGATCTCTTCGACGCCCTTGTCGGCGGCGCGCTCGACGAGTTGGTCGAGGAGCGGGATGATCGTCTCGCAGCCTTCTAAGCTGAAGCGTTTCTGGCCGAGGTATTTCGTGTGCAGGAAGCGCTCGAACTGCTCGGCGCGGACGAGCCGCGTCAGCAGCGCCTTCTTCGTCTCAGCCGGGAGCGGTTCGGGATAGACGAACTCCTGCCGTATGCGGTCGCGTATCCAGAGCTTCTGCTCTTTGCTCTGGATGTGCCGGTACTCGATGCCGACCTTGCCGCAGTAGGCGCGGCGCAGGATGTCGAGAATCTCGCGCAGACTGGCGCTGTGCTTTCCTCCGAGTCCGCCCGTGATGAACTCTCGATCCAAATCCCAGATCGTCAGCCCGTAAGTCTCGATGTCGAGTTCGGGGTGATACTGCACGGGCAGCGCGTTCAGAGGGTCAATGTCGGCGATGAGGTGCCCGCGCACGCGGTACGAGTTGATGAGTTCGAGGACGCGCGCCTGCTTCTCGATCTCGTCGCGCGTGTCGTAGCGACCGAGCAGCGCCGGGTTAAAGTCCTTCGACCAGCGCATCGGCTGGTAAGGGATGCCGAGGTCGCGGAAGATTTGCACGTAGAAGTCCTGCTCGCCGAGAAGCAGCGCGTGGACGCGCGCGAGGAACGCGCCCGACTCCGCGCCCTGAATGATGCGGTGGTCGTAGGTCGAAGAGATGTTGAGAACTTTGCTGATGCCGAGAAGCGACAGCGCTTCGGGCGTCATCGCGTGATACTCCGCCGGGTACTCAATCGCGCCCGTCGCGATGATGACGGACTGCCCCGCCATCAGGCGCGGGTTCGACGAGACCGTGCCGATTGTTCCTGGGTTCGTCAGCGAAATCGTCGTGTCCTGAAAATCCGGTAGCCCCAGTTTGCCTTCGCGCGCGCGCTTCACCACGTCGTCGTAGGCGGCGAGGAACCCGGCGAAGCTCATCGCGCCCGCGTTCTTGATGTTCGGCACGAGGAGCGTGCGCGTGCCGTCCTTTTTCTCAAGATCAATTGCGACGCCGAGGTTGACTTCGCCGCGGCGGACGCGCGCCGGAGTGCCGTCAACGATTGCGAAGCCGTCGTTGAGCTGCGGGAACTCGTCGAGCGCGCGCAAGACGGCGTAGGCGATGAAGTGCGTGAACGACGCCTTGCCGCGCTTGTGCTCTTTGAGAAACTGGTTGACGATGATCCGGTTCTCTTCAAGAACCTTGACGGGGATGAGTCGGTTCGACGTGGCCGTCGGCACGCCGAGGCTCGTCTCCATATTCTCGACGATCTTGAGCGCGCCGCCGCGAATCGGCTGCGCCTCGCCCCTTTGCGCCGCCGCGGGCTGTGTCGCCGCCTGCTGCCGCGCCGCGGTCGAAGGTTGTGCGCCCGTCGCCGTCGCTTGCTGCGCCGGCTGCGTCGCCTGAATTGCTGTCTGCGCGCCTGCCTGACCGTCTGATGTTTCAGCGGGCGCGATGGCGGTTGGAGTTGCGCCGCTCCCCTCCGCAGCCGAGCCGTTGCCGTTCGCGCCGCGCGCGCCGTCGCCCGCAGGCTCTTCGCCGAGCAGTTCCGTGAAGTACGAGCGCCACGCCTCGTCCACCAGCGCGGGGTTGCTGCGGTACCGGCTCAGAAGGCCCTCGACGTATGTGGCATTCGCGCCGAAATTCTCCGCGATGATTTCCGACAGATCGTTTCCGTCAAGCTGCTTGCTCAAATTCTCTTTCACCTCACGCCTGAGCGAGACTTGCGGGCCGCGCTTCACCCCGACGCGACCGCCTCACCCGACCGAATAATCCGGCTTGAATTTACACAATAGCCTATCACCAACGCCCCACGTTTGCACACACCCCCTCGTCTGCATAGATGCGAAAAAGTTCTTTACGACTCTACTCGTAGAGCAATACAATCGACCCGGTCGAACTGATGGCGGGTTCGCTGCCGAGGAGACAGCAAAGGCTTGTCGAGGCGCGCACCGAACTGCGTAACGAACGATAAAGTCCTTACCTAACAATAAGTCCTATCATGGCTGCACAAACGATTTGCAGTAACTGCAAAATACCTAATCTGGCCTCGGCATATTATTGCAAAAAGTGCGGCCAGATATTGCCCAAGGGACGGCGGCAAAGGTGGCTTTATATCTTATCTTGGGTGACATGTACGTTGGTTGGATTGACTCTTCTGTCCGTAACTCTTGTAGCCATCGGTCCAATCTATATTGATCACCCTACGATAAAGATAGATGTGTTTCAGCCTGCGCCTAAGCCCGAAAAGCCTCCGGAAGTGGGAACGGGGGATGAGACGTATATTCCCGAGGCCACCGGTAGCAACGGATGTAAGGCGTCGATACTCCTGTATCTTCTCTCCGATGAGTATAGCTGGCAGAAGAACTATTATGAGAGGCTTTCAGACGCACAGGAGCGTATCAACTTCACCGACCAGATGCGAAATAATATAAATAATGCCCTGATTGCTAGTTGATGTTTGAACACGCCAGCGCGAACAAAGAGGCGTGTACCTTAATCTCAAATCCGGTGTTGGTGCGCGCGTGCAAATGTTGCAACCCCATCTTCTCTAGCTGAGAGTTGACCACCTCGATGCCTTT
>DASRCS010000031.1:0-15569 GCA_035652995.1 Pyrinomonadaceae bacterium
GGCGGTGATGAGCGCGCTGATCTGCGCCGTGCCGAAGATGCCGGTCGTCAGGCCGATGACCGTGTTCGGGTTGGCCGCGCCCAGAGCGCCCGTCGGGTTGGTGATGTTCTGCGGGACGCCGAGGGGGCGCGGGCCGAGGATGTTCGAGGGGGGCGGGGTGGGAGCGCCCGGCGCGGTGTTGATGCCGGCCAGCCCGCCGCGCGAAGAGATTGCCATGGCGTTGAGCTGCACGCCGAGGTCGCGCGAGAAGTTGCGGCTGGCGACGACGACGCGCGTCTCGATCTCGACCTGCGGTTCGGGCTGGTCGAGCAGCTCGACGAGGCGGCGGATGGCGTCAATGTTCTCCTTCACGTCGGTGACGATCAGCGTGTTCGAGCGACCGTCAACCTCGATGCCGCCGCGCTTCGAGAGCCGGCGCGCGATGATCGGAAGTATTCCGGTCTCGCCGCTGCCGCCCGAAGCGTCGCCGCCCGTGCCGCCGGAGAAGCTCGTCGGGGTGTTGCCGCCCGCGAAGCTGGAGGTCGAGCCGGCGGCCAGCGCGAGCGTGCCCCCGGCGCGTGCGTAGTTGAGCCGGATGATCTCCGTGACGAGCGGCGCGTTCTGGAGCTGCGCCTCGCGGAGTTGCGCGCGGGCGGACTCCTCCTCGGCGCGAATCTTCGCCTCGTCCTTCAGCACGTCGAGAGTGGCGACGCGCAGGATGTTGCCGTTGACTTCGATGCCGAGGCGGTTCGCCTTCAGGATCGAGTCGAGCGCGAAATTCCAGGGCACGTCCGTCACGTTGATCGTCACGGGGACGGCCTTGACCGAAGAGTCAACGACGAAGTTTACGCCGTACTGCTCGGTGATGTAGTTGAGTATGTCGCGGATGTCGGCGTTGACGACGTTGAGGTTGATCGGCTCGCCGACGAAGCCGGGCTGGCCGTACTGCGCGCCCTGCGAGACCTGCGCCGTCTGGTTCGGGTTCGAGGTGCGCGACTGCTGCGCGCCGGAGTCCGCCGCGGCGGACGACGAGCCGTCCTTCCTGTCCTTCGACGCGTCGGGCGTGAGTTCGACGACGAGGCTGTTGCCGTCGAGGTGCGAGCGCTCGCGCGCGGGCGCTCGCAACGAGACTTGCAGGCTCGTCACCGCCTCGCCTTCTTTGAGGACGTGGTTGACCGTCACCTGCTCGACGAGCGGCGAGGTGACGGCGTAGGCCGGCGAGAGTTGCGTCGAGTCAACGCCGGGAAGCTCGACGACGAGGCGGCGCTCGTCGGGCCTGCTGACGCTGAAGGGCATCGGGGCCGTGCCCGCGATCTCGATCAGCGTGGCGTCGCCCGACGTGATCGCGCGGAGCGAGGTCGCGACGAGCGGGGGGCGCTCGGTCGAGGACGCGGCGTGCGTCCTGCCGAGCGCGAGACTTGAGAGCGTGCACACGAGCGCGAGGACGAGCGCGCCTCTCGCCGTGGCCGCGGAAAGATTTTTCTTGTAAGCCATATTCTTCATCCTTCGGAAGCATCACCCCTCCGGCCTCTCCGCCACACGCTAACGCTCGTGCCGGGCTGGCGAAAATTCGCCGCCCGTCTAAGCGCGCGCCGCACAACGCGGTCAGCCGGCAAGGTCATGTTGTCAAATGGTGGCCGCGGGCGGGGCCGCGGCCTTTCGTTACTTCACCTCCGGTCAAAATCGTCGGCGGGCTTGAGGCTCGAACGGCGGGGCGTGAGTTTCTTCGGCGGGCGTGGGGCGCGATGGCGGCTAAGGCTTCTGACTGGCCTGCGCGCCCTGAGAATCCTGTCCCGACTGCGGCTGTTGCTGCGTGCTGCCGGCGGCGAGCGCCTTCAGCGCCTCGACGAAGGCGTTGACCTCGGCCTTCGTGTCGGCGGACGAGGCGGGCTTCGCGTCCGACTTCTCGTTGGAAGTCTTCTGCGCGGTCAGCGAGTCGGCGACCGTCGGCTGGCGCAGGGGCTTGGTCTCGACGGCGACATCCACGTGGCCGTCAGTCCAGTGCGTCTGGCGTCGGAAGACGAGCCGCTGCTCTTCGATGGCGACGAGCATCCCGTCGTAGAAACGCTCGCCGGGATAGACGACGTAGGAGAGATTGATCGGCGTGGCTTCGACCATCGCCGCGTAGCCGCGCGGCGTGCGGAAGATGCCGATGACCTGAACCTCGGAGAGCGTGAGCGCCGTCGTCGGCTTCGGCGCGGGCTGCTGTAAGTTCATCGCGGCGAGCTTCTGCGCCTTGTAGCTGTCAATGCGCTGCTGGATGGGCGGGACGGCGACGGGCACGACCTTCTTCTCCGGGGCCTTGCGCCTGAGGGGCGGCACGTACTTTCGGTAAGGGTCTTTCGACGCGCCCTGGTAAGTCGTGCTCGCCGTCTGCGCCGCGACCGCGACCGCCGCCGAGAGCACGAGCGCGACCGCCGAAACCGTCTTGATTGCGCTGAACAGTTTTTCCTTCATGGTTCTCTTCCCTGCGATCAGTGTTTCTTTCTCACTTGCCGGCGTTCGCGGCCTGAGTCGCCGCCTGAGTCGGGCTGGCCGGGTTGGCCGCCGTCGGCGCGGCGGGCTGCCCCGCGGGCGCGGGCGCGGCGGGCTGCAACTTCTCGGGCGAGATGTAGTAGGCCGTCAGGAGGAACTGCGCGTTGACGGTCTTGCCGTCCTTCGCGTCCTGCCCCTTCGCTTCGTTCCCGAGCTTCGCGACCTTGAAGTCCGTGATCGAGACGATGCGCTGGTAGGAGGCGAGCTGCGCGAAGAACTGACCCACGTCGTTGTAAGTCCCCGTGACCTCGACCTCGACGGGCTTGCCCGTGTAGAAGTCCTGCTGCACCTCGTCCTTCGGCGTGAAGCGGCGCAGCGTGAGGAAGTGGCCGCGCGCGCGATCCTGGACGTTCTGAAGAACCATCGTGATCTCGCGCTGCTCGGGCAGAAGGGCCTTGAGGTCTTCGTAGTCGGCCTGCGCGCGCGCGTATGTGGCCTTGAACTCGTTGAGCCGCTGCGAGGCGACGACCGCCCCGGCGTTCGCGCTCTGAAGTTGCGCGACCTGCGCCTCGATGTCGCTCGTCTCGGCGCGCGTCCCCGACGTGACGAAGTACCAGAAGACGCCGTAGATCAGGAGCGCGACGCCGAAGAACGCGGCAACTTGCAGGTACCAGGGTTTCTCTTGAAGAACTTCTATTTTAAACATCGTCCGTTTCCTTCCCGTGCTGTTTGAGGCGCGCTATTTCTGTGCGACCTGGTTCGATGGCGCGGGCTGCGCCGCGGGCTTCGCGGGCTGACCCGTCTGCGGCGCGGGCTGGGGCTGGCTCGGCGCGTACTTGCACTTGATCTTGAAGTGGAAGACTTCGGGCTTGAAGGTCGTGTCAACCGGCCCGGCCTTCGGGTCAATGTCGGCCTGATCGACCTGCACCTCTTTGCGGTCGGCCTCGATGCCGACGTTGACGAACATCCCGTCGGAGAATTCCAGGCTGCGCGCGAACTGCGTCACGGCGTACTCGTTCGGCGACTGGCCCTCGATGGTGAGGTCGCCGCCCTTCTGCTCGACGGCGAGGAGGCGGAAGTCCGGGTCGGACGGCAGCCGCGAGTTGACCTGCGAGAGCAAAGAGACCGGCCCCTGCTGCGAGGTGCGAAGCTGCTTGATCGCATTAATGCGCGTCTGTATGTCCTTGAGCTTCTTCTCAAGCTCCTGCTGCTCGGCGTTGACCGCCGCCATCTGCGCCGCGATCTGCTTCTGCTTCTCAAGCTCCGCCTTGGCCGACGCCTGCGAAGCCGCGGCGCTGACGTAGTCGAAGACCATGACCAGCGCGAGCAGCCCGAAGACCGACGCGCCGACCATCCAGAAGCGGACGCGCGGATTCGCGACCTTCTGCTCGACGACCGCCGCGGTGTGCGAGCGCTCTGTGACGGAGTCTAAGAGATTAACCTTGATCATTTAAGCATCCACTCCTCTCAGGGCGAGTCCCACGGCGACGGCCATTTCGGGAACGACCTCGCGCATGTAGTCGGGGTCGAAGCGGCGGGCGTCAACCTTGATCTTGCGGAACGGGTCGAGCCGCTCGACGGGCATCTCGAAGCGGTTCGAGAGGTATTCGGGCAAGCCCTTGAGCTTCGAGCCGCCGCCCGAAATCAGAATCCTCTGCACGGAGCCGTCGCCGTCCTCGGCGGTCGCGCGGTAGAAGTCGAACGTCTTCGAGATTTCGAGCGCCAGCATCTCCGAGACGGTTTCGAGAGCGCCGTCAACGTCAACCGGCTCGCCGCCCGCGTCGGGCTGCGCGCCGCCGCGCTTGACGGCCTCGGCCTGCTCGTAGGTGAGTCCGAGTTCCTTCTGCAAGAGCGCCGTGTACTGGTTGCCGCCGACCGAAACGTCGCGCGTGAAGACGCTCGTGACGCCGCGGAGGATGTTGATGTTCATCGTCGAAGCGCCGACGTTGAGGAGCGCGACGACGGAGTTCTCGGAAGGCTCGTAGTTGACTTCGTAGCAGTTCTGCAAGGCGAAGGCGTCAACGTCAATGACGGCGGGCTGCTTGCCGGCGAGCTGGATCGCCTGCTTGAGGTTGGCGACGAAGTCGCGCTTGCAGGCGGCCATCAGCACGTGCAGAGAGTCCGCGCCGGAGCCGACGACCTGGTAGTCGAGGCTCACGTCGGAAATCTCGAAGGGGATGTGCTCCTCGGCGTGCCAGTCGATTGACTCCTCAAGCTCCTCGCGCGTCATCTGCGGGACGATGATGTTCTTGACGATGACGGAGCTTCCCGAAACGCCCGCGGCCACGCGGTCGGTTTTGAACTGGCCGCCGCCGAAGACCGAGGCGATGACGCCCGACACGTCGTTCAACTCCATGATCTGTCCGTCAACGACCGTGTCCGGCTGAAGTCCCTGGAAGCCGAGGTTGACGAGCGAGAGCGAGCCGGGCTTCCCCGAAAGCTCGACCGCCTTCACGGAGCTTGAGCCGATGTCGAGTCCGACGAGGCCCTTGTTGCCGAGTTTTTTTCTAAACATAGTCTGTCAGTTCCTTGAGGTCGTAACGCCCTTGATGCGGTTCTGTCGTAGCCGCGCGCGCGCGCGCAGGACTCTCGCGTGAGTCGTGTGGCAGCGCGGCGTTTGCGTCTTCGTTGCTGCGGAGTTCATTTTTCTGCCGGCCTGTTTTGTCGAACAGCGCCGCGCTCGGTCGGCGTTCGGCGTGCTCGCCTGAGGAGGGGATTTAAGATGAAGCCTGTGCTGGCTGACGCTTTAGCTTCCGAAGGCAGGAGTAAGATCGCTGCGGGCGGCGAAGACTTTTGAATCGTCTTCGCTGCCGCTCAAAAGGGAGACTCCCCTTCGGCAACCCGGCCAAGTCGAAGCCGCCTCGCGCATTCGACTCCCGTAAGCTTTGCGGCCCACGCTCGCGCGTGGTGTGCCTTTGTCGGTTGAGTTTCAATCGCGGCGCGCAGCCTCGGTCAGTAAGAACATCCCCGAAACAGCGCCGCTTCGTCTGCGGAGTCCCGCGGCCCTTCGCCTTCAAAGGCGGACGGCGCGCGTGACACCTTCCAAAGAAACTATAAAACAGCGCAACGTCGCCTGTCAATCAATATTTTGCACCGTTTAACTTACTTATTTTTCGCAATTTAACCGGCCTTCCAGGATTGCTCCCGGCCAGTTTCCAGAAATGCGCGCGGCCACGACGGAGGACAGATTTTCGGCCTGAGTCGTCGCCTCTCTCGATTATCTCCGGCCAACTCTCGAACGCTTCGGACGTTTCGCGAGACGAAACGTGAGTCGGCGTCAAGCGTCGCGCCGTGCCTTGCTTCACGCTCGCGGCGAACGTTAGGATGAGCCTCCATGCGCTTGTTTCGCATAACGCTCGTCGTCATCTGTCTGCTCGCGCTCGCGGCCTTCGCGTGGCTCTGGTGGGCACGGCCCGAAAGGGTTGACATGGCGGCATACGTCCCCGCCGACTCGATCATCTACGTCGAGGCGAACAGCCTGCGCGACATCCTCAAGGCCGTCACCTCGACCGACGACTGGAAAGAGCTTGCGCCGGCGGCTGGCGTCGAGACGGGCGGGACGAACGACCGGCTGACGGATTTAATTTCATTCACCGGCATTGGGCCGAGCGACGCGGTGGTGCTCGCGCGCGCGCAGGTCGCCGTCGCGGTGCTCGGCTTCGAGGCGGCTGAGTCCGGCGACGCTCTCAGCTACAAGCCGCGCGCGGCGCTCGTCGTCGAGACGCACACGAGCGAGTGGCGTGTGAAGTCGGCGGTCGAAAAACTGATCGGCGATTTCGCGCGGCGCTCGTTCGACGGCGGCGTCGCGTTCGAGCGCAAGGAGGTTGACGACGTTCCCTTCTTCACGTGGGCCGAGCAAGGCGGCGAGCGGCGCACCATCGTCGCGGCGGTTTACGAGAGCGAGGTCGTCGTCGGCAAAGACGAGTCGGTCGTGAAGGCCTGTCTTGACGTGAAGCGCGGCGCGCGACCGAGCCTCGCCGGCAACGAGCAGTTGAAGGGGATGCGCGCGCGACTCGGCGCGGACACCGCGCTCGCGTTCGGCTTCGCGCCGAGGGGGAGCGCCGCGAAGGTCGTCGAGGTCTTCGCGCCCGCGTTCGTCGGCGGCGTCTCGTCCGACCCGAAGATTCAGAGCGTCCTCGCGACCGTGCTGCCGCAACTGATCAACCAGACCATCGGCGGCTTCGGATGGAGTTCGCGCGTCGCGGGCGGGCGCGTCGAGGACGACTATTTCCTCGAACTGCTCGGCGACACGGCCCAGCGAATGCAGGCTTCGTTCGCAACGTCGGCCCCGAACGGCGAAGGCGCGGGCGCGCTGCTCCCGCCGGAGACTTACCAGGTCACGCGCTACGACTTCCGCACCGCCGAGGCCGCGTGGCACGGACTCGGCGTCGCGCTCTCGTCGCAGGTTGACGTTCTGCGCGCGACGCCGATCACGCTCGCGCTCGAAGCACTGCTCAAGCCTCTGGGCATCGCGCAGCCGCGAGAGTTCCTGCGCGCGTGCGGGCCGGAGGTCGCGACGGCGACGCTCGACGCCGCGAGCGAGGGAAGGCTTTTGATCGCGTCGGTGCGCGACCGCGACGCGCTTCAAGCGCAGGTGCGCGAGCGCCTCGGTCGCGCCGCGAGAACCGAACACGAGGGCGACGTTGACATCCTGATCTCGCCCGACGACGAGCGCGGCGCGGCTGCGTTCGTCGGAGGTTATCTCGTCGTCGGCTCGGAGGAAGACGTGCGGCGCTCTGTCGCGGCGCACGCCTCCGGTCAGACGCTTCAGAACACCGCGCCGTTCAAAGCCGCCTCGCAAGACTTCTTCGACGAGCAGCCGTTCGCCGTGACGCTCACGGACGAGCGCGACTCGACGCGCTCGGCCGTCACCTACTTCGCGCGTCGCAACGGCGCGAAGACTCAAGACCAAGGCGCGCTCGACGCGGCGCTCGCGCGGCGCGGCTTCAGCGTCGGCGAGACTCGGCTTGCGGATGTCGGGTTTGAGAAGAAGACACGCTCGCCCTTCGGACTCTTCGGCGAGATCATCACGCGCTTCGCGCCTCGTTGAAAAAGCAGAGGTCAGAGGTTAGAGGTCAGTAAACATCTCACGCGCCGCTCAGCTTAAGGCAGGACGACTCGGAAGCAGTTACTTCTGACCTCTAACCTCTGACCTCTTCCTTAGCGTCGAATGGGTGGCCGTTGAGGACGGCGCGCATGTTCACCTGCCCGAAGAGTGTTTCGAGGAACGCCTCGAAGCGGTGGAGCGTCTGCGCGAGTTCGGCGGGCGTGCGCGCCGACTCGACCTCCTCGACGAAGCGTTCGAGCGGCTCCCAGTCTTTGTACATCAGGTGGCGGATGCTGCCCTCGTGGAAGTCGTTTATCCCTTCGAGCAGTTGGGCGGTCGTGAGCGATTCAGCCGACGCCGTGCGGACGAGTTGGATCAAGCGCCAGAGGTCGCGGCGGAGCGCGAGCGACTGTTCGAGCTTCGTCTCGAACGAGTCGAACAGTCGCTCGCCCGCGAGCGCCGGGTCGTGGCTCTGCGCGAGCGCGACGACGGACTGCTGGTAGCAGTCGCGCAGCAGTCCGCAGGCGTTCTCGGCCCGCGCGTAGATTTGCGGCGGCTGTCGTATCGAGCAGAAGCCGACAAGCTCGTGCTCGAACGCCTTCCGCAGCTCCATCCTGATCGCGTAGGCCGTGCCGTCGAGTATCTCCCTCCCCGACTTTTCAAGCCCCTCGACGCGCAACGCGCGCCCCTCGATGAAGTCGAGCAGCGCGCGCGTCTCCTCGTTGACGAGCGCGAAGACCGCGAGCAGCCGCTTGAGCTTCGCGTCGCCGCGCAGCGAAGACTCGATGAAGCGGAGCAGCGCGAGCAGCCGCGCGAACCTTAAGAAGATCGCGAGCATGTCCTCGCCCAACTCGTCGGGGCCGAGGCCCTTCGCGAGCGCGACGAGCGGCGCGGGGACGTGCGCGGCGTCCGCGTCCTGCCCGGCCTTGACGATCTGCGCGGCGGCGTCCGAGCGCTTCAACTCGCGCTCGATGACGCTTCCGAGTCCGGCCCAGCCGCTATTGCTCACCGAAGGGGCTTCGAGCAACGCGCCGCTCAGGCGGAACGTGTCCCTGAGCATGTCGGACAGCTCGCCCAGAGAGTTCTTCGCGTCGGAGAGTCCCTGCGTCTGCTCGCCCTGCTCGAAGCTTCCGAGCAGGTGGAGGCAGCGCAGCAGCGTGTCGTGGATGACGCGCGTCTCGCACTTGAAATTGCGCGTCGCGATCTCGGCGCGCTCGTCGGCGCTGAGCGGGTGGTTGGCCGTGTTGAAGAAGCTCTGCAAGGCGCGCAGCCACAGCGCGAACTCGCGCGCGGGCGCGAACTGCCCGTCCTGCTTGCCCTGTTGACCCTGTTCGTTCACTCGTGTGCGTCCGCGCCGGGCTGCCGCGGCCCGTGCCAAAGCGCGCTTCAGAATTTTAGAATGGACTCCGAGACTTCAACTCGACACGCGCCGCGAGGTTCGGCGCGCGCCACGGCACGATTCTAAACACGAACGCCGCGGCGGGCAACGTCATTCACGTCCGAAGGGCCACGCGGCGAGTTTCAAAAGACGAAGCAGGTCGTCTGCAAAGCGAAAAGGAGAGAGCCGTTTTCAGCAACCATGACCCAGCACATAGAGCTTCTCGTCGCGACCAGCAACGCCGGCAAGATCAGAGAGCTTTCGCAACGCCTCGCCGGACTGCCGCTGCGCCTGCGCCTGCTCTCCGAGTTCCCTTCGATCTCGGAGGCCGAGGAGACGGGCACGACGTTCGCCGAGAACGCGAAGCTTAAAGCCCTGCACTACTCGTCGGCGAGCGGGTTGCTCTCGCTCGCCGACGACTCCGGCCTCGCGGTTGACGCGCTCGGCGGCAGGCCCGGCGTCTATTCCGCGCGCTACGCCGGACAGCACGCGACCTACGCCGAGCGCATGGCGAAGCTCCTCGACGAACTCGCCGCCACCGGCGACGCGGAGAGGCGCGCGCGCTTCGTCTGCGTCATCGCGATTGCAGACCCCGCGTGCGGCTCCGTCGGGACGTTCGAGGGCCGCTGCGAAGGACGCATCGCGCACGAGCCGTGCGGCACGGGCGGCTTCGGCTACGACCCCGTCTTCATCCCCGAAGGCCACGCGCAGACCTTCGGCGAACTGCCCGACGAGATAAAGCGATCAAGCAGCCACCGCGCACGCGCCCTCGACCAAGCCTGCCGCTTCCTCCGAGAGCGCCTCACGACACGCGGCTTGACCCGCGAGTGAAGCGGTCTTTAGAATGCCGACAGCTTACGCGACGACGAAATCACGTCGCGCTTGTCAGTCAACCGCGGGGCGTAGCGTAGCCTGGTAGCGCGCTCGGTTTGGGACCGAGAGGTCGAGTGTTCAAATCACTCCGCCCCGATTCATTCCTTCGACAATTCAAACTTACATTGCTTTGCAGACTTCCGTGCGCGCTCAGGTGATGACTGTCGGCTCGTCCGTGCCGAAGCGCTCGCGGAGTTTGAGGAAGTCGCGGACGGCGCGGGCGAGCGGCGCGAGGATTTCTTCGAGGTCTCCGTCGCCGCCGTCTTCGCGAAAGCGTTCGAGGTAGATGCGGAGCGTCGCGCCCGCCGTGCCCGTGCCCGAAAGACGAAGGACGAGGCGCGAGCCGTCTTCGAGGAAGATGCGTATGCCCTGCCGCGATGTCGTGCTGCCGTCAACCGGGTCTGTGTAGCTGAAGTCGTCGGCGCGCTCGACTCGGCTGTCAGCGAACGGCGTGCCCGCGAGCGCCGAGAGGTTGCCGCGCAGTTCGTCCAACATCTCTCCCGCCGCCGCCGCGTCCAACCCTTCGTAGTCGTGGCGCTGGTAGTAGCTCCGACCGAACTCGCGCCAGTGGTCGCGCACGATCTCTTCGACTGACTTGCCAGTCGTCGCGAGAATCGTGAGCCAGCACAGGACGGCCCACAGCCCGTCTTTTTCGCGCACGTGGTTCGAGCCGGTGCCAAAGCTCTCTTCGCCGCAGATGGTCGCGAGTCCCGCGTCGAGAAGGTTGCCGAAGAACTTCCAGCCCGTCGGCGTCTCGTAACAGCGAATGCCCAGACTCTCCGCGACGCGGTCAACCGCCGTGCTCGTCGGCATCGAGCGCGCGACGCCCGCGAGTCCTTCGCGGTAGCCGGGTATCGAGCGCGCCGCGTGCTCGGCGATGAGCGCGAGCGAGTCGCCGGGCGTGACGAAGAATCTGCGACCGAGGATGAGGTTGCGGTCGCCGTCGCCGTCGCAGGCCGCGCCGAAGTCGGGCGCGTCTTCGCCGTAGAGGCGCGAGACGAGTTCGGAGGCGTGGACGAGGTTCGGGTCGGGGTGGTGCCCGCCGAAGTCGGGCAGCGGCTCGCCGTTGATGACCGTGCCGGCGGGCGCGCCGAGTAGCTCTTCGATGATGTGGCGCGCGTAGGGGCCTGTGACGGCGCTCATCGCGTCGAAGACCATCGTGAAGCCGCCGGCGAAGAGCGCGCGCAAGGAGTCGAAGTCGAACAGCTCTTCCATCACGGCGGTGTAATCTTCGAGCGAGTTGATGACGACGACTTCCGTCCCGCCGACGCGCGTCGAGCCTTCGCGTTCGAGGTCAACGTCCGGTTGCTCGATTGTCAGGTAGCGCGTGATCTTTTGCGACTCGGCGTAGATGCGTTCGGTGATCGCTTCGGGCGCGGGGCCGCCGTTGCGCGTGTTGAACTTGATGCCGAAGTCTTCGTCAATGCCGCCGGGGTTGTGGCTCGCCGAGAGGACGAGTCCGCCGAAGGCTTCGCGGCGTCGGATGACGGCGGAGACCGCGGGCGTCGAGAGTATGCCGCCGCGACCGACGAGGAGGCGCGCGAAGCCGTTGGCCGCGGCCATGCGGATGATGGTTTGAATCGCCTCGCGGTTGAAGTAGCGCCCGTCGCCGCCGACGACGAGCGTCTGCCCGCCGAAGCCTTCGTCGGGCCGCACGGCGTCGAAGACCGACTGCACGAAGTTCTCGACGTAGCCCGGCTGCATGAAGACGCGCGTCTTCTTCCTCAGCCCCGATGTGCCCGGACGCTGCCCCTCGAACGGCGTCGTCTGGACGGTCTTCACGCTTCCCTCTCTCGTCGGAGTCACGGCCTGCCACCTCGCTCGTTTGATTTGAATGCTGTGGCGACAGTTTATGCCGTTCCCGGCTCGGAGGCAAAACGTCCGATTTTGGATTTTGGATTTTGGATTGGTGCGACGCTGAGACTCGGCGACGGAAGTCGGCGGCAGAAACGAGCCGACGGAGGCGGCGACAGAATGTACCACGGCGTGAGCCGCGGGAACGGGCGACAATAAAAACATCGAAGCCCCTGAGGGGCGAAAGAGTTTCGGGTGCGTTGAAACTCAAGCACGAAATTCTTTCGCCCCTCCGGGGCTTGATTATTCTTACCTGGCTTTATCCCCACGGCCCGACGCCGTGGGCTACACTCTGCCGCCTCTGACGGGGCTTCGTCCTTACTTTGTGTCTTCGTTTACAGCGCGGCCCCTCAGGCCGTGACGATCCAGCGGCCTTCGACCGTCTCGGCGGTGCGCTCGTGGATGCGGGCGAGGTCGGCGCGCGTGACGCGGAGCAGCGCGAGGCGGTCGGAGCCGAGCGCGTCGAGCGCGGTGATCTCGGTCGGCGACTGGGCGCAGGCGATGATGTTCGCCATGTGCAAGAGGAGTGCGGCGGGCGCGTTGATTCGCATCGCGTCGTGGTGCGTCTGAATGGCCGCGCCGAGCGCGCGCGGCAGTCCCGCGGCTTCGAGAATCCACTCGCCTATCTGCGCGTGATCGAGGCCGAAGCTCGCGACCTCGCGCTCGACGCGCGCGTCCTCGCCGAGCCAGACGATATTCTCCATCTCTTCGGGGAAGAGCGAGCGCAGCAGCAGCTCGCCGATGTCGTGGAGCAGGCCGACGGCGTATGCCTCGTCCGGCGCGAGTATGCCCGTCTGCTCGGCGAGCAGGCGCGCGGCGACGGCGCAACGCAGCGAGTGCTCCCTGAACCGCGCGTCGTCGAGGCCGTGAGATTTGCGCGCGCCCGATTTCGTGAGGATCGCGCGCAGGCGCTCGTCGCCGACGCGCGCGCAGGCCGACTCGATGTCGAATGTCGGCCCGCTTCCCCGCCCGGCGTTCGCCTCGCGAAGAACGCGCGCGGCCAGCGCAGGCTCGCACATGAACTGGCCGACGAGGTCTGCGCGCGAGAGGAGCGCGGCGTTGACCGAAGCGCCGGGCGAGAGCCACGCGGCGTCGCCGCACGCGGCCTCGGCGATGCCGCGCCGAATCTGCGCGAGCGTTTCGAGTCCGCAGAAGGCGCGCACGACTTCGGGGTCGAACTGCGTGCCCGCCGACCGTTTGAGGATTTCGACCGCCGCGTCGTGGTCTATCTTGTCGCGGAAGGGGCGCGGGCTGGTCATCGCGTCGTAGGCGTCGGCGACGTGAAGGATGCGCGAGGCGAGCGGGATCAACTCGCCCGCGAGTCCTTCGGGGTAGCCCGTGCCGTCCCAGTGCTCGTGGTGGTGGCGGACGATTGCCGCCACGTCCTCCATCTCCGGCACGCCCGCGAGCATACGCGCGCCGCGCTCCGGGTGCGTCTGCATGACGGCGCGCTCATCGTCGGTGAGCGGCGTCGGCTTCAGAAGTATCGCGTCGGGCGTGCCGATCTTGCCCACGTCGTGCAGCACCGCGGCGAGCGCGAGCTGTTCGAGCGTCGCCGTGTCGAGCCGCAGGCGGCGGCCCACGGCGACGGCGTAGCCGCTGACGCGGCGCGCGTGGCCGTGGACGTGCTCGTCCTTGGCTTCGAGCGCGTCGGAGATCGAGCGGACGACGGCGCGCGTCATCTGTTGCAGGCGGGCGGAGAGGCGGCGGTTGGCGAGTTCGAGTTCGTGGCGCGACTTGTTCGTCTCGTAGTGCTGGACGGCGCGCTCGACCGTGATTCGCAGGTCGTCGTTGTTCCAGGGCTTCGTGATGTACTTGTAAACCTGCCCGCAGTTGATCATCTCGACGAGCGCGCCGATGTCTGTGTAGCCGGTGAGCACGATGCGAACCATGTGCGGGCGGAAGCCGGCGGTGCGTTTCAGAAGCTCGATGCCGGTGATGCCGGGCATCCGCTGATCCGTGATGAGCAGCGCCACGTCGTGCTGTTCGAGCAACTGCAAAGCCTCCTGCCCCGACGCCGCCGTGAGGACGTGGTAGTCGCGCCGGAAAAGCCTTTCGAGCAGGCGCAGGTTCGCCGGCTCGTCGTCAACCACCATGATTTTGTAGTTCATCAGTTCAATTCCCTTCCTTGTTCTTCCTTCGCGGATGGATTTTCCGGCGGCCTCGCGTCACTCGTAATCTTCGGCGTGCGGAGCGTCAACGGGGATCGTGACGGTGAAGGCCGTGCCGCGGCCCGGCTCGCTCTCGACTTTAATGGTGCCGCGGTGGCGCTCGATGATCGAGTAGGTGACGGAGAGTCCGAGGCCCGTCCCCTCGCCGACCGGCTTGGTGGTGAAGAACGGGTCGAAGATGCGCGAGAGGTTTTCGGGCGCGATGCCGCAGCCGGTGTCGCTGACCTTGATAACTGCGGAGTCGCCTTCGAGCCGCGTCGTGATCGAGACCTCGCCGCCGTCCTTGACCGCGTGCGCGGCGTTGACGAGCAGGTTGAGCCACACCTGATTTAGCTGGCCCGCGAAGCAGTCAACCGGCGGCAGCCCGCCGTAGTCGCGCGAGAGCGCCGCGCCGCCCTTGCCGTAGTAGCGCGAGAGCAGGCGCAGCGTTGACTCAAGTCCCTCGTGGATGTCCACCTTCTTGAACTCGGCCTCGTCGAGCCGCGAGAAGGTTCTGAGGTTCTGCACGACATCGCAGATGCGCTCCGCGCCCACGCGGCAGTCGGCGACGATGGAGCGGAGGTCTGCGATGGTGTGGTCGTAATCAATCGCCCCCTTGATCTCGCGGACGCGCACGGCAACGTCGGCGGCGAGCGGCACGGAGTCGTAGAAGGAGAGCAGACGTTCCAGCCCGCGCGCGCACTCGTCGAGCACGTCCATGTTTCCCTGGATGAAGCCCGCGGGGTTGTTCAGCTCGTGCGCCACGCCCGCGGCCAACTGCCCCAGGGAGGCCATCTTCTCGTTCTGGACGATCTGCGATTGCAGGCGCAGAAGCTCGGCCTTGCTCCGGCGCAGTTCCTCGTTGCGCCGTTCGAGGTCGAGCTTGTAGCGGCGCGCGGCGCGGAGCAGCGAGCGGCGTTCGAGCGCGCGCTCGACCGTGAGCGCCAACACGTCGAGGTCGCACGGCTTGATGAGGTAGTCGTAAGCGCCGAGGCGGACGGCGTCGAGGACGCGCTGCGTGCGGTCAACGCCGGAGCACATGACGACGACCGTGTCGGGGAAGCGGACGACGATCTCGCGCAGAAGCTCGACGCCGTTGCGGCCCGGCATCATCATGTCCGAGATGACGAGCGCGAACTCCTCGCGCGCCAGCATCGCGAGCGCCTCGTCCGCCGAGGGGGCCGTCGCGCACTCGTAGCCGTCGGAGAGGAACATCGAGTAGAGGTCTCGCACCTGCTCCTCGTCGTCAACGACGAGGATGCGCCGGTCGCTCTCTTCGAGATACTCGTGCGGCATCGCCGCCTCGGCGGTCGCCGCCGGTTGAATGTCGTAAGACATGGCCTGTGATGTCTCTTGGCCGGCCTTCGGGCCGCGGCGGCGACGCGGGCGCGCAACTGCCGTCGGCTTTAAAGCCTTCAGCGGTTGAAGGTGAGGGGAAGGGGCCGGGCGGCGTTTGAAATTTCCGCCGCGTTGTTGCCGAGCGCCGCGCCGCTCCCGACGTTGCCGGCGGACGCGGCCAAGACCCCGGACGCTTCCCCCGCGTTCTTCATCAGCGAGGCCCGGCGCAACTCGTCCCACTCCTCTCGCGGCACGCGCCGGAACGCCTCGACCACTTCGGGATCGAACTGTCTTCCCGCCCACTCTTCGAGTTCGGCGACCGCCGCGCCGTATGACCTGCCCTTTCGATAGACGCGGTCGCTCGTGATGGCGTCGAACGTGTCGGCGACGGCGAAGATGCGCGCGTTCAAATCAATCTGCTCGCCGCGCAGGCCGACGGGGTAGCCCGTCCCGTCCCAACGCTCGTGGTGCTGCG